>CAZBOF010000090.1:2724-16637 GCA_964493285.1 uncultured Rhizobacter sp. | reverse complement strand
GAAACCCAGCGTGGGTTGCGTATCCACCTCTTCGGCGCCGCCCACGGTGGGCGTGTTTTCCTTGATGAACTGCGCAAGGCTCTTGCGCAGTTCATCGAGATTCGCGGAGCAGGCGCGCAGCACCTCGGCCGCCGAAGGGTTGTCCAGCAGCGCCATCAACAGGTGTTCTACCGTGATGAATTCGTGGCGTTGCTGACGCGCCTCGACAAACGCCATGTGCAGGCTGACTTCAAGCTCTTGCGCAATCATGCGGCCTCCATAATGCATTGCAAGGGATGACCACCGCGCCGCGCGGCAGTCAACACCAATTCGACCTTCGTGGCCGCAACGTCTTTGGTGTAGACACCGCACACGCCACGACCTTCCTTGTGAACCTTCAGCATGATCTGCGTCGCCGCTTCGAGGTCGCGTTTGAAATACTCCTGAAGCACCATCACGACGAACTCCATGGGGGTGTAGTCGTCGTTGAGCAGCACGACCTGAAACATGCGCGGCGGTTCCGTCTTGACCGTCTGTCGCTCGACAACCACCGCCCCCTGGTTGGAACCGGGTGGCGAGGTTGGCGGTCGCTCTGGCGATCCTGGCTTGTCGTCGGGCATGGAATCATTCTATCGAGTCAACGCTTCACGTTCAGTGCTTGCCATATTGCGCCAACGACGCCTGACTCAAGGCCAGAAATGCGTCACGCGCGGCGCTTTTTTTTGAAGGCGCACTGCCAGCACAGACACCGCTCACTTGTCTTGACAGCACACAAACTGCGAATGAGAATGCCGCCGATCAAAGAAAGGGAGCCCAATATGTCAATCGGAACAGTTAAATGGTTCAACGATGCAAAGGGTTTTGGATTTATCGAACCTGAAGGCGGCGGCGAAGATATCTTTGCCCATTTCTCCGCGATCCAGATGGAAGGGTTTCGCACGCTGAAGCAAGGGGGTCGCGTGAGTTTCGATGTGGTCCAGGGCCCCAAGGGGCAGCTGGCCCAGAACATCCGCCCTGAAGACGCCGAAGACGCCCTGCCACCTCTGGAGATGCGCCAGCCAGCGCTTGGCATCGGAATTTGATATTCCATACTCGAAGAGCCCACCTCAGGTGGGCTCTTTTTGTTTGGTGAAATCCCTTCTCAAAATGCGCTGTTGGTCTTTTATGCTCGACGAGGTGGGCCTGACCTTCGGACCATGTTCCGAGTCAACTTCTCTCACCCTCTTTCAAGTTCTATCAATCTGTTACTCCAGCGGACAAAAAAATCTTTGACAAGCCGGCCTGCTGTCTGATCTGCATATTCTGGATACGCGTCAGCCAGGTCAAGAAGATTGAGAAAACTGTCGCAATGGCGCCTGGCCGCAGAACGCACCACGTCGTGCTGGCCTTGCCGCTCGGCGTCCACGTCCACAAGGCTCCCAAGGAGGCATCTCCACCTCGGCATTCCCGTCAATTCGGAAGGGCTTCGCGCTTCCCACACTTGGCGGCAGGACTGTCAGGCAGGCGCCACCACCAACAGCGGATCTCCGGCGGAAACGGGCTTGCCGGCCCGGCAATGCAAAGCCCGCACCGTGCCACTTGCCCCTGCCGTGACCGTGAACTCCATCTTCATCGCCTCCAGAATCACCAGGGGCTCCCCGGATTGCACGGCCTGACCCACCTCCACCAGCACCTTCCAGACATTGCCTGACATGTCTGCCACGATGGCGCTGCCGTCCACCGGTGCAATGGTCACATCCTCCGCCTCGTCCAGCCCCTCGGCGGTTGGGTCAACCTGCCACCGGGCCACCTCGGCCGCATATGCGCGGGCTTGGCGTGTCTTGAACGCCGCGATGTCGTCCGACTGGGCATCGAGCCGGCGTTCGTGCTCCGCGAGATCGAAAACCGCTTCTTCAACCTGGACCTGCACCCGCCCGGCTCGGAAGTCGGCCCGGAACTGGTCAAGCTCTTCCTCGCTCACCGGATAGAAGCGGACACGGTCGAAAAACCTCAGCAGCCACGGTTCGGCGCCGAACTGCCGGTTCTGCAAGAACTTGTTCCAGATGGGCGCCGTGCGGCCAACCAGCTGGTAGCCGCCTGGCGAGTCCATGCCGTAGATGCACATGTAGACGCCGCCAATGCCCATCGTGCCCTCGGCGGTGTACGTTCGCGCCGGGTTGTACTTCGACGTCAACAGCCGATGCCGGGGGTCCAGCGGCACGGCGCAAGGCGCGCCGAGGTAGACGTCACCCAGGCCCATCACCATGTAGCTGGCGTCGAACACGGTCTGGCGGACATCCTCGCGGCTGCCCAGCCCGTTGATGCGCTGAATGAAGTCCACGTTGTTGGGCAGCCAGGGCGCCTCGGCCTTCACGGTTTCGCGGTAGCGCTGCACGGCGCCGAGCGTGGCCGAATCTTCGAATGCCAGCGGGAGGTGCACGATGCGGCTCGGCACTTTCAAGCCTTCGAGACCAGGCAGCTGCTGTTCGATCGCAATCAGCTTGTCGATGAGCGCCCGCTGCCCGATCACGCGGCTGTCATAACGGACCTGGACGGAGCGCACGCCCGGCGACAGCTCTTGCACGCCCACCACCGGTTGCACCTTGAGCGCCTCCATCAGCAGATGCACCCGCATTCTCGAGCGCAGATCGAGCACATTGGGGCCGTACTCGAGCAGGATGTACTTGTCACCCGCCTGGCGGTAGGCCACGGCAGGCCGCCCGCCCGCGGCACCGGTGGTTTCAGGCAGTTCGGCCACCACGCATTCGGACACGATACCGGCGGACAGCGGCCTCGGCGGCGCGCCTCTTGGCGGCATGGGCTTGAGCATGCGGATCGCCTCATCCTGGGCCAGCTCCAAGGCGAGTGCTTCATCGAAGCCCAGGCGCCTGAAGCGGATGGTGTCACCCGGTTTGACCTGCCCGACTTTCCACAGTTCGGCTTTCACGATGGTCGCGGCACACACGAACCCTCCCAGGCTCGGCCCGTCGCAAGTGAGGATGACTGGCGTGTCGCCAGTGAAGTTGATGCTGCCGATTGCGTACACGCAGTCGTGCACATTGGACGGATGGAGTCCGGCCTCGCCGCCATCGCTGCGCGTCCATTCCGGCTTCGGCCCCACCAGCCGCACGCCCAGGCGGTTGGAGTTGTAGTGAACCTGGTAGTCGGTTGCGAAGAAAGTTTCGATGCTCGCGGCCGTGAAGAAGTCGGGCGCGCCATGCGGTCCGTACAGCACGCCGATCTCCCAGTGCTTTCCATAGCCCGGGATCAGCGCCGAAGGCGGCGTGGCCGGTACGTACGCCGGCGCGGGCGTCGTGCAGGCAGACAGTTCCGGCCGACTGATGGGCAGCACGTCGCCGACGCGCAGCGTGCGGCCCGCATGTCCGCCGAACTGGCCCAGTACGAAGGTGGATTTGCTGCCCAGGTACTCCGGCACGTCAATGCCGCGGCGGATGGCGACGTAGCTGCGGCATCCGCTGCTCACGCGCCCGATGCGCAGCACTTGGTTGGCCCGCACGGAGATCGGCTTCCACCATGCCAGCGGATCGCCATCATCCAGCGTGGCCGGTGCCGGGGCGCCGGTGAGAGCGATGACAGCGTCGCCATGAAACCGAATGACAGGCCCTTGCAGCGTGCATTCGAGGCCAGCGGCACTTTCGTGATTGCCGACGATGCGGTTGCCCAAGCGAAAGGCGTAGTCGTCCATGGGCCCGGAAGGCGGCACGCCGATGTCCCAGTACCCGGTGCGGCCCGGGTAGTCCTGCACCGTGGTGTAGGTGCCGGCATCCAACACCTCGATCACAGGGGACACGTACTCGTAGCGATCCAGGAAGCGCGTCGACACCTGCCCTGCAATGAACTCCTTGCTCGCGAGGATGCTGCGCAGGTAGTCTAGGTTGGTCGCGCTGCCATGGAGCCGGGTGAGTTCAAGCGCCATCAGCAGTTTGTGCCGAGCCTCTTCGCGGTCCGCGCCGTGTGCGATCACCTTCGCGATCATCGGGTCGTAGTGGGCTGACACCTCGGTGCCGGTCCGGACCCAGGTGTCCACGCGCACGCCCTCGGGAAACGCGACTTCGGTCAGCACGCCAGGCGCCGGCTGAAAGTTGCGCACGGGATTCTCGGCGTACACACGCACCTCGATCGCCGCGCCGTGTGGCGCCCTGGGCGCGTCGAACAGTGGCGGCTCTCCTGCCGCGATGCGGATCATCCACTCCACCAGGTCCAGCCCGGTGACCTCTTCGGTGATCGGATGCTCCACCTGAAGACGTGTGTTGACCTCCAGAAAGTAGAACGCGTCGCGGGCACCGTCGTAGATGAACTCCACCGTGCCGGCCGAAAGGTACTGCACCGCCTCGCCGAGTTTGACGGCCGCAGCCAGCAGTGCACTCCGCGTACTGGAAGGCAAATGCGGCGCCGGAGTCTCTTCGACGACTTTCTGATTGCGACGCTGCACCGAGCAATCTCGCTCGCCAAGTGCCACCACGCGCCCTCGACCATCGCCGACGATCTGCACTTCCACGTGGCGCGCTTCCGCAACAAAGCGTTCCAGGAACACGCCACTGTCTTTGAAGAAGCTCTGCCCCAAACGCTGCACGGATTCAAAGGCCGCCGCCAGCTCGGCTTCCGAGTCGCAACGCGACAAGCCGATGCCGCCGCCGCCGGCGGTGCTTTTGAGCATCACGGGGTAGCCGATCTTCGCGGCTGCGGCGAAAGCCTCCTCCAGGCTGCCCAGCAAGCCGGTCCCCGGCGTCAGCGGCACGCCCACTGCTTCGGCGATTTCACGCGAGGTGTGCTTGAGCCCGAACCGGCGGATCTGATCGGGGGTGGGCCCGACGAACACAATGCCTGCGGCAGCGCACTGCTCGGCGAAGGCCGTGTTCTCCGACAGGAACCCGTAGCCGGGAATCACCGCCTCGGCACCTGTCGCCTTGGCGATCTCGAGAATGCGGTCGCCGCGCAGATAGCTTTCCGCGGGCGTGTTGCCGCCCAGGGCCACCGCCTCATCCGCGGCGGCCACGTGCAGGCTGTCGCGGTCGGCATCGGAGTACACCGCCACCGAGCGGATGCCCATTTTCTTGAGCGTGCGCGCGATGCGCACTGCAATCTCGCCGCGGTTGGCAATCAGAACGGTCTTGAACATGCGTGCTCCAGGCAATGCGGCAGTGAGAGTTCGGCGCGCATCCACCACGCCGAGAAGGAGGAAAGCTCAGCCCCGGCGTTCGAGATAGGCGCGCCAGCCACCGGCCGCAGTGATGTCCTCGGCGCCCTGCGCAGCCCACGCCTCGCACACGAAGCCCTGCACCCTGCGCCCGTTGATCAGTTCCAACGAGCCAATGCCCAGCGGCGAGGGGATCAGGGCCACAAAGCTGCCGTAGCGCTCTTGCGGCATCGCCCAAAGCTCGACGTCGATGGGAGCGCCCTCCCCGGTGCGAACCAATCCCGGCTTCGGCGGCGTGGTACCCGGCAGGGCGTAGAGCCGATAGGCCGAGGAGGTCTTCGTGATTTCGAGCAGCGTGGCGCCGCGCTCGGTGAGCTGGCCATTGAGCGGCATGCCGCGGAGGTGCGCCCCGACCACGGCCACCACCACCTGGCCGGCCATGTCGGGCTTCGGCAGAGGCGGCTGGGGCGGGAGTGCCTGGGTGGAGGCGCCACGCGTCCACGGCGCCATGGCCTGCCAATGGCGGCCAAACTCGATCAGCCGAGCCTCGTGCCACGCGGGAGCAATCAGCGTGATGCCGGCCGGCAGCCCGTCGCCTCGCCTACCCGCGGGCAACGCGATCGCGCTCCAGTCAAGCAGGTTGACGAAGTTGGTGTAGAGGCCCATGCGCGCGTTGAGCGTCAAGGGATCGGCAAGCACCTGCGCGATGGTGTAGATGCTCGGCGCGGTAGGCACCAGCAGGCCGTCCAATCCATCCATCAGCATCTGGGCCGTGCGCGCCAACGCCATGCGGCGGTACTCGGCCTTATAGGCATCGGCCGCACTGAAGTTCGCCGCTTTGGCCACGATCCCCCGCACGATCGGGTGAACCGCCTGCGGACGGCTTTGCATCAGCGCTTCCATGGCGGCATACCGCTCGCCGACCCACGGCCCTTCGTAAAGGAGCGCAGCCGTTTCGTACAGAGGCGCGAAGCTGATCGGCCTCAACTCGACACCCATGCCTTCCAGGCGCCGCAATGCCGCGTTGTGCACGCGCTCGGCTTGCGCATCGCCAAACCATTCGGGATCGACCGGGATGCCCAGCACCGGCCGCTGTGGCCATGCGGCGGGACGCGGGGGCGCCGTGCGGGAGTACGGGTCGCGGGCGTCGAATCCCTCCATGACACGAAGGACGGCATCCGCATCCTCCACGCTCAACGCCAGCACCGTGATGCAGTCCAGCGTGCGGCATGCAGGGACCAGGCCCCGGGTACTGACGCGTCCGCGCGTCGGCTTCAGGCCCACCAGATTGTTGTGGCCCGCCGGCACGCGGCCTGAGCCGGCCGTGTCGGTGCCCAGCGCGAACGGCACCACGCCACGCGCGACCAACGACGCCGAGCCCGAACTGGACCCCCCGCTGATGTAGTCGGGATTGAACGCATTCGGCACCGCGCCATAGGGCGAACGGGTGCCCACCAGACCGGTGGCGAACTGATCGAGATTGGCTTTGCCCAGCACCACCGCACCGGCGGCTTCGAGCCGCTCGATCACCGAAGCATGGGCTTCGGGATGAAAGGCGAACTCGGGACAGGCGCAGGTGGTCGGCAACCCGGCCACGTCGATGTTGTCCTTCACGGCAAACGGGATGCCGTACAGCGGCAGTTGGCCTCGATCGCCATCCAGCGCCGCCAGTTGGGTGCGCAAAGAGGCCAGCCGCGCTTTCAATGCATCGGCGCTCAGCCGAGTGATCCAGGCCGGATCGCCTTCCGGCAGGCTCGCGACGAGCGGCACCAGAAGCGCCTCCGGCGCGACGCCCTGCGCATAGGCAGCTTGCCACTCAGACAGCGTCCAGAAAGCGGTAGACGTACTCGGCATTCAACATGGTCCCAAGAAGGGTGGCGGGAACACCTGCGGCGGGCACGGGGGGGATGGCACGTGTTGGACGTGGCGCGGAGCCGGTGCACGCGAGGGTGCTGCAGTGCCCCGAGTCTGGGCAGGCGCGCACATGTTTTGAATACGCCAGTCGGCGTATGGGCACGGCGTTGGCGTCATGCCAAGCTCGGCACGGCCAAGCATTGCAGAACGCGGTCAGAAGAGAAAGGAGCGGGCCGGCAAGCGCGCGTTGATTGCAACCGTTGCAAAAGGCGCCAGGCGGCTGAAGATGCGCGGCGGACAGGAATCGAACCCGTAACCCCCAGCTTAGAAGGCTGGTGCTCTATCCGGTTGAGCTACCGCCGCATCGAAACCGGGCACAGCGAGGAGGCTGCGCGAGAAAAATTGGTCGGGGTGGCGGGATTCGAACTCGCGACCTACTGGTCCCAAACCAGTTGCGCTACCAGGCTGCGCTACACCCCGAACAAGCGCGCATTGTACTCAGCGAAACGAGGATTTCAGGCCAGCAATTGCTGCCAACTCTTTTCCAGCCGTTTCACACTCACCGGCTGCGGGGTCCTCAGTTCCTGCGCGAAGAGGCTGATGCGCAGTTCTTCGAGCAACCATCTGAACTCATCGAGACGCGCATCGTGCGCGCCACGGCGCTCGGCCACCAGGCGCAGATATCGCTGCTCCAACGGCCGCAGTTCCGACAAGCGCGCGGCATCTCGCGCCGGGTCGGCTCGCAGCTTGTCCAGCCGCATCGAGACGCCCTTGAGGTACCGAGGCAAGTGCGCCAGCTGGCTCCAGGGCGTGTGAACGACAAAGCCTTTGGGCAGCAAACGCGTCAGTTGAGCGGTGATGTCGTCGCCGGTCTCCTTCGGTGGGCGGCTGTCCTTCAGCTTGCGAGCCGCCGCGGCGTATTCGGCCAAGACCAGCCCGACGCTTCGCGCCACCTCATTGGCAATGAGCGTCAGCCGGCCCCGCCCCTCTTCGACGCGGCGCTTGAAGCTGGCCGCATCGGCGGGCAGCGGATCGCCCAGGAACGCCCGTTCGAGCGCGAGGTCGATGATCTGCCGGCGCAATTCGTCGGCCGTGCCCAGCGGCGTGAAAAGCATCGACATCTTCTGCAGATCGGGGATGTTCTTCTCGAGGTACTTCAACGCGTCGCGGATCTGCAATGCCACCAGCCGCCGCAGTCCGGCCCTGTGTTTCTCCGCGGCCAGCTCGGGTTCATCGAATACCTCAACGGTGACGTGGGTGGTGCCATCGATCAACGCAGGAAACCCGATCAGCGTCTGATGGCCACGGCGAACCTCCATCAGCTCCGGCAGCTCACCGAACGTCCAGTCGGTATAGCGCAGTTCAGCAGCGACGGGCTCTGACTCGGCGACGGGCACGACGCGCCTCGCACCTGTCGCAGGCACCGCGATCGGTTCACTTTCCTGCTGAGGGACACGGGCCGTGGCACCCGGCACGCGCAACGCGGCCAGGGCCTGGAAAGCCGAGCGGGCCTGCCCGCCCAATTCGGCTTTCAGCGCCGCGAGGTTGCGTCCGGCGCCCAATTGGCGGGCGTTGTCGTCGAGCACGCGGAAGTTCATGAACAGATGGGGCGGCAACTGCTCAAGCTTGAAGTCGTTGCGCTTCACATCCAGCCCCGTGGTGTCACGCACTTTCTTGAGCAGGGCAACGATCAGCGGGCCGACACCGAAGGCATCCTCGGCATGGATGTCGGCGACGAATGCCTGGGCGTATTCCGGCAGCGGAACGAGCCGCGAGCGGGGGCGCTGATGCAGCGTCTTCAACAGCGCGAGCACCTTGTCGGCCAGCATGCCCGGCACCAGCCATTCGCAGCGTTCCTCGTTCACCTGGTTCAGTGCAAACAAGGGGATGGCCACGGTGACGCCGTCCTTCGGGTCCCCCGGCTCATGCAGGTAGCTGGCCGGACAGTCCACGCCACCCAGGCGCAGCACCTTCGGAAACGCCGCGGTGGTGATGCCGGCCGCCTCGTGGCGCATCAACTCGTCGCGGGTGAGATGCAGCAGCTTGGGCTCGCGCCTGGCAGCCTCGCGGTACCAGCGCTCCATCGTGAAGCCGCTGCAGACCTCCGGTGGAAGATGGTGGTCGTAGAACGCGTAGATCAACTCGTCGTCGACCAACACATCCTGGCGACGCGACTTGTGCTCCAACTCTTGCACCTGCGCGATCAGCTTGCGATTCGCCGCGAGGAACGGCAGGCGCGAGTCCCACTCGCCGCCGACCAAGGCTTCGCGGATGAAAATCTCGCGCGCGGCGGCGGGATCCACCTGCCCGAAGTTCACGCGGCGCTGGCTGTAGATGACGATGCCATACAGCGTGGCGCGCTCCAGCGCGATCACCTCGGCCGCCTTCTTCTCCCAATGCGGCTCCAGCAATTGCGTTTTGATCAGGTGGCCGGCGATGCGGGGCAACCATTGCGGATCGATCGCCGCCAGCCGGCGCCCGAAGAGGCGCGTGGTTTCCACCAGCTCGGCCGCAACAATCCAGCGACCGGGCTTTTTGCTCAAGCGCACCGCCGGATGCCGGTAGAACTTGATGCCGCGCGCACCGAGGTACCAATCTTCATCGTCGCTCTTCAAGCCGATGTTGCCGAGCAGGCCGGCCAGCAGCGACAGATGCAGCTGCTCGTAGGTGGCCGGTGAACCGTTCAGCCGCCAGCCTTGCTCCGCCACCACCGTGTGAAGCTGCGAATGGATGTCGCGCCACTCGCGCACCCGCCGCGGCGAAATGAAATGTTCCCGCAAGCGTTGCTCCTGCTTGCGGTGGGAGAGCTTGTGCTCATTCGACTGCCCTGCCGCACCGCGCACCTGCTCCAACCAAGTCCACAGCGCGAGCGTGCCGGTGAACTCGGATCGCTCGTCATCGAACTTCTTGTGGGCGCTGTCTGCGGCCCGCTGCTGATCGAGCGGGCGGTCGCGCACGTCTTGCACGCTGAGCGCAGAGGCGATCACCAGCACTTCGGCCAACGCCTGCCGCTCGCGCGCTTCCAGCAGCATGCGGCCCACGCGTGGGTCAAGCGGCAGCTTGGCCATCTGGCGCCCCATGGACGTGAGCGCATTCTGCTCGTCCACCGCACCCAGTTCGGCGAGAAGCTGGTAGCCGTCGGCAATGGCACGACGCGGCGGCGGCTCCAGGAACGGGAAGTCTTCCACCAAGCCGAGGCCCAGCGACATCATCCTCAGAATCACGCCCGCCAGCGACGAACGCAAGATTTCGGGGTCGGTGAAACGCGCGCGCTCGGCGTAGTCCTTCTCGTCGTAAAGGCGGATGCAGATGCCGTTGCTCACCCGTCCGCAGCGGCCCGCGCGCTGGTTTGCGGCGGCCTGGCTCACCGGCTCGATCTGCAACTGCTCCACCTTGCTGCGGTAGCTGTAGCGCTTCACACGCGCCGTACCGGCATCCACCACGAACTGGATGCCTGGGACGGTGAGCGAGGTTTCGGCCACGTTGGTGGCGAGCACGACCCGGCGCGCCGCATGGGGCTCGAACACGCGGTCCTGCTCCTGCTGGCTGAGCCGCGCGAACAGCGGCACCACTTCCACGCCCGGCGGATGATGCCTGTGCAGGTGGTCGGCGGCTTCGCGGATCTCGCGCTCGCCGGGCAGGAACACCAGCACGTCGCCGGCACCTTCGCGCCAAAGCTCGTCGACCGCATCGGCAATCGCGTCGTTCAGCCCGTACTCGCGGCTGTCTTCAAAAGGACGGTACCGCTGCTCCACCGGGAAGAGACGCCCCGACACCTGGATCACGGGCGCCGGCCCCTGCGCCGAGGCGAAGTGGTTGGCGAACCGATCCGCATCGATCGTCGCCGAAGTGACGATGATCTTCAGGTCGGGCCGGCGAGGCAGGATCTGCTTCAGGTAGCCCAGCAGGAAGTCGATGTTCAGGCTGCGCTCGTGGGCCTCGTCGATGATGAGCGTGTCATAGGCCTTGAGCAGCGGGTCGGTCTGGGTTTCGGCCAGCAGGATGCCATCGGTCATCAGCTTGACGCTGGCGCCTGCGGAGAGGCGGTCCTGGAACCGCACCTTGAAGCCGACATGCTCGCCAAGAGGTGAGTTCAATTCAGTGGCGATGCGCTTGGCCACGCTCGAAGCCGCAATGCGCCGTGGCTGGGTGTGGCCGATCAGCCCCCGTCCGCCAGCGCCTTTGCCGCGCCCCAGCGACAACGCAATCTTCGGCAACTGCGTGGTCTTGCCCGACCCGGTCTCCCCGCAGACGATAACCACCTGATGAGCCTGCACCGCCCGCGCGATTTCCTCGCGCCGAGCCGAGACCGGCAGCGCCTCAGGAAACACCAGGGGAGGAATGGGATGGGCCAGCGCTGGCGCAGCACGGCGCGGAGGAACGGTCATTGGGCCTTCGTGCAAAATCGCTGATTATTTCAAAGTGACCTTGCATCCCGCGTGCGGTGGCCATCTCCGAGAGAGTTTGGCGAACCGCAACAAAGCGCAGGCGTCGTTCTGACACACGGCAACCGTGAGCTGGCAATCATCATGAGCCTGGTTTTCCCCCATACGTTTGTTCCGTGGTTCCGCTCCGTGGCGCCCTACATCCACGCCCACCGTGGCAAGACCTTCGTGGTGGCCATCGCCGGGGAGCTGGTCGCGGCGGGAAAGCTGCCGACGTTCGCGCAAGACCTCGCCATCTTGCACGCCATGGGCATCAAGCTCGTGCTGGTGCACGGCTTCCGCCCCCAGGTCGAAGAGCAACTGCGCGCCAAGGGCCAGACGTCCCGCTTCAGCCACGGCATGCGCATCACCGATGCCGTGGCACTCGACTGCGCGCAAGAAGCCGCCGGCCAACTGCGCTATGAGATCGAAGCGGCTTTCTCGCAAGGACTGCCCAACACCCCGATGGCGCACTCGCAGATCCGCGTGGTGTCGGGAAACTTCGTCACCGCCCGCCCGGTGGGCATTCTGGACGGCGTGGATTTCCAGCACACCGGCCTGGTCCGCAAGATCGACGCCACCGGCATCCGCCGTGCGGTGGAATCCGGCGCGCTGGTGATGATTTCGCCATTTGGTTTTTCGCCGACCGGTGAAGCATTCAATCTCAGCATGGAGCACGTCGCCGCCAGTACCGCCGACGCATTGCAGGCCGACAAGCTCATTTACGTGACCGAGGTCAAAGGGATTCCGGTCGACCCCTCCGACCCCGAGAGCGAAATCGACAATGAACTGGCTTTGGCCGATGCCAAGAAACTCCTGGCAAACCTGCCCAACCCGACCCAGCCCACCGACACCGCGTTCTATCTGCAGCACGCGGTGAAAGCGTGCGAAGCGGGTGTCGAGCGCGTGCACATCGTTCCCTTTGCCGTGGACGGCTCGGTGCTGATGGAATCTTTCACCCACGATGGCGTGGGCACGATGATCGTCGACGAAAAACTCGAAAGCTTGCGCGAAGCCACGGCCGACGATATCGGCGGGATTCTCCAGCTCATCGAGCCGTTCGAGCGAAACGGTACCCTGGTCAAAAGCCATCGCACCTAGATCGAACGCGACATCGACCATTACACCGTCATCGAACACGATGGCGTGATATTCGGCTGCGCCGCGCTATATCCCTACCCTGAAGCGCGCACGGCGGAAATGTCCGCGCTCACGGTATCGCCCGAAGTGCAAGGCCAGGGTGACGGCGAGCGCATTCTGAAACGGGTGGAACAACGCGCCAAGGCCGCAGGCCTGGACAGTATTTTCGTTTTGACCACGCAAACCAAGCATTGGTTTTTGAAGCGTGGTTTCTCACTCATCGAGCCAGAGAGCCTGCCCGAGGCCCGCAAGCGCAAATACAACTGGGATCGCCGCTCCCTGGTTCTGATGAAGAAACTCAACTAGCACTGCTTCGCGCAGATTCGATTTCCCTCAGGAGTACCCCATGCCCCGTCTAGTTCAGTGTGTCCATCTCAAGAAAGAAGCCGAAGGCCTGGATTTCGCCCCCTACCCCGGTGAGCTTGGCAAGCGCATATACAACGAGGTCAGCAAGGAAGCTTGGCAGTTGTGGATGAAGCATCAAACGATGCTTGTCAACGAAAACCGTTTGAATCTGGCCGACCAACGTGCGCGCCAGTACCTCGCACGCCAGATGGAACGCTTCTTTTTCGGCGAGGGGGTCGAGCAACCTGCGGGTTACGTTCCTCCCAGCGCCTGATTCGCGAACGCCTGCCCCCCGATCGGGGGGTTATTGAAGTGTTTTTCTCGCCGAGTAGAAAAAGGCCTCAATCGATGCGGCCTGTACGTATTCCAGGTTTACTTTGGTATGCCCTAGAATCTCCATTCACACCGCATTCCTTGTGGTAATGCTCAAACAAAGGAGATTTCTATGGCATCCCTCCAAGACCTGCTCGCAAAACGCGCAGCACTCGAACAGGAAATCGAAGCCACCCAGAAACGCGAACGCCAAGAAGCCATCAGCAAAGTGAAAGCGCTGATGTCCGAATATGGTTTGACGGTAGCCGATCTGGCATCGAAAACCGCCGGGAGCAAGGGGGGTGCGAACAAGGGGGCCAAGGTGGCGCCGAAGTTCCGCAATGCGGCGACCGGAGAAACCTGGAGCGGGCGTGGCCTGCAGCCCAAGTGGCTCAAGGCGGCGCTGGCCTCCGGCAAGAAAATCTCCGACTTCGCCATTTGATTCGTCTTCGACCCTGAGAAACGCCGCCTGTGGGCGGCGTTTTGCATGGCCGCCTGCCAGGCCCGCCATGGCGGGGGCGGCACTCGACCGAATCGTTAGACTCCTCGCGTGATCCCGCCGACCTTCATTCAAGAACTCATTGCGCGCGCTGACATCGTCGAGATCGTCGGCCGGTATGTGCAGCTCAAGAAGGCCGGGGCGAACCACAAGGGCTTGTGCCCCTTCCATGGTGAGAAAACCCCGAGTTTCACCGTCAGTGCGAGCCGGCAGACGTACCACT
>CAZBOF010000090.1:0-2714 GCA_964493285.1 uncultured Rhizobacter sp. | reverse complement strand
TCCACGGCAACGCACTCGGCTTCTTGATTGAGTACGCCGGCATCGGGTTTCTGGACGCCGTGCGCGATCTGGCCCAGCAACTGGGCATGTCGGTCCCCGAAGATGAACGCTCCCCCCAGGAGCGGGAGCGCGCCGCCGAACTGAAGGCCCGCCAGTCGACGCTGAGCGATGTACTGGCCAAGGCCGCCGACCACTATCGCAAGCAGCTGAAGGGGCACGACCGGGCCAAGAACTACCTCATCGGACGCGGGCTCACCGGTGAGATCGCCGTCGCGTTCGGCCTCGGCTACGCCCCTGAGGGCTGGCGCGGGCTGGCCAGCGTGTTCCCCTCCTACGAGGACCCCCTCCTCGAAGAAAGCGGCCTGGTGATCCTCCAGGGAGACGATGCGGCGGACACCAAGCGCTACGACCGCTTTCGCGATCGCATCATGTTCCCCATCCGTTCGGTGCAAGGCGAAGTCATCGGATTCGGCGGGCGTGTCCTCGACAAAGGCGAGCCGAAGTACCTCAATTCGCCGGAAACTCCCGTGTTCGTGAAGGGCCGGGAACTCTACGGCCTGCACGAGGCCCGCGCCGCCATCCGGCGCAAAGGCTATGCGCTGGTGGTCGAAGGCTACATGGACGTCGTGGCGCTGGCCCAGTTGAGCTTCCCCAACGCCGTCGCGACGCTCGGCACGGCCTGCACGCCGGAACATGTCCAAAAGCTCTTCCGGTTCACCGAATCCGTGGTGTTCAGTTTCGACGGCGACGCGGCGGGCCGCCGGGCCGCGGCTCGGGCGCTCGAAGCCGCCCTGCCCCATGCAAACGACTCGCGCACCGTGCGCTTCCTGTTCCTGCCTCCGGAACACGACCCGGACTCATTCATACGTGCCCACGGCGCCGAGGCGTTCGAGAGGCTCGTGGCACAGGCTGTGCCGCTGTCGCGCCAACTGCTCGAATCCGCGCGCGAAACGCTCGATCTCACCAGCGCAGAAGGCCGGGCCAAGTTCCTCACCCACGCCCAACCGCTCTGGAACGCCTTGCCCGAGGGCGCACTGAAGCTGCAGTTGCTGTCGGAGATCGCGCAAGTCGGCGGCCTCTCGGCAAACGACCTGGCCCAGTTGTGGAAAGCCGCCAAACCCATGTATGGCCCGCGCGCACCCACCGACGCCAACGCGCCGCGGGCATCCACGTCCCGCGCGCCGGCCCGGCGCCCGACGCGCCGGGCCGCGCCGGCGAGCCCGGCCGATACCGCGCTGCGCATGCTGCTCCTCAACAGCGAGTGGTGGCAAAGGCTGGACACGGGCGATCACGAGTTGCTGGCCGGGCTGCCCGGTCCCCATGGCCCGATGTGCGCCTGGCTGGAACGCTACGTCGACCACCACGGCGCAGCGCCCTGGGCCGTTCTCCAGCAGGCGCTGGCAGAGACGGAGTGGGTCGATGCGGTGGGGCAGATCGTGCCGCAAAGCGCGCTCGACGACGAGATCCAGTTCGCCGACATCCGCCGCGTTCTGGCCGGCTTGTGGATCGCCGCACTGAAAGCCGAGCAAGAAGTGCTCATCCAACGCGCCGCGGCCGACCCCGAGGCATTGGTGCGCTGGCGCGAACTGGAAAAACGCCGCCAGCACTTCCTCGTTCAAGCCCAGCAGCCCACTTTGACGTAAAAGCCCGGATGGGCAATAATGCAGGGTTTGTTACGCGTCAAGAGTGACAGCAGCACCTCCGGGCCCCGGCCACCCTATGAACCAGGGTCCCCACGCAAGGCCAACCTTCCCCGCAAGGGCTGCACGCAAAAAACCGGTCACGCGACCTTGTCCGTATCGAGCCAACCCTTTGTCGGTATTCACCGCAACGGTTGGCTTTGCTTTTGCCGACCCCATTTGCAGTACATGAATCGTTTCGACGGCGCTCGTTTTCGGGCCGGTTCGAGGCGATGCGCGTAGTCACCTGGCGCCAGCAAGAGCCGTGACGCCCACCACCATTCGAGGATTTGCATGACCGCGAAGAAGAGCGCTCCCGCCAAAGCAGCCCAGGCTGCACCCGCCAAGGCCGCAAAGGCCATCAAGGCAGAGCCCGAAGACAAGAAGAAGACCGTGAAAGCTGCCGCGGTCCCTGTCGCCAAGCCCAGCGCCAAGACCGCCGAGCCCAAGGGCAAGCCTGGCCGCAAGCCCAAGGCCGGCGCCAAGAAGGACGAGGTGCCGGAAGAAGACTTCTCCGACATCGAAGCCGACTTGCAGGGCGAGCCCGAGCCCGACGAAGGTACAGAGAAGGTTGCCAAGGCCAAGCCGCTGCGCATGAAAGTGTCGCGCGCGAAGGAACGCGCGCTGATGCGCGAGTTCGGCCTGGACGAAACCGCCTTGACCGAAGAAGAAGTCGCCAAGCGCCGCCAGGAGCTGAAGACGCTCATCAAGATGGGCAAGACGCGTGGCTTCCTCACGCACCAGGAGATCAACGACCACCTGCCCGAAAAGCTGGTCGACGCCGAAATCCTCGAAGCCATCGTGTCCATGCTCAACGACATGGGCATCGCCGTGTACGAGCAGGCGCCCGACGCAGCCACCTTGCTGATCGCCGGCGGCGGCACCACCACTGCCACCGAAGAAGAAGCCGAGGAAGCTGCGGAAGCCGCGCTCTCGACGGTCGATTCCGAGTTCGGCCGCACCACCGATCCGGTGCGCATGTACATGCGCGAAATGGGCACGGTCGAACTGCTGACGCGCGAAGGCGAGATCGAG
>CAZBOF010000089.1:0-17068 GCA_964493285.1 uncultured Rhizobacter sp. | reverse complement strand
CGAAGCGGTTCTTGATCGCCCGCACCAGCCGGAAGCTGGAGTGCGTGTCGCCCTCGAAATACAACACCGTGTCGACGATGTGCTCCAGCACGCGCGGGCCGGCGAGCGCGCCTTCCTTGGTCACGTGGCCCACGAGAATGATGGCTGTGCCGCTGCTCTTGGCCACCCGCGTGAGCTGCGCGGCGCACTCGCGCACCTGCGCCACCGAGCCCGGCGCCGAGGTGAGCTGCTCGCTGTAGACGGTCTGGATCGAATCGATCACGCACACCGCCGGCTTCTCGGCGTCGATCGTCGCGGTGATTTTCTCGAGGTTGATTTCGGCGATCACACGCACCTGCGAACCGTCGAGCCCCAGGCGGCGCGAACGCAGCGCGACCTGCGCGCCCGACTCCTCACCCGTCACGTAGAGCGCGCGCACCTGCCGCGACAGCGCATCCAGCGCCTGCAGCAGCAGCGTTGATTTGCCGATGCCGGGGTCGCCGCCGATCAGCACCACGCCGCCGGCGACGATGCCGCCGCCCAGCACGCGGTCGAGTTCGTCGATGCCGGTGGCCTGACGGTCGACGTCAGAGGCCTCGATCTCGCTCAGCGTGGCCACCGGCTGGGCGGCCGCGAGCGACTGGTAGCGGTTCTTCGACGGCACCTCGGCCACCGACTCGACCAAGGTGTTCCAGGCATTGCAATGCGGGCACTTGCCCAGCCATTTGGGGCTGGTGCCGCCGCACTCGCTGCAGGTGTAGAGGGATTTGGTTTTGCTCACCCGGGCACTGTAGCCGCCGCGCAAGGCCGCGGCGGCCGGTTCACAATGACGTTTTTGCCCGATCTGCTTCTTCCATGGAATTCACCACCTGGCCGCCGCATCCTGGGCCATCAGCATCTCGCCCGGGGCAGGCGCCGTGGCCGCCATGAGCGCCGGTCTCAACCACGGTTTCCTGCGCGGCTATGCGATGACGATCGGGCTGGTGCTGGGCATCTGGACGCAGATCCTCGTGGTGGGCCTGGGCCTGGGGGCACTGATCGCCACTTCGAGCCTGGGCTTCGCCATCGTCAAATGGCTGGGCGTGGCCTACCTCGTGTGGCTGGGCATCAGGCAATGGCGCGCGCCAGCCCAGCCGATGGTGGCCGAAGGCGAACCCGGCGCCGCCACAGCCTCGCGCGCCTCGCTGGTGCTGCGCGGCTGGATGGTCAACGCGGTCAACCCGAAGGGCACGGTCTTCCTGCTGGCCGTCGTGCCGCAGTTCCTCGCACTCTCGCAACCGTTGGCAGGCCAGTACCTCGTCATCGCGGCCACGCTGGGCTTCACCGACCTGGTGGTGATGGCGGGCTACACCGCGCTGGCGGCACGCGTGCTCCGGCTGCTGAAGGCGCCGCGCCAGATCAAGCTGCTGAACCGCGCCTTCGGCGCCTTGTTCGTCGCCGCCGGCGGGCTGCTGGCGCTGTTCAAGCGCGCCTGACCGGCACGAAGGTCTGGGTACCATCCGGGCCTGCCCTCTCGAACCGCTGCCGTGACCGCCCCCCGCGCCCAGACCGCCCGCCCCACCGACATCCACGTGCCCGAGACCGCGTTCGGGCGCTGGTTCCTGCGCACCCCCACCTGGACCTTCGAAGTCCTGGAGACGGCCCTCGTCGACCTGGAGCGGCTGTTCCCGCAGCGCCGCAACAGCTACCCCGTGGTGGTCGACGTCGGGTGCGGCTGGGGGCGCTCGCTCAAGAAGCTGAATGACCGCTTCGCACCGCAACGCCTCATTGGCGTGGACATCGACCCGGACATGATCCGCGCCTCGCGCGAAGAGGCCGCGCGCGAGGGTGTGCGGGCCGAGTTCATCCCGTGCTCCAGCTCCGCACTGGAGCTGGACGACGACAGCGTCGACCTGCTGTTCTGCCACCAGACCTTCCATCACCTGGTGGAACAGGAAGACGCCATGCGCGACTTCTTCCGCGTGCTGCGACCGGGCGGCGTGATGCTGTTCGCCGAATCCACCAAGCGATACATCCACTCGTGGATCATCCGGCTGCTGTTTCGCCACCCCATGCATGTGCAGAAGACGGCCCCCGAATACCTGGCCCTCATCCGCAGCGCCGGCTTCGAGGTTCAGCCTGGGAGCATCTCGTACCCCTACCTCTGGTGGAGCCGCGAAGACCTGGGCCTGGGCGAGCGCTTGCTCGGCATCCAACCCAAGCCAGACCGCGAGGAGACGCTGATCAACCTGGTGGCGACAAAACCCCTGCGCTGACGCCGGCCCACACAGGCCTTGAGTTCGGCCGAGAACGGCCGAAAACCTGGCCTTGAGCCTGTTGGAAGCCGCCATGAACCCGTCCGCCCAGACCTCCGGTTTCACGACCGCCAACCCCCACGCGCTGGCCACCATCCTGGAGGCGAGCCAGACGCGCTCGATCGTCGCCTCGCGCGACATCTTCGACATCTCCGGCACCAAGCTGTGGGCCCGCGATCTGCCGGTCTCGCAAGGGCTGCAACGCAAGCTGATCGACCGCCAGCTGCGCCGCCCGCTCGAAGCCTGCCTGATGGCCGAAGACGGCATCACCACGCACAAGCTCGGTCCGGCGCTGGAGGCGCTGCTCGCCCGCGACACGCCGCTGGGGCCCATGCTGATGCCGCACGCCGCGCGGCTGTTGCGCGAAGTGCCGCACCTGCCGCTGCACTCCGTCGCCCAGTTGCTGCTCACCGCCGGCGAGGCAGCGCGTCCGCACACGTTCGCACACGCGATCGAAGCCCTGGCCCTCAATGGCGCACTGGCGATCGAACAAGGCGCCAACACGCACGACATCCGCCTGGCCATGCTGAGCGGCCTGCTGCACGACCTGGGCGAGATGTACATCGCCCCCGAATACGGCGAGGCCGATGCCGACCGGGCACTCGATTTCCAGAGCTACAAGCACCTCGTGGTGCACCCGCACGTGGGCCGCCTGCTGCTGGAGCAGCTGACCGACTACCCGCCGGAGATCGCACGGGCGGTGGCCGAACACCATGAACGCCTCGACGGCTCGGGCTACCCGCATTGCCTGCGGCAAGAGCACATCTCCGCGCCAGGCCGCCGCCTTGCCATCACTGAAGCCGTGCTCGGCGTGTTGCGCGGCGAAGCCGGCACGCTCGCCCGCGCCAGCGTCGCCTTGCGGGTGATCCCCGGTGAATTCGATCTCGGCAAGGCCGGCCCGCTGTGCGATGTGGCGCGCAACGGCCCCGCACTGCTGCCTTCGCTCACGCAGGCCGACATCCAGATGCGCCTGACGCTGCTCGATGCCGCGTTGCAAACCGCACAGGCCGCCATCGTGGCACTGGCCTCCGAGGCACGGTCTCAATCGCTGATCGACGCGCTGGACGTGGCCGGCTTCCTGCTCGCCCGGCTGCGCAAAGGCTGGAACGCCAGCGGCCTGTGGATCGAGGGCATCGAGGACATCCAGCAAGCGGCGGAAGTCGAAGCCGTCGAACAGGAGCTGCTGTTCCGGCTGCGCGGCATCCACCGCGCCATGTCGTTGCGCGCAGGCAAGCTGCCGGCCGCGGACGCGCAAAGCCTGGAGCGGCTCGGCGAGCAGCTCGGCAGCTAGAGCCCAAGACGGCGGCAAAGTCGAATACATTGGCGCTCGTTGCGAAGAACGGCCTGCCCCAGGCAACCATTGCTGTATGACGCCCTCGAGTCGGCCGCTGACGCGGCTGGTTGACCTGAACCTGCTGGAACTCTTCGACGTCGTCTACCGGACGCGCAATCTCACGGCCGCCGGGCGCCAGCTGGGGCTGTCGCAGTCCGCCGTGAGCTATGGCCTTGGCCGGTTGCGCGAAATGTACGGAGATGCGCTCTTCGTGCGAACGCAACGAGGCGTGCAGCCTACCCCCTTCGCCGACGGCTTGACGGCATCGGTCGCGCAGGTTCTGGACATCGTGCGGCGCACCATCGAGAAGCCCCAGTTCGTACCCGGCGAAGCGCAGCGCGATCTGCGCGTGGCCATGTCGGACATCGGAGAACGGTTCTTCTTGCCGCGCCTGAGTGAATGGCTGGGGCAGAAGGCACCCGGTATCGCGGTGGAAACCACATCGCCAGGGCTGCCTGAATTGGCGGATGGACTGGCCTCGGGCGAAATCGATCTGGCCGTCGGCTACTTTCCCGGCCTGGGCAAGCAGGTGCATCAGCAGAAGCTCTTCGAGGAGCACTTCGTCTACCTGATGCGGCGGCAGCATCCAGAGGTGGGCCGCGCGTTGACGCTGGAGCAGGTGCGGCGGCTGCGCCACGCCATCGCCAGCCCGCCCAGCACTGACCACGCAACGGCGTTGGACAAAGTGCTCGCCAATCGGCGCGTGCGTGCAAGGATCGCTTTGCGCGTGAGCAGCTTCCTCAGTCTCGGCCCCATCGTGGGCAGCACCGACCTGGCAGCGCTGGTGCCCTCCAACCTGGCAGCAGTGGTTGCGGCATCGCTCGAACTGCACACTTGCGAAGCCCCGTTTCGCCTGCCCCGCTTCGACGTCTGCATCTATTGGCATCAGCGCTTTCACCAGGACCCGGCCAATCAATGGATGCGGTCGCTGCTCGTGCATCTGTTCCACGAGAAGCCAAACTGACGCCGTCGGAGCCCCTCTCCACCTCAGGCGGAGAGCCCCTTTCTGTCATTCAAACGGCCAATAACACGAATCGATAGATTCTGTTTTTTGATGGGTCACGCGACCCTATAGTCGATTCCGTCGCAGCGGATCATGGCCTCGACGCCTCAGCGTCACGGGGAACATCCGCAGCCGCCATCAATGGGTGCCGGCCGTTGAGCGACGCTTTCAACGAGGATCGACAGATGGGTCAAGTATTGGGGCTCGGCGTGTCGCACTACCCCCCGTTCAGCGGGCGCGACGCAGATATGGCCAACATTCTCCGCGGGCGTCTCAACGACCCCGACATTCCGGCGGAGGTGAAGGATCCGCGGAACTGGCCGGCGCTCATGCAGCAGGAGTGGGGGGACGACCGGGGCGTCGCTGCCGCGACGCAACACCGCGAAGCGATGCTGGTGGGGCTGCGGCGCGTGAAGCAGGCGCTCGACGACTTCAAGCCCGATTTCGTACTGATCTGGGGTGATGACCAGTACGAAAACTTCAAAGAAGATGTGGTCCCGGCTTTCGCTGTCATGGCTTACGACGACATGGTCGTCTATCCCTGGAAGCATGCGAGCGAGTCCGCCATGTTCGACGCCGGCCGCAAGGACGAATGGGGCGGCGGCAAGCCGAACGTGTGGCAGGAGCGGGCTGACACCGGCATCCTCCTGCGAGGGCATCGGGACGCCGCGAAGCACATTGCCAGCGAGCTGTTGCTGTCGGAGTTCGACATCGCCTACTCCTACAAGCCGCTGCATCACCCCGGGCTGGCGCATGCCTTCCTGAATGCCGTGATGTACACCGATTACGACCGGGAGGGTTTCGAGTACCCGGTCGTGCCGATCTCGGTCAACTGCTACGGCCGCAAGATCATCAGCTACCGTGGATTCATCAGCCGCTGGGCCGATCGCTGGCGCCCGCTCGATCCGCCGTCGCCTTCGCCCAAGCGCTGCTTCGACCTCGGCGCTGCCATCGGGCGCATCCTGCGCGACAGCCCTTGGCGCGTGGCGGTGATGGCGTCGTCCAGCTGGTCGCATGCCTTTCTGGTCGACAAGACCTACCGCATGCAGCCAGACCTGGAGGCCGATCGCTACCTGTACGACCGGATGGTCAAGGGCGACTACCAAGCCTGGCGCGACTACTCGCTCGACCAGATCGAAGATTCGGCCCAGCAGGAAGTGCTCAACTGGTTCGCGATGGTCGGCGCCATGAGCGAACTTGGCACGCGCGTGGCATGGTCCGATTTCGTCGAGACCTATCTTTTCAACTCGAGCAAGGTGGCTGCAATCTTCGAGCCCACTTGATCGACACGCACAGGAGACCTGCTTCAATGTGGCTCAAGAACACTTGGTACGTGGCCGCGTTCGCGCGGGATGTTCGCGACAAGCTGATCGCGCGGCGCTATCTGGACGTCCCGGTCGTGCTCTACCGGCGCCTGGACGGGCAGGTCGTGGCACTTGAAGACCGCTGTCCGCATCGGTCGCTACCCTTGTCGCTCGGCATCCTCAGGGACGACCATCTGACCTGCGGCTACCACGGCATGCAGTTCGACTCGAACGGTTCGTGCGTGCGCATCCCGGGCCAGGACACCATCCCTGCCCGCGCAAACGTGCGTTCGTTCCCCGTGATCGAGCGCCATGGCCTGGTGTGGATCTGGCTGGGTGAGCGCAGCCGCGCCGAGTCCACGCCCGTTCCCGAACTGAGCGTGCTGGACGACGACAACTGGGTGGCGAGCGACGGCTACCACTGGCTGGGTGCCGACTACCGGCTGCTGGTCGACAACCTGCTCGACCTGTCCCACCTGACCTTCGTGCACGGCCGCACCATCGGCAACACAGCGGTCGCCGAGGCGCCGATTCACGTCACCCAGGACGGTGAGGTCGTGAAGGTGCGAAGGGACATCGTCGGGGCGATGGCCCCGGCCTTCTATGCCTATCTGGGTCAGTACCGCAAGCCCATTCATCGCTGGCAGGTCGTGAACTATCACCTTCCGTCAACTTGTGTCATTGACATCGGCTGCAAGGCGCTGGAACCGGGAGATGGCATCGGAGACCTCGTGGGCCAGGTCATTCACCTCGCCACACCGGAGAGTGCGAAGTCGACCCACTATTTCTGGGCCTTCGTTCGCCGCTTCCGGCAGCGAGACGACGCCTTGACCGAATACATCCGCCAAGCCATCGCCGACACGCTGGACGAGGACAAGGCGACCATCGAAGCACAGTTTGCGGCGCTTGATCCGGCCATCCTCGACCAGCCGGTGTCGCTCGCGCTGCAGGTCGACCAGGGGCCGATCCGCGGCCGCCGCCTGCTGGCGCGGCGCCTCGACGCTGAACGCGCCGGCACGGCCCCACCGCCAGAAACCGCGGACACGGGAGCGTGACGATGCAGACCGAGCGCGAGGTGCGGGTCGACTTGGCAGCGTGCTACCGCCTGGTGGCGCAGAACGGCTGGGCGGACCTCATCTACACCCACATCTCGGCGCGGGTGCCGGACCAAGCGCACTACCTGCTGAACCCCTTCGGCCTGACCTTCGACGAGGTGAACGCCTCCAACCTGGTGAAGGTCGATGTCGACGGCAACAAGGTCGATGACACCCCCGGCCTCATCCACAAGGCCGGCTTCGTGATCCATGGCGCCATCCATGCAATGCGCGAGGACGCCGGCTGCGTGATCCATCTGCACACCACCGCCGGCATGGCGGTGTCCGCCATGGCCTGCGGCCTGCTGCCCTTGACGCAGCATGCCATGCTGTTCCACGGCCGCGTGGGCTACCACGAGTCGGAAGGTCTGGCGCTCGATCTGGCCGAGCGCGAGCGGCTGGCGCACGATCTGGGCGACAACATCGTGCTCATGCTGCGCAACCACGGCACCCTCGTCGTCGGCCGCACGGTCGCCGAGGCCTACAGCATGATGTGGCACCTCGAGATGGCCTGCAAGGCACAGGTCGCCGCGTGTGCCACGGGGATGGCCCTGCACGAGCCGCCTGCGGGCATTGCGCAGTCCATTGCGGCGATTGGGTTCAATCCAGAGGCGAACGCACTGTTCGCCGGGCAGCAGCGCAGCCCGCTGGGCTGGATGGAGTGGCCGGCCATGTTGCGCCAGCTCGATCGCACCGCGCCGGATTTCCGCCTGTGACCACCGAGACGGAGAACATCGTGCGCATCGTCATCGTGGGCGCCGGTGCCGTGGGGTCCTACCTGGGCGCCAAGCATGCGCAGGCCGGGGACGACGTCACCCTGCTCTGCCGCGGCGCGCACCTGCGGGCGGTGCGCGAGCGGGGCCTGCGCTTGCAAGAAGGCAACGCGCTCACCGCGGTCACCCGACTGCGGGCCACCGACGCCTTGCCCGAGGGCGGGCCGCCAGCCGACGTGGTGCTGCTGTGCGTGAAACGCTACGACCTGGCCTCAGCTGCCGTAGCTGCACGGCCGGCCCTGGGCCCGCACACCATGGTCGTCACGATCCAGAACGGCGTTGCCGCGCACGAAGACCTTGCGAAGATTCTGGACCCGAAGGCCATCGTTGCAGGCGCCATCACCGCCACCTGCACCTTGCCCGAGCCGGGGCGCGTCGACCTGCAGAGCGAGTCGGCCCTGCTGGTGTTCGGCGAGCCCCACGGTGCGCTGACGCCGCGTGTGAGCGCCTTCGAGCGCGCGGGGCTGGCCGCCGGCTACACCGCCCGCGCGTCGGAGCACATCGTCCGCGAGTTGTGGACCAAGTTCGTCCTGCTCAACGCGGTGGCACCGCTGAGCGTGCTCTCGCGGCAGCCAGTGGGTGTGCTGCGCGGCGATGCCGCGCTGCGCAGCCTGATGGTGGCGGCGATGCGCGAGGTCATCGGGCTGGCACGGCGCAATCACGTCGAGTTGGATCCGCAGCTCACCGACCGGATGCTCGAGCGCATCGATGCGCTCGACCCGGCATCCACCGTGTCCATGCTGCAAGACCTCGAAGCGGGCAAGCCGCTCGAGATCGAGTGGATCAGCGGCTACGTCAGCCGCGAAGGCAAGCGCCTCGGCCTGCCCACGCCCATCGCCGACCTGGCCCATGCCTGCATGCGCCCGCATGCGCAGGGCCGGAATCTTTTCCCATTCCAAGAAACAAGGAGACCGACATGAACCACCCCGCCCGCCCGACCCGGCGCCACGTCATCCGTTCGCTGGCCATCGCGTCGGCTGCCGCGGCCTTGCCCCTTGCCGGGCGGGCCCAGGCCTATCCCAATCGGCCGGTCAGGATCGTCGTGTCCTACCCGGCCGGCGGTATCGCGGATCTGCTCGCGCGGTCGGTGGGCAACCAGCTCACGGCGCTGTGGGGCCACTCCGTCCTGGTCGAGAACCGGCCGGGTGCCAGCCAGACGCTGGCAGCGATCCACGTCATGCGTTCTGCGCCCGACGGCTACACCTTCATGCTGTGCGACGACAGCGCGTTCACGCTGCTGCCGAGCGTACGCAAGTCCATGCCTTACCAGCTCAAGGACTTCGCGCCCGTCGCCAACCTGGCCAACTCACCATTCGTCATCACGGCAGCCCGCACGACGCCATTCAGCAACGTCAAGGACTTTGTCGCTTATGCCAAGGCCAACCCCGGGCGGTTGAACTTCGCGTCCCTGGGCGTGGGCAACATCACCCATTTGCTGATCGAGTCGCTCAAGCGCTCCATCGACGCCGACATCACACACGTGCCTTATCAGGGCTACTCCCAGGCGATCAACGATGTCGTGGCCAATCAGGCGCAGCTGGCGGTGGGCGGTATCGGCGGGCCGGTGGTCGGCCATGTCCGCACTGGCGCCTTGAAAGCCCTCGCGGTCACAGGCGACACCCGCAGCCCGGTGCTGCCGGAGGTGCCCACACTGGCCGAGGCGGGGGTGCCCGGCTTCGAACCGAAAGCGGCACGGTTCGTCCTGGTGGGGCCTGCAGGCCTGCCTGCCGCCCTTGCGCAGACCGTCGCAGCCGCTGTCTCGAACATCGTCAAGCAAGACATCGCCGCCTCGGTGCTGGTGCCCAACGGCCTGGAGCCGGTGGGTGAGGGCCCGGCGGCGCTGGAGCGCACGCTGGTCGCCTACCGCGATCTTTACGCCCGGATCGCGGCGGAAGCCCGCCTGCCGATCGAGTGACTACTCATCAACTGGCCATTCACCATGCCCATCGTGCACATCTCTTACGTAGAAGGCCGCGATCCGGAGTCGCTCGCGTCCTGCGTCAAGGCCGTGGCCCGCACCGTCCATGAAACGCTAGGCGCTCCGCTGGAAACCATCCGCGTCTATGCCACCGGCGTGCCGGCGGCGCAGTGGGCGGTCGGGGACCGCACGCGCGACGAGATCGATGCCGAGAAGCGCCGCGTGGCAATCGCACCGCCTGCGTCCGGTGGCGCCGCATGACGCCCGAGGACATCGTCCAGGCCGCCGGCGCACTGCGCGCGGCCGCGCGCAGCGGCCGCTTCCTGGCCCCGCTGCGCCAGCGTCATCCGACCCTCGATGCCGCAGCGGCCTATGCCATCCAGCGTTTCAACACCGAGCATCGTCTGCGCGAAGGGCGCCGCATCGTCGGCCGCAAGATCGGCCTCACCGCCAAGACGGTGCAGGCGCAACTCGGCGTGGACCAGCCCGACTTCGGCGTGCTCTTCGACGACATGGGCTATGGCGACGGCGAACCGGTGCCGGCACGCGTGCTGCATCAACCGAAAGTCGAGGCCGAGGTGGCCTTCGTGCTCGGCCGGGACCTGACCGTCGAACGGCCGGGCCAGGTCGACGTGCTGGCGGCCATCGATTGCGTGCTGCCGGCGATCGAGATCGTCGGCAGCCGCATCGCCGACTGGAACATCCGGTTCGTCGACACCGTGGCCGACAACGCCTCGTCGGGCGCCTACGTGCTGGGTGGCACACCGGTGCGGCTGGCTGACGTCGACCTGCGGCTGTGCGGCATGGCGATGGAACGGCGCGGCGAGCCGGTCTCGGTCGGCGCCGGCGCCGCCTGCCTCGGGCATCCGGTCAACGCAGTGGTGTGGCTGGCCCGCACCATGGCGCAGTTGGGCACGCCGCTGCGGGCGGGCGACCTGGTGCTGTCAGGCGCGCTCGGGCCGATGGTCGCGGTGCAGCCGGGCGACGTGGTCGAGGCGCGCATCAATGGGCTGGGCAGCGTGCGCGCGGTGTTTGACACGGCCGCGCTGGAGGGCGAAACATGAGCCACCTGCCATCCATCGCCGACGTCGAACGGTATGCCGGGCTGCTCGACGATGCGGCATGCCAGGCGCGCGAAGTGGCGCAGATCGACCCCGAGGGCCGGTTGCCGCTGGCCGGCGCCTACGCCATTCAGGCGGCGTCGGTGCGGCGGCGCATCGAACGCGGCGAACGCCGCATCGGCGTGAAGATGGGCTTCACCAGCCGGGCCAAGATGGTCCAGATGGGCATCGACGACGTCATCTGGGGCCGCCTCACCTCCGGCATGCTGGTGGAGGAAGGTGCGCCGACACCGTTCGACAGGTATGTGCGTCCGCGGGTCGAACCCGAGATCGCCTTCCTGCTGAAGCGCCCGCTCGCCGGCGCGGTGACCGGCCCCGAGGCGCTGGCGGCGGTGGAGGCCATCGCGCCGGCGCTGGAGATCATCGATTCGCGCTACCGCGACTTCCAGTTCACCTTGCCCGAGGTGGTCGCCGACAACGCCTCGTCGAGCGGCTTCATCGTGGGGGCGTGGCACGAACCGCGGCACATCGACTTCGGCAACCTCGGCCTGGCACTGTCGATCGACGGGCAGGTGCGGCAGGTCGGATCGACTGCGGCCATCCTCGGCCACCCGCTGCGGGCGCTGGTGGCCGCGGCGCGGTTGTCGGCGCAGGCGGCCGAGCCGCTCCAGGCCGGCTGGATCGTCATGGCCGGCGCCGCGACCTCGGCCGAATGGCTGCAGCCGGGGCAGCACGTCTCGGTGGAGATGGAGCGGCTCGGGCGCGCCGGCTTTCACGTCGGCTCATCCGCCTGAACGCCGGCGCCAACGAGTCGACACACCGAAGAAAGACCTTCCATGGACGCAGACAAGAAGCTGAAGGCCGCCATCATCGGCCCAGGCAACATCGGCACCGATCTCATGATCAAGCTGATAAGGAACGCCAGGCACCTGGAAATGGCGGCCATGGTCGGCGT
The DNA here is from genome assembly GCA_964493285.1 of uncultured Rhizobacter sp. Lineage (GTDB taxonomy): Bacteria > Pseudomonadota > Gammaproteobacteria > Burkholderiales > Burkholderiaceae_C > Rhizobacter. Next base: position 5,354 of record CAZBOF010000089.1, on the reverse strand, counting down.
GGACCCCGATTCCGATGGGCTGGCCATGGCCAGGCGCTTGGGCGTGGCGACCACGGCCGAAGGCATAGCCGGCTTGGTGAATCTGGACGTCTTTGCGCACATCGACGTGGTGTTCGATGCCACCTCAGCACGCGCGCACCGGCGCCACGACGAGGTGTTGCAGCGGCATGGCATCCAGGTGATCGACCTCACACCCGCGGCCATCGGGCCGTATGTCATCCCCGCCATCAACCTGGAAGCCGAGAATGCGCCCAACATGAACATGGTCACCTGCGGCGGGCAGGCCACCATCCCCATCGTGGCCGCCGTGTCGCGAGTGGCCAGAGTGCACTACGGCGAGATCGTGGCCTCCATCGCCAGCCGCTCGGCCGGGCCCGGCACGCGCGCCAACATCGACGAGTTCACCGAGACCACTCGGGCGGCCATTGAGAAGCTGGGCGGTGCCGAGCGGGGCAAGGCCATCATCGTGCTCAACCCCGCCGAGCCGCCGCTGGTGATGCGCGACACGGTGTTCGTGCTGTCGGATCTGGCCGATCAGGACGACATCGAGCGGAGCATCACGCGCATGGTCGAGGCGGTGCAGACCTACGTGCCGGGCTATCGACTCAAGCAGCGCGTGCAGTTCGAAGTGGTCTCGCCCGCCCGCCCACTCAACATCCCCAGGTTGGGGCCACGCCACGGCCTCAAGACCTCGGTATTCCTGGAGGTGGAGGGCGCGGCGCACTACCTGCCGGCCTATGCCGGCAATCTGGACATCATGACCTCCGCCGCACTGGCTTGCGGCGAGATGATGGCCCGGCGCCGCCAAGCCAGCGGTTCGGCGCGCGGACGCGGCACGGCGGCGAAGGAGACGACATGACTGCGGTGGGCGCGAATGGCCTGTACGACGGGCGCAAGCTCTACATATCCGACGTGACGTTGCGTGATGGCAGCCACGCCATTCGCCACCAGTACGCGATCAGCCAGGTCGAGGCGATCGCCACGGCGCTCGACCGCGCCGGCGTCACGAGCCTGGAGATCGCGCACGGCGACGGCTTGGAAGGCTCGAGCTTCAACTACGGCTTCGGCGCCCACGCCGACGTGGCATGGATCGCTGCCGCCGCTGAAGCCGTGCGGCAGGCGAAGATCGCGACCTTGCTGCTGCCCGGCATCGGCACCGTCCACGACCTGCGCAACGCCTACGACGCGGGGGCGCGCATCGTGCGGGTCGCGACCCACTGCACCGAAGCCGACGTCTCCAGGCAGCATCTCGAGCTTGCGCGCGAACTGGGCATGGAACCGGTGGGCTTTCTCATGATGAGCCACATGACCACGCCGCAGAAGCTGGCCGAGCAGGCCCGCCTCATGGAAAGCTACGGCGCACTGTGCATCTACGTGGTGGACTCCGGCGGCGCGCTCGGCATGAACGACGTGCGCGAGCGGTTCCGCGCGCTCAAGCAGGTGCTGGACCCGGCCACCCAGACCGGCATCCATGCCCACCACAACCTGAGCCTGGGTGTGGCGAACTCCATCGTCGCCGTGGAGGAAGGTTGCGACCGCATCGACGCCAGCTTGGCCGGCATGGGTGCGGGCGCGGGAAATGCGCCGCTGGAGGTGTTCATCGCGGCGGCCGAGCGGCTGGGCTGGAACCACGGCTGCGACCTCTACAAGTTGATGGATGCCGCGGACGACATCGTGCGTCCGCTGCAGGACCGCCCGGTGCGTGTGGACCGCGAGACGCTGGCGCTGGGCTATGCCGGCGTGTACTCGAGCTTTCTGCGCCATGCCGAGGCCGCCGCCGAGCGATACGGCCTGAAGACGGTGGACATCCTGGTGGAACTGGGCCGCCGCAAGATGGTGGGCGGCCAGGAGGACATGATCGTTGACGTCGCGCTCGACCTGCTCGCCCGGGGCGCGTCCACCGAAAGCGCGGCGGCTTGACCCACGCCCGCCTGCGCAAGCCAATTCATCCAACTTTCAAAGGAGACAGGCATGTCGACAAACCGAGGTGTGGCCTATGTGAAGCAAGGCCAGGTGGAAATCCGCCCGATCGACTTCCCGAAACTGGAAGACCCGCGTGGGCGGCGCATCGACCACGGCGTCATCTTGCGCGTGGTGTCGACCAACATCTGCGGTTCCGACCAGCACATGGTGCGCGGCCGCACGACCGCACCCGAGGGCCTGATCCTCGGTCACGAGATCACCGGGGAGGTGATCGAGCTGGGCCGCGACGTCGAAACCCTGGCAAAGGGCGACCTGGTGTCGGTGCCGTTCAATGTGGCGTGCGGGCGCTGCCGCACTTGCAAGGAGCAGCACACCGGCGTGTGCCTCACGGTCAACCCGGCCCGCGCGGGTGGGGCCTACGGCTATGTCGACATGGGGGGCTGGGTGGGCGGCCAGGCCGAGTACGTGATGGTCCCGTATGCCGACTTCAATCTGCTGCGGTTTCCCGACCGGGAGCATGCGTTGGCCAAGATACGCGACCTCACCTGCTTGTCGGACATCTTGCCCACGGGATATCACGGCGCGGTGACCGCCGGCGTCGGGCCGGGCAGCATGGTGTACGTGGCCGGCGCCGGACCGGTGGGCCTGGCAGCGGCCGCGTCGGCCCGCCTGCTCGGGGCGGCGTGCGTGATCATCGGCGACGTCAACGAGGCACGGCTCGCACACCCTCGGCGCCTGGGCTACGAAACAGTGGATCTGTCGCTCGATGCCACGCTGGCCGAGCAGATCGCTCAGATCGTGGGCGTGCCGGAAGTTGACTGCGCAGTCGATGCGGTTGGCTTCGAAGCGCGCGGGCATGGCCACGAAGGCGCGCGCCGCGAGGCACCGGCCACGGTGCTCAACTCCTTGATGGAGGTCACGCGCGCAGCAGGCCGAATTGGCGTGCCGGGGCTCTACGTGACAGAAGATCCAGGCGGCGTCGACGATGCGGCCAAGCGTGGCTCATTGAGCATTCGCCTCGGCTTGGGCTGGGCCAAATCACACAGTTTCTTCACCGGGCAGACGCCCGTGATGAAGTACAACCGCGCGCTGATGCAAGCCATTCTCTGGGACCGCATCCAGATTGCCGACACCGTCGGGGTGGAAGTGATCACACTCGATGAGGCGCCCAAGGGATATGCCGAGTTCGACGCGGGCGTGCCGAAGAAATTCGTGATCGATCCCCACGGCATGGTGGCGAAGGCAGCCTGAGGCCGGCCCCGTCGCCGCCACGGCATCGGTGCCGCGCCTGCGCTGCCCGCCTGCCATTCACATGCGGCTCAGTCGTCGCGGACTTTTCCGCGCGCTGCCTTGATGTCACTGCGCTGGCTTTTCTCGTCCAGGCGCTGGCGCTTCGCACTGAAGCTGGGGCGCGTGGGCTTGCGCGGTTTCGGGGGAACGGCCACGCTGTCCACCAGCGCCTGCAGGCGGCGCAGCGCGTCGGCGCGATTCATGTCCTGGCTGCGCGAGGTCTGCGCCTTGATGACCACCACGCCGTCGGACGTGATGCGCTGGTCGCCCAGCGCCAGCAGCCGCTCCTTCACCGCCTGCGGCAGCGACGAGCGCGGGATGTCGAAGCGCAGATGCACTGCGCTGGAGACCTTGTTGACGTTCTGCCCACCGGCGCCTTGCGCGCGGATCGCGGTGAACTCCACCTCGCCCGGATCGACCTCGCACACCATGGAACGGATCTCCCGGTTTCAGGCGATGCGCACCGGCACGCGGGGCGCGAGTGCGCACATCAGCTCATAGCCCACCGTGCCGGCGGCGTGCGCCACCGCGTCGATGCCCAGCGCCTCGCCCCCGGTGCTGCGCCCCCACAGCGTGACCTCGCTGCCCAGGCCGGCCGCGGGCACGGGCCCGAGATCGACCGCCACCATGTCCATCGAGACGCGCCCGACCAGCCGCGTGCGCACACCGTTCACCAGCACCGGCGTACCGGTGCTGGCCGACCGCGGATAGCCGTCGGCATAGCCGCAGGCGGCGATGCCCAGGCGCATGTCGGCCTCGGCCACGAAGGTGCTGCCGTAACCGACGCTGTCGCCCCGGCGCAGGTGCTGCAGGCCGATCAGCCGCGTACGCAGCGTCATCGCGGGTTGCAGGCCCCAGTGCTCCGCATCGTTGAGCGGATGATCGGGCGAGGCCCCGTACAGCATGATCCCCGGGCGCACCCAGTCACCGCGCACGTTCGGCTGCGTGGCGGCATGGCGCAGCGTGGCCGCACTGTTGCACAGCGAGCGGTGCCCCGGCGTGTCGCGGGTGGCCTCCTCGAAGACGGCGACCTGGTGCGCGATGCCGCGCGAGGTCTGCGGGTCGCCGTCGGCATCGGCCAGGTGGGTCATCAGCGAGATGTCATCGACCTGCGTCAGGCCCGACAGGCGCAACCACGCGGAGCGGAACGCCCAGGGCGCAAAGCCGAGCCGGTTCATGCCGGTGTTCATCTTGAGGAACACGTGGTGCGGCCAAGTGGTCTTGTGCGTCGCCAGCCAATCGATCTGTGCATCGTGATGCACCACGTGCCACAGGCGCAGCCGCGAGCACTGCTCCAAGTCGCGCGCGTCGAAGCAGCCTTCCAGCAGCAGAATCGGCCCGCGCCAGCCGAGTGCGCGCAGCCGCTCGGCTTCGGCCAGGTCGAGCAGGGCGAAGCCGTCTGCAGCTTGCAAGGCCGGGTAGGCACGCTCGAGGCCGTGCCCGTAGGCGTTGGCTTTCACGACCGCCCACACTCGGGCGTCGGGTGCGCATTCGCGCACGCGCTTCAGGTTGTTCTCGAGTGCGTCAAGGTGGACGAGAGCTTCAATCGGGCGCGCCATGGCCGGATTCTGCCAGCCGTGCGTGCTATAACCGCCGCGGCCCGCACCATATCGTCCTGTCCGGACCGCCAAGGAAACTGCTGCCGATCTGCCGCTGCCCCCACGGATGACCTTTCGTTTTCATACCTTGCTGCGCGGCTCGCGCCGCGCCGAGCACGCACCCTGCGGGGCCGCCGCCGGCGCGGCGCCATCGTCCAGAAACTCCGGGCGCGCATGAAGAGGGGCTTCTACACCATCATGTCGGCGCAGTTCTTCAGCTCGCTGGCTGACAACGCGTTGTTCGTGGCGGCCGTGGAGCTGTTGCGCACCTCGGGACAACCGGAATGGCAGCGTGCCGCGCTGGTGCCGATGTTTGCCTTGTTCTATGTGGTGCTGGCGCCGCTGGTGGGGGCGTTTGCCGATGCCGTCCCGAAGGGGCGGGTGATGTTCGTCTCGAACCTCATCAAGGTGGTCGGCTGCCTGATGATGCTGTTCGGCACGCACCCCTTGCTTGCCTATGCGGTGGTCGGCCTGGGGGCCGCCGCGTACTCACCCGCGAAGTACGGCATCCTCACCGAGCTGCTGCCCCCCTCGCAGCTGGTC
>CAZBOF010000088.1:15805-17178 GCA_964493285.1 uncultured Rhizobacter sp. | reverse complement strand
CGCTGAGCCGCGCCGTGTTGATGGCGCAAGGCGGCGAGTTCGCGTTCGTGCTGTTTTCCGCCGCGCTCGGGGCCGGCGTGATCGACGCCACCGTGAATGCCAACATGACCGCGATCGTGGTGCTGTCGATGGCGCTCACGCCGCTCACGGTGCTGGTGCACCGGCGTTTCGCACCGCGCGTGCTCGCGTCGTTCGATGGCGTCGAGGCTGCCGAAGACCTGCATGGCACCGTGCTCATCATCGGCTTCGGACGGGTCGGGCAGATCGCCAGCCAAGGCGTGCTCGCACGCGGCGCCGACATCTCCATCATCGATTCCAACACCCAGATCATTCGCGACGCCGACGAGTTCGGCTTCAAGGTGTACTACGGCGATGGCGCTCGCGCCGACGTCCTGCACGCGGCGGGCGCGCATCACGCGCAAGTCATTCTGGTGTGCATCAACGACAAGGCGGCGGCGACGCGCATCGCCGAGGTGGTCAAGGCAGAGTTTCCGCAGGCGCGGCTGCTGGTTCGCGCTTACGACCGCGAACACGCACTGGCGCTGCTGCGTGCGAATGTGGATTACCAGATCCGCGAGACCTTCGAATCCGCGATGGCCATGAGCCGCGAAGCCGTGCTCGCGCTGGGCGCCACCGATGAAGAGGCCGATGACATCTTGCGCGACGTGCGCCGGCGCGATGCCGAGCGCTTCGATCTCGAAGCGGCAGGGCACCCCTTTGCCGGGCGCGCCCTGCTCCTCAGCAATGTGAGGAAGCCCGACGCGCCGGTCTCAGAGGTCGGCGCGCCGTGAGGCCAGCAGGCTGCGTCCGGCCGCCTCGGCCACCTCGATCCCGTCCACCCCCGCCGACATGATCCCGCCCGCATAGCCTGCGCCTTCGCCCGCGGGATACAGGCCTTTCACGTTCAGGCTTTGCAGGTCCTTGCCGCGCGTGATGCGCAGTGGGGAAGACGTGCGGGTTTCGACGCCCGTGAGCACGGCATCGGGGCGCGAGAAGCCTTTGATCTGCCGCTCGAACGCAGGCAACGCCTCGCGGATGGCCTCGATCGCGTACATGGGCAGGCTGCTGCGCCGCGGGTCGCCGAGGTGCGTCAGCCGCACGCCGGGCTTGTAGGAGGGCTCCACGTCGCCGAGGGCGCCGGAAGGCTGGCCGCGGATGAAATCGCCGACCAGTTGCCCCGGTGCGAAGTAATCGCCCTGGCCCAGTTCGTAGGCGCGCGACTCCCAGAGGCGCTGGAATGCCATGCCGTCGAGCGGGTTCACCGGGCCGTCCGTGCGGCCGTCCTGGCGGTAGTCCTGCGGCGAGACGCCCACCACGATGCCTGCATTGGCGTTGCGTTCGGCGCGCGAATACTGGCTCATGCCATTGGTGAC
>CAZBOF010000088.1:0-15795 GCA_964493285.1 uncultured Rhizobacter sp. | reverse complement strand
TGCACCAGCTTGTAGTCGGCCGCGCCCAGGATGGGATGCCCGGCGTTCGGGCCGAAGCGCGCGGTGTCGATCAGGCTTTGCGGGTGCTCGATTCGAAAGCCGATCGAGAACGGCTTGGCCTCCATGTAGACCCCGCGCGCATGCAGCATCGCAAACGTGTCGCGCGCACTGTGGCCGAGCGCCAGCACCACGTGGTCGGCGTCGATCTGCGTGCCGTCGTCGAGCGTGACGCCGCGCACCTGCCCCGCGTCGATCTGCACATCGGTCATGCGCTGGCCGAAGCGGATTTCGCCGCCGAGGGAGGTGATCTCCGCGCGCATCTTCTCGATCATGCTGACCAGGCGGAAGGTGCCGATGTGCGGCTTGCTGACGTACAGGATCTCTTCCGGGGCGCCCGCTTTCACGAACTCGGTCAGCACCTTGCGCGTGAGGTGGCGCGGGTCGCTGATCTGGCTCCACAGCTTGCCGTCGGAAAACGTGCCCGCCCCGCCTTCGCCGAACTGCACATTCGATTCGGGGTCGAGCACGCCCTTGCGCCACAGGCCCCAGGTGTCTTGCGTGCGTTCGCGCACGGCTTTGCCGCGCTCGAGCACGATCGGGCGCAGTCCCATCTGTGCCAGCACCAGCGCGGCGAACAGTCCGCAGGAGCCGAATCCGACCACCACCGGGCGCCGCGGCGCCACGGCCTGAAAGTCGGCCGGTGCGTGGCCGACGAACCGGTAGGCGGTGTCGGGCGACGGGCGCACATGCGGGTCGCCCTGGCGTTGCGCCAGCACGCTGGCTTCGGCGTCGCCGAGGTCGCAGTCCACCGTGTAGGTGAGCACGATCGCCGATTTCTTGCGCGCGTCGTAGGCGCGCCGGAACACCGTGAAGCTCACCAGTGCGGCCTCGTCCACGCCGAGCCGCGCCAGGATGGTGGCACGCAGGGCGTCTTCGGGGTGGTCCAGGGGCAGGCGCAGTTCGGTGATTCGCAGCATGGCTCGGCGGGTCAAGCTGCCATTGTCCGCGCTCGGCGCGCCGCCATGAAAAAGCCGCCCGAAGGCGGCGGTGGTGCGACGGCGCGGCGGCTGCCGCGCGAGGCGTTCAGTACAGGTTGCGCACGGTGTGCGGCGATTGCGTGTACTGGCGCGCCTCTTCACGCACCGCTTGGCGCGTGAGCTGCGAGTCCGTCGGCGCGATGTTCTGCTGAGCGATCAGCGGATCGACGATCTCGCCGCGCGCCACGGCGGCAGCGGTATCGCGGCGGACTTCGGCACGGGTCAGCTGCGACGTGCTCTTGGGCACCACGCTCATCGCGACTTCGCTGGGGACCAGCAACTCGCCGGACGCCACGGCGCGGCGGGTTTCGGCGCGCACCTCGGCGCGGGTGGCGGAAGCGTTGGCCTGGTCCAGGCCGAAGAACTGGAGTTCCGCCTGGGCGAAGGCCGACGAGCCGGCGAGGGTCACGAGTGCTGCGGTGAAGATTTGCTTGGTATTCATGATGATGACTACTTTCTCAGTCCAAGAAACAGGGGTTGCGTTTCTGGGCAGGCGACCGTTGTTTCATGCCGTCGTGTCCAAGGTCGGTGAGCCGGTCTGTTTCGGCGCCTGCTCATCGATGGCTTCACTGTAGTTATTCCTATTCAATGAATAAACCGGGTATCAGGAAACTAACTATTCCGATAAATGCAATAATTAAGACATGGACCGACTGCATTCCATGCGTGTCTTCGCGCGCGTCATCGACGAAGGCAGCTTTGCCAGCGCCGCGCGGGCGCTGAACCAATCGGCCGCGGCCGTGACCCGGCTGGTGGCCGATCTCGAAGAGCATCTGGGCGTTCGCCTCATCAACCGGACCACGCGGCGGCTTGCCTTGACCGACGTGGGCGAGCTGTACCTGGAGCGGGTGCGCCGCATCCTCGCGGACGTGGACGAGGCGGAAGCGCTGGCCAGCGTGGCGATGTCAGAGCCACGCGGACATGTGCGGGTCTTGTCGCCGCCGGCCTTCACGGTGCACCAGATCGCCAAGCACCTGCCGCGGTTTCGCGAGCTGTATCCCTTGGTGACTGTCGAATTGGTGTCCACGGGGCCTGTGGAGTCGGTGGACGAGAACTTCGACATCAGCCTGCTCCAGCTGGGCCGTCAGCCGCTGGAGGGGGACTTCGTTGCCCGGCTGCTCGCGCATTCCGAGGTCATCACCTGCGCGTCACCGGCCTACCTGGATCAGCGCGGCCGCCCCGTTCACCCGAATGATTTGTTCCAGCATGAAGCGATGCTGCCGAATTTTCTGCGCGAGATCAGCTTCGTCCACACCGCGACCGGCGAGACCGTCACGCTCGTGCCCCCGCGCCCCGCCCTCAGCACCATCCACACCGACACGATGTACGCTGCAGCGCTGGCGGGCATGGGCCTGGCCGGGTTGCCTTCGTACGTCGTCGAAGACGCGATCTATGAAGAGGCGCTGGAACGCGTTCTGCCTGAATGGCAGGTGTTGACGGTGCGTCTGTACGCCGCGATACCCACCCGCAAGTACGTGCCCGCGCGCACCCGTGCCTTCCTGAACTTTCTGCTGGAAACCTTCGGCGGTACGGAGAACGACCCCTGGCTCAGCCCGCAAGGCGAGACCCCGCGGCGCGCGCTCGACAGGGCGCGCCCGCAAGACCCCCCGATCCGCCGCTTTCGCTGACATCCGCCTGGGCGGACGGCGTGGAGCCCGCCCGCCCGCGGCGGAAGACGCGCGTCACACCGGGCTGGTCATTCCTTCGGCACCTTGGCCACTTCCACCACGCGTGCCCACTTGGCGATCTCCGACGCGACGAATGCGGTGAACTCCGTCTGCGTCATGGCGCCAGGCTCGGTTCCCACCTTGGCGAAGCGCTCCTTGAGCTGGGCCGACTGCAGGGTGGCGCGCACGTCGCTCGACAGGCGCGCCGTGACGTCCGGCGGCAGCTTCGCGGGCGCATAGAGGCCGAACCAGGACAGCACCTCGAAGCCTTTCACGCCGGATTCGTCGATGGTCGGGACCTTGGCCATTTCGGGAACGCGTTTCAAGGTCGTCACGCCGAGTGCCCGCAGGCGGCCCGACTCCACGGCGCGGATGACCCCCGGCACGCCATCGAACATCACGGCCACGTGGCCGCCCATGAGGTCGGTCATCGCCGGTGCCGCGCCCTTGTAGGCGATGTGCGTCATCTCGATGCCCGCCATGGTCTTGAACAACTCGCCTGCGAGGTGGTTGGCGCCGCCGATGCCGGTCGAAGCGAAGTTGATCGTGCCCGGCTTCTCTTTGGCCATGCGGATCAGGTCCCCCACGCTCTGGGCCGCGAAGTCGTTGTTCACGACGAGCACGTTGGGTACGGTGCCCACCAGCGCGAGCGAGGTGAAGTCCTTCTGCGTGTCGTAGGGGAGGTTGCTGCGAATGCTGGGATTGATCACGTGATGCGTGGCCGTCAGCAGCAAGGTGTAGCCGTCTGGCGCCGAGCGAACGACCTCTTGCGATCCGATGGTGCCGCTCGCACCCCCCTTGTTGTCCACGACCACCGACACGCCCCATTTCACCTGCAGGCTTTCCGCGAGTTCGCGCGCCAGGATGTCCGTGGTGCCCCCAGCGGGAAACGGCACGACGATGCGCACGGGCTTGGAGGGAAACGGCTGTGCCGAGGCCAACGCGGCTGCACAAGTCATGAGTGTGCTCAAGGCGAGCTTGGTGAACAACTTCATCGGTGTCTCCTGTGGTTGTCTCATCGGGTGAACGGTCACGTCAGCACGGCGTGCTGCGCGAATTGCTCGCGCAGCACGCGGCGAAGGATCTTTCCGTTGGCGCTGCGTGGCAGCGCATCCTGGTACTCGAACCTGCGGGGGCGCATGTACGCCGGCAGGTCCGCGCAGGCGCGCTCCAGGTCGGCTTGGCTGGGAACGCCGCCGGGATGCCCGACCACCACCGCCGTGATGCACTCGCCCCACTTCGGATCGGGCAGGCCGATGACGGCAACCTCCTTGACGCCGGGCGCGGCCAGCAGCGTGTCTTCGATGTCGTTGGGGTAGACGTTCTCGCCGCCGCTGATGATCATGTCCTGCTTGCGGTCGACCAGGTAGAGGTAGCCGGCCTCGTCCAGGCGGCCCATGTCGCCGAGCGTGAACCACCCGTCCCGGAAGCTCTCTGCCGTCTTGCCCGGATCCTTGAAGTAGCCGGAGAACACGCCCGGCCCCTTGACGAAGACCTCGCCGATCTCGCCGACGGCGACGGCACCGCCCTGCTCGGCCTTCACCTGGATCTCGACGTCGGGGAATGCGCGGCCCACCGACTTGGGCCGCGCACGCATCTCGGGCGCGCCGATGGAGGTGATCATCCGGGTCTCGGTCGCGCCATAGAACTCGTGGAGCGCATCGCCGAAGTGCGCGAGCACCCGCGCCTTGAGGGGCGGCGGCAATGGCGAGCCGCCGCTCAGCAGCACCCTGAGCGAGCGCACGTCGTAACGTTCCAGGTCGGCACGTTCCATGAGCATCTGAAGCATGGTCGGAACGAGGAACGAGTTGGTGACGCGATGCTGCTCGACCAGCGCGAGGTACTGCGCCGGATCGAACCCGCGCGTGACCACGCAGGTACCGCCGAGGTAGATGGCGAGCGAGGCATAGTCGCGCGGCGCGGAGTGCCAGAACGGGCCGGGGTTGTAGGAGACGTCATCCTTCCCCAGCGCATACGCGACGGCCTTGTACAGATAGCCGACGACCACGGCACGCTGCGAGATCTGCGCCCCCTTCGACGGGCCCGTGGTGCCCGAGGTGTAGCCGAGGTAGAGGATGTCTTCGGGCTTCACCTCGGGCGGCTCGTGCAGGAACGGGCCCGCGGTGATCAGCGATTCATACGGGTGCGCTCGGCCAGGGTCGCTGCCAATGCACCACATGCGCCCTTGCAGGGCCGCGCGCACGTCGCTGTCGAGGGCGGCGACGGTGCCGGCGAACTCGGCATCGAACACCAGCGCCTCGCATTGCGCATGCCGCAGGCGCGAGGACATGTCGGCCGGATTGAGATGCAGGTTCACCGGGACCAGCAGCGCACCCACCAGTCCGGCGGCAAAGTAGACCTCGAGGTACTCGGCCGAACTGCGCGCCACGATCCCGATGCTGCGGCCGCTGCACAGCCCCAGGCTTGCCATGCCACCGCCCAGCCTGCGCACGCGCTCGTTCAGTTCGGCGTGGGTGAGGGACCGCCCGCCCGGCACGATGATGGCTGGCTTGTCCGGGTACAGCACCGCATTGCGCGGCAGGCAGGGCCCCAGGATCATGGGAGTGGCTTCGCGTTGTGCGGGAACTCGACCTGCGCCTCGCCCTTGCTGACGATGTCGCCGCGCTCGTTGGTCATCTGCACCGCCACGGTGACCCAGCGGCTTTGCTGCGTGGTGTCCTTGGCGACGATGACGCCGGAGGGCGTGACGGTGTCGCCGGGCTTCACCGGCTTGAGCCAGCGCGTCTCCAGGCGGCGATGCTTGCCGCCGAGCGCGTACGCCCAGTTGGTGATCATCTGCGTGTACATGCTGAACTGCGACATGCCGTGCATCACGATGCCGTCGAACTCGGACTTGCTCGCGAAGTTGTCCGCAACGTACTTGTCGTCCAGGTGCAGCGGGTTGTGGTCCAGCGACGCTTCGCAGAAGTCGCGGATGGTGGCCTTGGTCGGGGCGAAAGGTTGGCCCTGGATCTGCTGCGAGAGCGCCAGGCGATCGAAAGCGTTGCTCATGTGGTTGCCGTTCCCTTGTCTTACATCGGTCGGATGGTTTGGCCGCGGCCGGCGCAGATCACCTCGCCGTGCTGGTTGAAGAACACGTTGTCGTGCACGACGAACATGCGGCCTTTGCGGATGAACTTGTCCAGCGCGCGCGCTTGCAGCGTGATCGTGTCGCCGGCGCGTGCCGGCACGTTGTACGTCCAGGACTGGCCCGCGTTGATGGTGCCGGGCGAGCGCATGAAGTCGTCGATCGGCGTGCAGGTGAACATCAGCAGGATGTGGATGTGCGGCGGCGCGATCATCCCCGGGTAGCCCGCTTCACGCGCGTATGCGTCGTCCCAGTACAGCGGGTGGTGTTCGCCGATCGCCTGGCACAGGCGATGGATCTCGTCTTGCTGGAGCGTGTGCGGCAGTGTCTCGCGCGGCGCGCCGGGGATGATGCCGTCCCAGGTCTTGCGCAGCGCCTGGTGCTTCCAGAAATCTGTTTCGATGAGATGGGTCGGGTTCGTTAACTCGCTCATACGTTTGTCGTGGATCTGCCCGCTTTTTTCGATGGCGCCCAGTAACCGCCTGGCGAACAATATTGACCGGATTTGGAAATTGTGAGGGCAGCCACCGGGTGTGTCAACGCGCGCTTTTCCGATGCGCGTGGTAGATTCCCCCGCTCCATGGGCGGGCGCCGCGCGATGACAGAAGACAACGAAAACTTTGTGCGCGCATTCGCGCGTGGCCTGGATGTCGTGGACTCGATGGGGCGCGGAAGCGGGCATGAAACCGTCGCCACGGTGGCCGAGAGCGCCGGCCTGCCGCGCAGCGTGGTCAAGCGCCTGTTGTCCACGCTCCAGGCGATGGGCTACGCCGATACCGACGGCAAGTACTACTGGCTCACTCCCCAGGTGCTGAAGCTGGGGATGTCTTATCTCTACTCATTGCCTTACTGGCGCCACGCCCAGCTCGCGCTGGAAGAGCTGCGCTCCCAGACGGGTGAGTCCACGTCGATGGCGGTGCTGGACGGGCACGAGATCGTCTACACCATGCGCACGTCCGCCAAGCGCTTGCTTGCGGGCACCCTCACCATCGGCGACCGCGTGCCCGCTCACAGCGTCTCCATGGGCCGGGTGATGCTCGCCGCGCTGGACGAGCCCGCCTTGAAGGACTATCTCCGGACCGCGACGATCCACAAGTTCACGCCGCGCACCGAAACCTCCAAGGCGAAGCTGCGCGAAGCCATCGTGCGAGCGCGCGAACAAGGTTATGCCTGGGTCGACTCCGAACTCGACGAAGCGATCTGCGGCATTGCCGTTCCCGTGCGCAACGCCAGCGGGGCCGTGGTCGCGGCGATCAATGTGAGCCTGCAGGCCGGCTTCACCACGGAAGAAGAGGCGAAGGCTGCGTTTCTCGCGCCGCTTCGCAGTGCGGCGCTGAGGATCAGAACGGCATCGTATTGAGCGCCGTCCGCGCCCGTTCTTCGATGATCGGGCCGATTCGAGAACCAGCCGACGGGCCGGATGGGTGAGATCAGCTGCGCTGTCTTGAACTTCCTGCCGTGAAACTTCGGCGGCAATGCGCACGGCGTCGCGGCGAGTAGGCCGCCAGGCGCGCGCGCCTGGCGCACCCGATGCGCCGCCATCACCGGCGCCCGAGTTCAGTAGAAGATGTCGGCGCGCGTCGCACCCATCAGCGGCTCCAGCAGGTGCGCGAGCGGGCCCAGGCCGTTGTAGCGGGTGGCGACCTTGTGCGCATAGCCGAAGAAGCGCGGCAGGTCTTCGCTGTACTTCGGCTTGCCGTCGCGGTGCTTCAGGCGGCAGAAGATGCCCAGCACTTTCAGGTGGCGCTGCAAGCCCATCCATTCCACCTGCCGCCAGAACTCGCCGAAGTCTTCGGGCACCGGCAAGCCGGCCTTGCGGGCCTGCTCCCAGTAGCGCACGCCCCAGTCGATCTCCTGGTCTTCTTCCCAGGAGATGAACGCATCGCGCAGCATGGAAGCGACGTCGTAGCTGATCGGGCCGCGCACCGCGTCTTGGAAGTCGAGGATGCCGGGGTTGCCCTGCTCGGGTGGACAGACCATGAGGTTGCGCGGCATGTAGTCGCGGTGCACGGCCACCGTGGGCTGTGCCAGCGCGCTGCGCACCAGCAGGTCGCAGGCCATGTCCCAGGCGGCTTGCTGTTTCGGCGCCCACTGCACCGCGTGCTCGCGGCCCACGCACCATTCGGGGAAAAGCGCCAGCTCGCGGCGCAGCAAGGCGTCGTCATACGGCGGCAGGCCGTTTGCATCGGCGCGGGCCTGCCATTGAACGAGTGCGGCCGTCGCGTCGCGCATCAATGCGGCAATCGCCGGGGCATCGTTGCCGGCCTTGGCTTCCTGCAAGGCTTGCAGGTACAGGCGCGAGCCGAGATCGGTGAGCAGCAAGAACCCATGCTCGGTATCTTGTTCGAGCACGCGCGGGCCGTTCAGGCCGGCCTCTTGGAGAAGCGCGGCCACCGAGATGAACGGGCGCACGTCTTCCAGCGGCGGCGGCGCGTCCATCACGATGAACGTCGCGCCCTGGCCGTCCAGGCGCAGGTAGCGGCGAAAGCTCGCTTCGGCGCTGGCAGGGCGCAGGCTTTCGGGGACGAGCCCGTGGCGTGGTGCGATGCGGCGCAGCCAGGTGTCGAACAGCGCGTGCCGCGCGTCGTCGGCCCACGCGACGGCAGGAGAAGGGGAGGAAGTCGGCATGGGCGGGTGAACTCAAAAGAGGAAAGGCGGTGCGGCGAACGGGCCTGCTCGAACGGGCCTCGTTGATAATCGATTCTACAAATCGCCCTGGGCGGCCCTGGCCGCTTCAACGCACCAGGCCCTGCGTCCCACCATTGGCTTTTCGCCCCTCTCCGTTGCATTTCTCATCCCCCTTTCGCCGTGCGTTCGGGCGCCGCCTGATGGCCTGCGGGCTGGCGGCGGGCACGGCCCCTTTCGCGGCGGCGCAAGTTGCCATGCCGTCGCCCGCCAAGCCGCCGGTGGTGGTGGAGGCGCAGGACATCCGGGCGCGTCCCGATCAGGACGTGGTCGCCGAGGGCGATGCGCAACTGCGCCAGGGTGAGGTCGAGATCCGGGCCGATCGCCTGAGCTACGACCACGCCAGCGACCTGGCCAAAGGCACGGGCCGCGTCCGCGTGACGCGCGACGGCAACATATACAGCGGCACCGAGCTGCAGCTGCAGTTGCAGCGCTTCGAGGGCTACTTCATCGAGCCGACCTATTTCTTCTCCCGCACGCAAGCGGGCGGGCAGGCCTCGCGCATCGATTTCCTGGGCGAGGACCGCGCCAACGCCGCCGATGCCACCTACACCAGTTGCCCGCGCGACGGCACCGGTGACCCCGCCTGGCTGCTGTCGGCCGACAACGTGCAGATGAACTTTGCCGAGAACGAAGGCATCGCCGACGGCGCGGTGCTGCGCTTCTACGGCGTGCCGATCCTCGCCGCGCCCAAGCTCAGCTTCCCGCTCACCGATGCCCGCAAGTCCGGCTGGCTGCCGCCCAGCGTCGGGCTGGACGACAAAAGCGGCCTCAAGCTGTCGGTGCCGTACTACTGGAACATCGCGCCCAATCGCGATGCCACGCTCACGCCCATCATCATTTCCAAGCGCGGCGTGGGGTTGGGCACCGAGTTCCGCTACCTCGAGCCCTCGTATCAAGGAACCCTCAACCTCAACCTGCTCTCCAACGACCGGCTCGCGGGACGCTCCCGCGGGGCGTTGAGGGTCGAACATGAGGGCTCCTTTCTGGGCAACGGTTTCTATCAGGCGCAGCTGGGCCGCGTGTCCGACGACAACTACTGGAAAGACTTTCCCGGTGAAGTCCCCAGCCTGACGCCGCGCCTGCTGGGCGCCGATCTGATGGCACGCAAGGACTTCGGCAACTGGAACACCTATGCACGCGTGCTCCGCTGGCAGGTGCTTCAGGACCTGACACAGCCCGTGAACGAGATCGAAGCGCCGTACGACCGGCTCCCGCAGATCGGCGTTCGGGGTGCCGAGCGGATCTGGGGCGGCCTGGAAGTGGGCCTGGAAGCCGAAGTCAACCACTTCACCACCGCCGACGGAAACCGCGACCCGAGCCGCACCGTCGGCACGCGGCTGCACGCGCTGGGCTCGATCAGCTGGCAGCACGTCACCCCCGGCTGGACGCTGGTGCCCAAGTTGAGCGTCAATGCCGCCCACTACGCGCTGGATCGTCCGCTGGGTAGTGAGCCGGGGAGTCCGCCGGCCGCCGGGAAGTTCGCGGGCCGCAAGGAATTCGGCCGCGCGATCCCCACGTTCAGCATCGACAGCGGCTGGGTCTTCGAGCGCGACTCCACCTGGTTCGGGCGCGCCATGCGCCAGACGCTCGAACCTCGCCTGCTGTACGTGAAAACGCCGTATCACGACCAGACCGGGCTGCCCAAGTTCGACACTGCCGGCAAAGATTTCAACTTCGACTCCATCTACACCGACAACGCGTTCTCGGGCATCGACCGTGTGTCGGACGCGCACCAGGTCACTGCCGGCATCGGCACGCGTTTCTTCGATTCGCAGACCGGCGCCGAAGCCTTGCGGCTCGGCATTGCGCAGCGCTATCTGCTGGCCGACCAGCGCATCACACCCGAAGACGAAGTGCTGACGCGGCGGGCCTCCGACGTGCTGCTGCTGGGCTCCTCGACCTTCTGGGAGAAGTGGAAGCTCGACGCCGGCCTGCAGTACAGCCCCGACATCAAGCGCACGGTGCGCTCCATCGTGGGCGTGCGCTACTCGCCGGGGGCCTATCGGACCATCAACACCGCCTACCGCCTCAAGCGCGGCGAGAGCGAGCAGGTCGAGCTTGGCTGGCAGTGGCCGCTGTACGGCCCGGCGCGTGCCGATGCACGGCCCACGGTCGCGGATCGCTGCAGCGGCACCTGGTACAGCGTGGGCCGCTTGAGCTACAGCCTGCGCGACAGCCGCATCACCGACTCGATCCTCGGCCTGGAATACGACTCGGGCTGCTGGATCGGCCGCGTGGTCGCCAAGCGCTTGTCCACCAGCCAGCAGGAGGCCACCACCCAACTCGGGTTTGAGATCGAGTTCATCGGCCTGTCGCGCCTGGGCACGAACGCGCTGGGGGTCTTGAAGGACAATATCCCCGGCTACCGCATGCTGCGCGAAGACGTCCCCGCGCCACTGGCCCCCAGATGACCACCATGACTTTCCCCCCCGCCTGGTTCCGTTTCGTCGCACCGCCCGTGCTCGCCCTCAGCCTGGCCGTGGGCGCTTCGGCGCAGACGCGAAGTCCGGCCCCGCGCACGGCCGACTACATCGTGGCCGTTGTCAACCAGGAATTGGTCACCGCGGCCGAAGTCCAGTTGCGCATCAACCAGGTTCGCGAGAACGCGCGGCGCAGCGGCGCCCAGTTGCCGCCCGAGAACGAATTGCGCGAACGCGTGATCGAGGTCCTGATCGACGAGCGCGTCCAGCTTTCCGATGCGCGGCTCGGCGGCCAGCGCCTCGAAGAGTCGGAGCTGGAGCGCGCGGTCCACAACGTGGCCGCGCAGAACAAGCTCACCCCCGAGCAGCTGCGGGAGCGGCTGCGCCAGGAAGGCGTGGATTACGGACGTTTTCGCAACAACATCCGCGACCAGATCCTGATGGAGCGTGCACGCGAGCGCGAGGTGCAGTCCCGCATTCAGATCACCGACGCAGAGATCGAGAACTGGCTCGAAGCGCGCCGCGCCGCAGGCGGTGCCGCCACCGAGTACAACATCGCGCAGATCCTCGTACCGGTGCCCGATGGCGCCGACGAAGCGGCGCTCGCCGAGCGGCGCGCCCGCGCCGAGGTCGCGCTGGCGCGTGTTCAGCGCGGCGAGGCATTCGACGTGATTGCCCGCGAGGTGTCGGAGGACGACAACCGCGCGCGCGGCGGCGAGATCGGCCTGCGGCCGGCCGATCGCCTGCCCGACCTGTTCGTGAACGCCGTGCGGGAGCTGCCTGCCGGCGGCGTTTCGCCCACGCTGTTGCGCAGCGGCGCCGGCTTCCACATCCTCAAGCTGCTGGCCAAGCAGGACGCGGGGCCCTTGTCGGTGATGCAGACACGCGCGCGCCATATCCTGCTGCGTCCTTCGCCCCAGCTCAGCGTGGACGCGGCGGCCCGGCGCCTCATGGAAATGCGCGAGCAGATCGGCACCGGGGCCCGCACGTTCGAGCAACTCGCGCGCGAGAACTCCGAAGACGGCAGCGCGCCCCAAGGCGGTGACCTGGGCTGGGTGTCGAGCGGCACCTTCGTGCCCGAGTTCGAAGAAGTGATGAACGCGCTGCCCCTCAATGGCCTGTCCGAGCCGGTGCAGTCGCGCTTTGGCCTGCATCTCATCCAGGTGATGGAGCGCCGCCGCGTGGCCCTGGACGCCGCGCAGCAGCGTGAGCAGGCACGCGCCGCCTTGCGCGAGGAGAAGTTCGATGAGGCGTACGCCGAGTGGCTGCGCGACCTGCGCGCGCGTGCCTACATCGAGATGCGCGAGCCGCCCCAGTAAAGCCGATGGCCGCCCACAAGCCAGTGCGGGGTGCGGGCCGCCGGCCTCCCGGGCCGCCCCAGGTGGCGCCGGCCTGGGCCGGTCAGTCGCATCAGGCACGCAAGCGTTTCGGGCAGCACTTTCTCGCCGATGAAAGCGTGATCGGCGCCATCGTCGATGTGATCGATCCGCAGCCGGGACAGGCGCTGGTCGAGATCGGCCCTGGCCTGGGTGCCATGACCCGCCCGCTGGTCGAGCGCTGCAGGCGCCTCACGGTGATCGAACTCGACCGCGACCTGGCGGCGCGTCTGCGCCAACGCAGCGAACTCGATGTCATCGAATCGGATGTGCTGGCGGTCGATTTCGCCGAGCTGTCGACGCGGCTCGGGCAAACGCTGCGGGTGGTGGGCAACCTCCCCTACAACATCTCGACGCCGATCCTTTTCCATTTGCTCGAATCGGTGCACGCCGTGCAAGACCAGCATTTCATGCTGCAAAAAGAGGTGGTGGAGCGCATGGCCGCCGAACCGGGCAGCAAGGCCTATGGCCGGCTGTCGGTGATGCTGCAATGGCGCTATGGCGTCGAATCGGTGCTCGACGTGCCGCCCGAATCGTTCGATCCGCCGCCACGGGTCGACTCCGCGGTGGTCCGCATGCTGCCGCGCGAGCCCCAGGCGCCCGTGGATTCACTGCTGCTCGGGCAACTGGTGGCGGTGGCGTTCTCCCAGCGGCGCAAGATCTTGCGCAACACGCTGGGGCAATGGCTCGACGCGCAAGGCTATGGCGGCGTCTTCGACACCCAGCGCCGCGCCGAGGAGGTACCGGTGCACGAGTACGTGGCGCTGGCGCAGGCGGTGAGTGCGGCCACTCGACCGGCGGCGACATGAAAAAGGCGACCCGCAGGCCGCCTTTCCCGGTGAGCGTTCAGTGTCCTGTCACGCGGCGGTGAGCCACATCGAGGTATCGAACGCGCTGCTCATCATCGGCATGTTCATGCCGAAGTTGGCGTTGGCTGCCGCCTTGGACGTTGCCTTGGCCGGCTTGTCCGCTGCAACTGTTTGGGCCGTTTCCGTCGCCCGCTCCCATGACCCTTGTTCCTGGGAGCGGGCTACTGAAAAGAATAGAAGCACCTGAAGGGGACTTTGCGCTCCGCCCAGAAATCGGCGGCATCGCGGAAGACATCCAGCAGCTGTTCGCGCGCCTCGCGGTCAAAGCGGGGGTTGTCGGGTAACTGTTCCAGCACCACCACGAACCCCGGCTGGGCGCCCGACTTGTGCACGAGGTCGGTCATGCAGTCGTAGAGGGCATCCAGGTTCTTGCCGAAATGCGCGGGGAACAGGAAGGATTCGGCGATCGCCTCCATGACATCCTGCTTCGTCTGGGCCGAAGTCAGATTCGCGTACAGGAAGTGCTGCCCGACGCCCTGTGCGGCCTCATGCAACTCGTCCACGCGATACGCTCGTATCGACTGAACAATGTTTGGACGGACTGTCTGCAAAAGCATTGTCGCGTTCCTCCTTAGTCAAAAAATTTCCAAGTGATCACTCACTGCGCGATCAACCTAAAGCTCGCATAGTGGTCATCGGTATAAAAACAGGCATCGGGCTGCGTGGGCTTGCGGCCTCCGCACACGATGCGGCGCGCGCCGCGGTCGCGTGCGCCAGGGGTTTTCACGGTGTACTCGCGGTAGTAGCCTCGGCGCTGCATCGGCAACAAGCGTTCCCGATTGCCAAAATTCCTGCCGTCTTGCGAATAGGGAAAGGGGCCTCCGACGCGTATCAAGCGATCGGTTTCCTGGGCCTCGCCGGGCAAACTGGACAGAGCCACCGCCCCCGCTTGTGACGAGGGGGCCTTTGCCAACGCTGCCGTCCCGAAGTTGGCTGCCCATCCAATGGCGATCGCAACACCCAGTTTCGCGAGGGGTCGCGCCGCGGGCTGCCGGCCGGTGCTGAACACGGGTTATCCCTGAAATCCGAAACCGAGATGGTATCGAATCGGCCAGGAAATCTCAAGATGCTGCCTCAATTTGGAGCATCAGAAACAGCCAGTAAGTGAATATTCACTTACGAAATGAGTTCCGATCTCATTGATCTGGAAGGGAGATGGAAAAACTCCTACCAAGTTGCAACGACGTTTTCAGTGGCGCGGATGCACCTTCATCCCCTTTGGGGTTGTAGGTGTTGCACATCCGTTCAGAAATCAGGGGAAAACGAGGCCTGCCGGGCGGCATTGGCGTCTGCCACGGTCAGCGCGGTCATGTTCACGATGCGCCGCACTGTGGTGGACGGGGTCAGGATGTGGACCGGCTTGGCCGCGCCCAGCAGCACCGGGCCGATGGCGATGCCGCCGCCAGCCGCCGTCTTGAGCAGGTTGTAGCTGATGTTGGCGGCGTCGATGTTGGGCATGACCAGCAGGTTGGCTTCGCCGGTCAGTGCGCTGCTGGGCATCAGGCGGTTGCGGTAAGGCGCGTCCAGTGCCGCGTCGCCATGCATTTCGCCGTCGACCTCGAGCCAGGGTGCCTGAGCTTGCAGCATGGCGAGGGTCTCGCGCATCTTGAGGGCCGAGGGCTGGTTGCTCGAGCCGAAACTGCTGTGCGACAGCAGCGCTGCTTTCGGGTGCAGGCCGAAGCGCTTCATCTCTTCGGCCGCCATGATGGTGATCTCGGTCAACTGCTGCGCGGTGGGGTCGTAGTTGACGTGGGTGTCGACCAGCATGATCTGCCGGCCGGGCAGGATCAGCGCGTTCATGCAGGCGTAGGTCTTGGCGCCTTCGCGCAGGCCGATCACCTGGTCGATGTAGTGCAGGTGCAGCGCCGTGGTGGCCCAGGTGCCGCACAGCATGCCGTCGACCTCGCCCTTGTGCAGCAGCATCGCGCCGATCAGCGTGAGGCGGCGGCGCATCTCGATCTTGGCGTACTGCTCGGTGACGCCCTTGCGGGCGTTCATGCGGTGGTAGGTCTGCCAGTAGTCGCGGTAGCGTTCATCCTGCTCGACGTTGACGAGGTCGTAGTCGCGCCCGGCCTGCAAGCGCAGGCCGAACTTCTCGCAGCGCTGGGCGATGATGGTCGGGCGGCCGATCAGGGTGGGCCGTGCCAGCCCCTCGTCGACGACGACCTGCACCGCGCGCAATACACGCTCCTCTTCGCCTTCGGCATAGGCGACGCGCTTGTGCTTCGCGCATTTGGCCAGCGCGAAGATGGGTTTCATCGTCGTGCCGGAGGCATAGACGAAGGTCTGGAGCTTCTCGCGATAGGCGTCGTAGTCGGCGATCGGACGGGCGGCCACGCCGCTTTCTTCCGCGGCCTTGGCCACGGCCGGTGCGATCTTCATCATCAATCGCGGATCGAACGGCTTGGGAATGAGGTACTCGGGCCCGAAGCTGAGCGTGGCGCCCACGTAGGCGCTGGCCACCACGTCGCTTTGCTCGGCCTGGGCGAGGTCGGCGATGGCGTGCACCGCCGCCACCTCCATCTCGGCCGAGATGGTGGTGGCGCCGCTGTCCAGGGCCCCGCGGAAGATGTACGGGAAGCACAGGACGTTGTTGACCTGGTTGGGGTAGTCCGAGCGCCCGGTGGCGATGAGGGCATCGCTTCGAACT
>CAZBOF010000087.1:0-17256 GCA_964493285.1 uncultured Rhizobacter sp. | reverse complement strand
GGAAACATTGAACTCGACACCTGCCTGCCTGAGCGAGGGGCCGTCCTGGTCGTAGACGCGCCGCACCGCGCTGCCCAGCACGCGCACCGCGTCGAACAGGCTGGTGGCGTTCCAGATGGTGATGGGTGGCTGGTCGCCGTTGTCGATTTTCTCGACCTGCAGGATCTCGCGCACCGCCTGCGAGATGGAGAGATTGCCGGCCGACAGGAGCACCATGAAGCGGTCGCCGGTTTTCTCGTAGACCATCATCTTGCGGAAGGTGCTGATCTGGTCGAGCCCGGCGTTGGTGCGCGAATCGGAGAGGAAGACGAGCCCGGAGTCGAGCTTGATGCCGACGCAGTAGGTCATGAAGGCGTGTCCTGGAGGGATTTCAGACGGTAGAGCGCATCCAGCGCTTCCTTGGGCGTCAGCATATCGGGATCGATGGCCGCCAGGGCCGAATCGAGTGCGGAGGATTCCCGTTCAGCCGGTGCCGGTGGGGCGGCGAACAGATCGATCTGCGTGTCGCTCGCGCGCTGCTGGGTTTCCAGGGCTTCGAGGGCGGCGCGCGCCTGCCTGACCAAGGACGAAGGCATGCCGGCGAGACGCGCGACCTGCACGCCGTAGCTGCGGCTCGCCGGGCCGGGTTGGATGTCATGCAGGAACACGATGTCGTCGCCGCTTTCAGCCGCGCTGACATGCACGTTCAATGCCCGCTCGTGCTTGACCGGAAATTCGGTCAGTTCGAAGTAGTGGGTGGCGAAGAGCGTGAACGCGTGGCAGCGCTCGTGCAGGTGGCTGGCGATGGCGCCGGCGAGGGCCAGCCCGTCGAAGGTGGATGTCCCGCGGCCGATCTCGTCCATGAGCACCAGCGATTGCTCGCTGGCGCTGTGCAGGATGGCCGCGGCCTCGGTCATCTCGAGCATGAAGGTGGATTGGGCGTTGGCCAGGTCGTCGGCGGCGCCGATGCGGGTGTGGATGGCGTCGATCGGGCCGAGGCGGCATGCGCTCGCGGGCACGAACGAGCCCACGGCCGCCAGCAGCACGATCAGCGCCACCTGCCGCATGAAGGTGCTTTTGCCGCCCATGTTGGGGCCCGTGATGATGAGCATCTTGCGTGCGGCGTCGAGCCGGCAATCGTTGGCCATGAAGTTGCCGGCGCCGGTTTCCGCGAGCCGGGCCTCGACCACCGGGTGGCGGCCGCCTTCGATGTCGATGCACGGTTCGCGGACGAACTGCGGGCGGCACCAGCCGAGGGTGCTGGCGCGCTCGGCCAAGGCCGCGAGCACGTCCAGGCTGGCCAGCGCGCGGGCCAGGGCGCCAAGCGCTTCGAGATGCCCTTGCAACTGGTCGATCACGCCGTCGTACAGCATCTTCTCGCGCGCCAGCGAGCGTTCCTGGGCCGACAGCGCCTTGTCTTCAAACGCCTTCAACTCGGGCGTGATGAAGCGCTCGGCATTCTTGAGCGTCTGCCGCCGCTGGTAGTCGGACGGCACCTTGCTGGCCTGTCCTTGCGTCACCTCGATGTAGAAGCCATGCACCTTGTTGAACTGAACCCGCAGGTTGGGAATGCCGGTTCGGGTGCGCTCGCGGGCCTCCAGGTCGAGCAGGTACGCATCGCAGTTCTGGCTGATGCCGCGCAGTTCATCGAGCTGTGCGTCGTAGCCGGTGGCGATCACGCCGCCGTCGCGCAGCAGCACGGCGGGTTCGTCGGCGATGGCCGCACGCAGCAGCGCTTCGATCTGCGGAGAGGGATTCAGCGCCTCGGCCAGCATGTCGAGCAGCAGCGCGGCGCCTTGGGGCACGAGGGTGCGCAGCGCAGGCATGTCGCGCAAGGTGGCGCGCAGCCCGCTCAGTTCGCGTGGCCGCACCTGCCGCAATGCGACGCGGGCGGTGATGCGTTCGACGTCGCTGATGCCGCGCATGGCCTCGCGCAATGCGTCGGGGGAACGATCGGCCAGCACTTCCACCGCGTCGTGGCGTTGCGTGGCGATGAGCCGCTCGCGCAGCGGGTGGGTCAGCCAGTGCCGCAGTGCGCGGCTTCCCATGCCGGTGCGGCAGGTGTCCAGCAGCGACAGCAGCGTGGGCGCGTCTTCGCCGCGCAGGGTTTGCGTGAGTTCGAGATTGCGGTGCGTGGTGGGCGGCAGGTCGAGGAGGTCGCTGGCGCGCTCGACGGTGAGCGTGCGCACATGGGCCAGCGCCTGGCCCTGGGTGTGCTCGGCGTAGCTTAGCAACGCGGCGGCTGCGGCCTGCGCCACCACCAGTTCTTGCGCATTGAATCCCGACAGGCTGGCCACGCGCAGTTGCTCGCACAGCTTGCGCTGGCCGAGCGTGGTGTCGAACTGCCATGCCGGACGGGGTGTGAGGGCGATGCGCGACTGTGCGAGCGGCGCAGGGATCTGCTCGCGATCGACCAGGGCCTCGGCCGCGTTCAAGCGTGCGAGCCAGCCTGCCAGTTCGCGTTCGTGGCATTCAGTCATGCCGAGCTGGCCGTTCGACAGCCCCAGCCAGGCCAGCCCGTAGGTCGTGACGCCGCGGCGGGTTTGCGCGGCGAGGGCGAGCAGCAGCGCGTCGCGTTTGTCGGCCAGCAGTTCGGCGTCGGTCACCGTGCCCGGCGTGACCACGCGGACCACCTTGCGCTCCACCGGGCCCTTGGCGGTGGCGACGTCGCCCACCTGCTCCGCGATGGCCACCGCTTCGCCGAGCTTGATCAGCTTGGCCAGGTAGTTCTCGACCGCATGGACCGGCACCCCGGCCATGACGACCGGTTCGCCGCCGCTCTGGCCGCGCTGGGTGAGGGTGATGTCGAGCAGCTTGTTGGCGCGCCGGGCGTCGTCGTAGAACAGCTCGTAGAAGTCGCCCATGCGGTAGAACACGAGGGTGTCCGGGTGCTCGGCCTTGATGCGTAGATATTGCTGCATCATCGGCGTGTGGCCGGACAGGTCGTTGTCGGCCACGGCTTTTCCCTTGTCTGACGGTGAGTTGGCTTCAGCGGGCATTGCGAATCGTTCAGGCCGGTCGCGAGACCGGGCGGGGCAGTGGGTGTGGCCGCGGGGCGGCCCTCAAAGCTGGCGTTTCCGGGGGAACCGGCGCCATGAGGTCTGTATTAGACAAGACGCGCCACAGAGGCCATGGAAGGGCCCGTTTTTGCGTGTCGGGAGGCGCCGGAAACCGTGCGCCAGAGGCGCCCGTGCGGCATATGCGGTTCAGCGTGCCAGCCGCATCAGTTCTCGCAGATCCTGCATGCCTTGGCGGGCGGCGGCTTCGTTGGCGAAGAAGAACGAGACGCCGACGGAGGTCGAGACTTCATCTTTGTCTGAGGGCGTGTCGGCGCAGGCCTGCGCGGGCGCATTGCAACGCACGACCACAATGGCGCAGGTGTCGGAGCGGCCGACGTCCTGCAGTTCGATTTCGGACGCTTTCGACAATGGCATGAAGGTTTGCCGCTCGAACCAGCCCTGCGCTGAGCCATCGCCGATGTCCGTGATATGTCGCAAGACTTTGTGCACGTCGACGGATATCTGCGGGTCGAAGCCGCCGCTGGGGCGCGCCGCGTATCCGAGCCCGCCGATGGTTTTCACCCGGCATTGGTACTTTCCCGCCAGCGTGTTCAGGTTTTTCGCCAGCCCGGCCATGCGCGCATCCTGCGGGGGGACACCGGTCCAGGATTGTTCGTAGTCCACCAGGGCCTGGGCACTGCCGCCTCGGACCTGCTGGTCTCCCTTGCGGGGCAAGGTGCGGGTATCAATGCCGGATGCGATCTTGCCTTTCACCGCGATCCACTGGCCGTCGGGGCGGGACAGTACCAGTTGCCCGCTGGGCAGCCGAAATGCCAGTGCGGCGGGCGACTTGGCCATCAGGTTGGCGCGCTCGGTTCGCAGCTCATTGAGCTTGCTGATGTTCTCTGCGCGGCTGGCGATGACTTCGGCGCGCTTGTCTGCCGGCAGCGGGTATGTCAGGTACTCGTTCCTGTTGGCGATCAGCCTTTGCTCGATCGCAATGCCTTCGGCATAGAGCCCCACGAGCTTGAGTTCGTTTTTCATGAGCTTGCGCAACGAGAGGATGTTGTTGCGCTGGCTGCGCGCCAGGGTTTCGATCTCCTGGTTGAGTTGCGTGCCTTTCTGGTTCAGCGAGTCGAGCGACTTCTGAGCCGCTTTCGCCTCGGCTTGCAGGGTGGCTTCCATGGCGACCCAAAACTCCTCGGAGGCAGGCGCGGCCGGCTGGGCGCGCAGGGCGGTCAGCCGCTTGGCTGCATCCGCATGGCCGGCATTCGCCGCCTTCTCGATCCATTGCAAGCCTCCCGCGCGGTCCGCACGGATACCTGTTCCAGCCACCATGCGCTCGCCGATCTGCCATTGGGAGAACGGCAGGTTGTCTTGGGCGGCCAGGAGGTACAGCCGGGACGCGGCGGCATCGTCTTTGGGCCCGCCGCGGCCCGCGGCATGCATCCAGGCGCGCAGCTCGTAGCCCATCGGGTGCTGGGCTGCCACGGCGTCATCGGCCAACGTCGCGGCGCGCGCGTCGTCTTTGGCCACGCCGTTGCCCTCCAGGTACAGGTCGGCCAAGGCCACGCGGGAAAGCGACAGGCCCTTGTTCGCCGCCTTTTCGAACAGCGCCGCGGCGTGCGCGGGGTCTTTGCGCACGCCGTGGCCTTGGGAGGCGGCGAGTGCGAGGCCGTGGAAGGCGCGGCCGTCGCCGGCTTGCGCGGCTCGCTCGAAATGCTGCACGGCCTTCAGGTGGTTCACGGCCTCTCCCGAGCCGAAGTAGGCCATGTAGCCGAGCAAGGTGTGCGCTTGCGGTACGCCGCGGGAGATGGCGGTTTCGGCGAGCGTGCGGGCCAGTGGCAGGTCGATGGCCATGCCCCAGCCGTTGTTGGCAAAGCGCGCATAGCCGTAGCTGCCCAGGCCGGAACCCTCCGCGTGCAGTGCGCGAAAGTACGCCAGCAGGCGATCGGCCTGGGCAGGGTCGCGTGTCTCGCGGCGATCGATGAGCGTGATGTGCTCGGCCAAGGCGGCGGGTTCGACGGCGCGCAGTGCCTGCGGCACGCCCGCCACCCGCTCGTGCGTTTGCGCCCGCAGTTGCGGCAGGCGCGCGATGCCTTGCAACAGCGGCATCAGCCGCTGCGGCGATTCGCCGCGCAGGGAAATGGTCGTGCTGGCAGGTTGTTTGATCGCCTGCAACCCTTGGGCAGCGGCGCTGCGCTGGATCAACGCGTCATCGAGCCTGGACACCTCGGCGACGGCCATCCGGTTGCCGTCGAAGCGCACCAGATGCACGCCTTGCGCTTCGGCCGAGATGGGCCGCCAGTGCAGCATGTGCCATCCATTGGCCACGGGTGTGAAGCTGGCTTCCAGCACCACCAGCTCGCTCTTTTGCGCCGTGCCTGCATGCAGCTCCCACATGTAGCGGTTGGCGCCGGCCTTGATGAAGCGGCTGTAAATCGGGGTGTCTTGGGCCCCGGAGTAGAACACCGCGCGATCGGGCACCGGTTCGGTGGCATCGGCCTGGCTGACCTGCCAACTGGCAGGGAGCAGGAAGCCGTCGTAGAGGCAGCCGGATAGCAGTGCCGCGCAGGCGATCGCTCCCATGAGGCGCGTGGCGAGCGAGACGAAACGCTGGATCGAGACCATGAGTACCTTCGGGTGTGCCACCGCCCCGGCCGCGGCAGCGCATTCTTCTCCGATGCCGCGTTGGGTGTCATCCACCGATTGCGGGGGCCTGAGTCTTCTTGCGAGATATCGTTCGGCCGGTTGTCGCCGCGCTCGCGGTGCTGATACTTGCTCGCCTTCTGTGGCGGCATCGGCAACTCGGTATATTGCGCGAGCAGCACGGCAGCCGCCATGCGCTCCAGAGGAGTTGCCCCTTGAACCCATCTCTCCGTGCCAAGCTCGGCATCGGCCGAGTCTGGCTGTACCTCCTGGCGCTGGGCTTGCTCGCTGCCGGCCTGTTCCTCGCCATCGGCGGTGCGGTGCTCGTCGCGCGCGGCGGCAGTTGGTATTTTGTGGTCGCGGGTGCCGTGATCATGGCGTCCGCCATCCAGATGGCGCGTGGCCGCAGTGCCGGGGCTTGGCTGTTCCTGGCCGCCTATGCCGGCACCGTGTCGTGGGCGCTGGTCGATGTCGGCCTGGACTATTGGGGCCTGATCTCACGCCTTCTGGCCATGACGTTCCTGGCCGCCGTGGTGGCCTTCACCCTGTATGGGCTGCGCAAGGCAGAAGGCCGCACCGCGTCCGGCCGGCCCATCATCATCGCAGCTGCCATGTTGGGTGTGCTGGGTCTGCTGGGCTTCGGCTCCATGTTCACCATCCACCCGGAAGTGGCCGCGGCCGGGCCGGCTGCCCGGCCCGTGCCCGTCGCGCAGATGCAGGAACAGAAGAACTGGGCCCACTACGGCAACGACGCCGGCAGCGGCCGCTTCGCTGCGCTGGACCAGATCAACGTGGCCAATGTCGATCAGCTCGAACAGGCCTGGATGTTCCAGACCGGCGACATCCCCCAATCCACCGGCGCGGGCGCAGAAGACCAGCTGACGCCCATGCAGATCGGCGACAAGCTGTTCCTGTGTACGCCCAGGAACAACGTGATCGCGTTGGACGTCGACACCGGCCAACTTCTGTGGCGGCGCGACTTCAATGCCAGCGTGGGAGGTGTTTGGGAGCGTTGCCGCGGCCTGGGCTACTTCGACGCCGAGGCCCCCCTGGTTCAGCCCACGGTGCCGGGTTCCACGCCGGTTGTCGCGGTGAGCCTGCCCGCGGCCCATGGCTGTCAGCGCCGCGTGCTGATGAACACCGTCGATGCGCGTCTGGTGGTCCTCAACGCCGACAACGGCGAGATGTGCGAAGAGTTCGGCAACCGGGGGATCGTGGACCTGAAGGCGCACATGGGGCCCGTGGCCAACACGGCTTACTACACCATGACCGCTGCGCCGACGGTTGCGGGCACCACTGTCGTGGTCGGAGGCCGCGTCGCCGACAACGTGCAGGTGGACATGCCCGGCGGCGTCGTGCGGGGCTTCGACGTGATCACCGGCCAGATGCGCTGGCACTTCGATCCCGGCATGGACGACCCGAACGCGCCATTGACCGATGCCGACAGCTACCAGCGCTCCACGCCGAACGTATGGGCCGGCATCTCTTACGACCCGGACATGAACGCGGTGTTCCTGCCCGTGGGATCGGCCTCGGTGGATCTGTACGGTGCGACACGCACTGCGCTGGACAAAAAGTACGGCGCCACCGTGCTGGTGCTGGATGCCACCACCGGCAAGGAGAAGTGGCACTACCAGACCGTGCGCAACGACCTCTGGGATTTCGATGTCCCGATGGCTCCGGCGCTGATTGACTTTCCCAAAGCAGACGGTGCCAAGGTGCCCGCCGTGGTGGTGGGAACGAAGGCTGGCCAGCTTTTCGTGCTGGATCGCCTGACCGGCCAGCCGCTGACACCGGTGGAAGAACGCGAGGTCCGGGCCGCCAGCATCGCGAACGAGGACTACGCCAAGACCCAGCCCGTCTCCGTGGGCATGCCGCAGATCGGCGCGCAGACCCTGACGGAATCCGACATGTGGGGCGCCACGCCCTTCGATCAGTTGCTGTGCCGCATCGACTTCAAAGGCATGCGGTACGAAGGACTGTTCACCGCGCCGGACACCGACATGTCGCTGTCTTACCCCGGCTCACTGGGTGGCATGAACTGGGGTGGTCTGTCGCACGACCCCCACAACGACCTTCTCTTCGTGAACGACATGCGCCTGGGACTGTGGGTGCGCATGTTGCCCCAGCAGGCCGGCGGCCAGCTCTCCGATGGCGGTGAAGCGCCCAACACCGGCATGGGCCAAGTGCCGCTGGGCGGCACGCCCTACGCCGTGATCAAGGACCGCTTCTTGTCGCCGCTGGGCATCCCGTGTCAGAAGCCCCCCTTCGGCACGATGACGGCCGTGGACCTGAAGACGAGGCAAGTCGTCTGGCAGGTGCCGGTGGGCACGGTGCAAGACACCGGCCCCATGGGCATCAAGATGCGGCTGCCATTCGAGGTGGGCATGCCGACGCTGGGGCCTTCGCTGGCCACGCAGGGCGGTTTGCTGTTCTTTGCCGGCACCCAGGACTATTACCTGCGCGCCTTCGACACGGCCCGGGGCAAGGAGGTGTGGAAGCAGCGCCTGCCCGTGGGCAGCCAGGGCGGCCCCATCACCTACCAGTCGCCCAAGACCGGCAGGCAGTACGTGGTTGTCTCGGCCGGCGGTGCCCGGCAGTCGCCGGATCGGGGCGACTACGTCATTGCTTACGCGCTGCCTCGGGGCAAGTAGGCACGCCGGTCCGGGGGCGGGCTGCGGCCGGCCGGAGGCCGAAGAGGGGCGCGCGCTGAGTTCGCGGTCAACCGGGCTCGGGCCGGCGCCAGAGCCAGGCCAGCACGCAGGCCATGCACCCGATGGCCAGGCCGGCCAGCCAGAGCTGGGCGGCGGTGGCCAGCAGGATCGCGGCGCACACCCCCATGGCCGCGGTGGCCCGCCACTTGGTGTGCCGGCTGACGGTGCGGCCATTGCGCCAGTCGCGCAGCATGGGACCGAACAGCCTGTGGCGCTCCAGCCAGCCGTGCAGGCGTGGCGAGCTGCGTGCGGCTGCCCAGGCGGCCAGCAGCACGAACACGGTGGTTGGCATGCCGGGGACCACGACGCCGATCAGGCCGAGCAGCAGGAACAGCAGTGCGGCGCCCAGCAGCAGCCAGCGGACAAGCCACGGCAAGGCCGCTGGCGTGCCCGGGCCGCCCGCGGACGAGGGCGTCTCGGGCGCGCGGTCTGGGTCGGGGGGGAGGGGTTCTTGTGGCATGGGTCAGTGCAGGATCCGAGGCGTGAGCGGCCCGTCGTCCCGCAACCGCGGCCGGCCATGTTTTCTTCGGTGACGTTCCCGAGAGCCTCGGCCGTGTGCCGTCGATTCTGCCTCCACCGCCAGTCCGCCTGGTTCGGCGGCGGCGATGGCTCAGTGGTCTGGCGTGGCCTGCGGCACCAGCAGCACGTCGTTTTCCGACTGCTCCAGGATGCGCTGTGCCACGCTGCCGAGCAGCAGGCGCAGCAGCCCGCCGCGCCGCTGGGTGCCGAGCACCACCGCATCGTCGGGATGTGAAGCGCTGCGCGCGTGCAGCAGGGCACCCGCATCGCCGTAGGCCAGGCTGAGCTGCAGCCGGTGGCGCACGGGCTGAGGCAGCTCGCAGGCCTGCAGGAAGGCGGTGGCTTCTGCCTCTGCGCGCCGATGTCCATCGTTGCGCACCTGGGCGGGGTCGATGCCTCCGATGGCGGGGTAGGGGTTGCCGAAGGCGTGGAACAGGGTGAAGCCGGCGTCGGGGAAGAGGGCGGCCGCGGTTTCCAGCGCGTGGCGTGATGCGGACGAGAAGTCGCTGGCCACCACCACCTCGCGGTATGCCGCGCGGGCGCGGCGGCGCACCACCAGCAGCGGGACCGGCGAGCGGCGCGCCAGCGCATCGACGCTGGAGCCGAGAACGAGGCGGCTGAGCGCTTCGTTGCGCGCAACGCCGGTGACGACCAGCCCCGCCGCGTGGGCTTCGCAGGCGCCGAGGATGGCTTCCGTGACGGGGCCTTTTTCCACGCGCGTGGTGAGCGGCACGTCTTCCATCGCGAGATCGGCACGCAGGTGCCGTTCCGCCAGCTGGATTTCATGGGAGAGCGCCTGGGCACCTGGCGTGCCCATGGCTTTCGCGGTGGCCGTGGCGACGTGGGCGCCCGGCTCCACCACGGTCAGGGCGACGAGATGGGCGTCCCATTGGCGCGTCAGGATCACGGCGCGGTCGAGCGCGCGGTCGCAGCGGCTGCTGAGGTCGGTTGCCAGTAGAACGGTGGTGGGCGCCACGGGCGCGGCAGGTGGAGGAGAAGAACTCATCGTGCGGTCTCTTTCAGCGAAGGGCGGCGGCCAATGCGGGGTGGGTGGCGGGGCCCAGTTCCGCGAACACGCCCCAGCGGCGCAGCAGCGCCTTCTCGGCCTCGAGGAAGACCATCGTGGCCAGCCCGATGCCCAGTATGACGAGCCCGTCGGCGAGCGGCACGCTGCGCGTGTCGAAGAGAGCCTGCATCCACGGCAGGTACGTGAAGGCCAGTTGGGCCAGCACGACCGCTGCGATCGCCCACAGCACGGCGGGTGTTCCGCGCGCGCCGCGCCAGGTGAACGACCGCATGTGCAGGTAGCGAACGTTGAAGAGGTAGAAGATCTCCATCACGCACAGCACATTGACCACCATCGTGCGCGCCAGTTCGACCCCGAAACCGCGGTGATCGGCCCACGCCATGATGGCGAACACGCCGAGCGTGAAGAGCACCGACACCAGGATCACGCGCCAGACCATGAAGGGGGATAGCAGCGGGGCCTGCGGGCTGCGCGGGCGCCGCTGCATGACACTGGGTTCCGCCGGTTCGAAGGCCAGCACCAGGCCGAGCGTGATCGTCAGGATCATGTTGACCCACAGGATCTGGGGTGGCGTCATCGGAAGCGTGAGGCCCAGCATCAGGGCGACCGCGATGGCGAGCACCTCGCCGCCGTTGGTCGGCAGGGTCCAGGCGATGACCTTGCGGATGTTGTCGTAGACGGTGCGCCCCTCGCGCACGGCCGCGACGATGGAGGCGAAGTTGTCGTCCGTCAGGACGATCTGCGCGGCCTCCTTGGCGGCGTCGGTGCCCTTGTTGCCCATGGCAACGCCGACATCGGCCTGCTTCAGAGAAGGCGCATCGTTCACGCCGTCGCCGGTCATCGCGACCACCTCTCCCTGCGATTGCAATGCGCGCACCACGCGCAGCTTGTGTTCGGGGTTGGTGCGGGCGAAGACGTGCGTGCGCCGGGCCAGCTCGCGCAGTTCGCTGTCGGAGGCGGCGTCCACGTCCTGTCCGGTGGCCACGGTGGGGTGCGCGGCGAGCCCGAGCTGTGCAGCGATCGCGGCGGCGGTGGCCGCGTGGTCGCCGGTGATCATCTTCACCGAGATGCCGGCGCTGCGGCAGTCGGCCACGGCGGCCATGGCCTCGGGGCGCGGCGGATCGATGAAGCCCACGATGCCGAGGAAGACGAGGTCGCCCGCCGCATCGAAGTTCAGCGGCGAAGGGGTTGCGTCCAGCCGCCGCATGGCGAAGCCGAGCACCCGCTCGCCGGCCGATGCCGCTTCGGCAATGCGTTCCTGCCAGTGGGTTGCATCCAGCGGCCGCGTCTCGCCGCCCGGATCGAGCTGGCCGGTGCTCATGGCCAGAACGCGCTCCGGCGCGCCCTTGACGAACAGATCCGCGCGGCCGCCCTCGAGGCCGTGCAGCGTGGCCATGAAACGGTGCTGTGCATCGAAGGGGATTTCATCGGTGCGCGGACAGCCCGCGCGCAGATCGCCCGGCGCAAGCCCGGCCTTCATGGCGAGCGCGACCAGCGCGCCTTCCATCGGGTCGCCGTCGACTTTCCAGTCGCCGGGCGCCGGCTGAAGCAGCTGGGCATCGTTGCACAGCAGGCCGGCTTCGATCAGCCGGCGCGCGTTGGCCGGCAGCGCATCGCTGCCCGCGGGGAGATCGAGCGCGCCCACCGGGGCATAGCCCGAACCTCCCACGCCGATGCAGGCCGAATCGGTGACCACGCGGCAGGCAGTCATTTCGTTGCGGGTGAGCGTGCCGGTCTTGTCGGAGCAGATCACCGTCGTGGCGCCCAGCGTCTCCACCGCGGGCAGGCGTCGCACGATGGCATGCCGCGCGGCCATGCGCCGAACGCCGATCGCCAGCGTGATCGTGATGACGGCGGGCAGGCCTTCGGGTACCAGCGACACGGCGATGGCGACCACCACCATCAGCGCATCGACCCACGCCATCCCGCGCCACCCGACCGAGTACGCGAAGAGCAGGGCGGCGACGATCACCGACAGCACGGTGAAGCGCCTCCCGAACTGGTTGACCTGGCGCAGGAGCGGCGTGGTCAGCGCCTGCACCGAGACGAGCAGGCTGCTGATGCGCCCGATTTCGGTGCGGCTGCCGGTGGCGACCACCAGGCCGATGCCCTGGCCGGCGGCGACCAGGGTGCCGGAGTAGGCCATCCCGCCGCGGTCGCCCAGCGCCGCCTTGGCATCGACCGGCGCCTCGGCCTTGATGCTCGCGACGGATTCGCCGGTGAGGATGGCTTCATCGACCAGCAGGCCGCGGGCGCGCAGCAGGCGCAGGTCGGCGGGAACGCGGTCACCGGCCTCGAGCAGCACCACGTCGCCCGGCACGAGGGTGGCCACCGGCACCGTTTCGCGCCGGCCGGCGCGCAGCACCCGCGCGCTCGGGGCCAGCATGGCGCGCAGTGCGCTCAGCGCCTCTTCCGCCTTGCCCTCTTGCACGAAGCCGACGATGGCGTTGGTGGTGACGACGGCCGCGATCACCGCCGCATCGACCCAATGGCCGAGCGCGGCGGCCAACGCGGCGGCCGCGAGCAGGAACAGGATCAGAGCGTTGTTGAACTGCAGCAGGAAGCGCACCAGCGCAGGCGTGCGCGCCGCCGCCTTCAGTTCGTTGGCGCCGTAGACGCCAAGGCGGCGCGCGGCCTCGTCGGACGTGAGTCCTTCCCGGTGGGCGGCCAACCTTTGCAGCGCGCCCTCGGGCGCCATGGCGTGCCAGTCGTCGGGGGCGGTCGTGTCTTGCGCTGCAGCCTGGTCGGCGGAAAGGTCAGGGGTCATGGCCGAAATAAAACACAGACTGGGTCGCCGGCCCGCCAATACCTCAACGAGGCATGAGGTCAATCGCGCCCTATGTGCAGGCGAACTGATCCAGATCAAACGCGGGGCGAGGCGTGCCGATCGGGCGGGCTTCAGCGCGCCATCAACCCGATCACCACCGCATTCGCCAGATCAATGAAGAAGCCGCAAACCAGCGGCACGACGATGAAGGCACGTGGTGCGGCGCCGTTCGTGCGCGTGACGGCGCTCATGTTGGCGATGGCCGTGGCGGTCGAGCCCAGCGCGATGCCGCCGAAGCCGGCACACATGACGGCGGCTTCGTAGTTGCGGCCCATGCAGCGGTAGACCACGAGCACGGTGAAGCCGATCGCCATCGCGATTTGCAGCGCCAGGGCGGTGGTGACGAAGGCGGCCACGCCATGCATCGTCCACAGCTGCAACCCCATCAACGCCATCGTGAGAAACATGCCGAGGCAGATGTCGGAGATCAGCGCCACGCCGGGCTGCATGCTGGACCAGTTCCAGAGGCGGCCCTTTTGCTGCTTCACGAGCGAGCCCAGATTGCGCAGCGCGATACCGGCGATGAGGCAGCCCACGAAGTCCGGCAGCCGCAGGCCGGTCAGCGCAATGGCGCCGCTCACGCCGCGGCCCAGCATCAGTGCCACGTTGAGCCACAGGAGGGCGAGCAGCACGCCGTGGTAGTCCAGCCTCGCATGGGCTTCGTCCTGGTAGCGCTTGCCGATCTCCAGCTCGGGCTGGACCGACGATGCGATCCGGTGGCGGCGCATCAGGTAGCTTGCGATCGGCCCGCCGACGGCGCAGGCTGCGATCAGGCCGACCATGTTGCTCGCCAGGCCGATGGCTTCGGCATCGACGATGCCCAGGTCCTGCACGAAGTGGGGCGCCCAGGCGAGCGTGGTGCCGACGCCTCCGGTGAGCGAGATCGAGCCCGTCATCAGGCCGGCGCGCGCGTCGAGCCCGAAGCTGCTGGCCACAGCCATGCCCATGAGGTTCTGCATCACCATGAAGCCGCCGGCGAGTGCGAGCAGGATCAGTAGCGGCCGCCCGCCTTGGCGCAGCGTGCGAATGTCCGAACCGAGGCCGATGGCCGCGAAGAAGTACAGCAGCAGGATGTCGCGTGCGCCCAGCTCGAACTCGATGACCAGCCCGGCGCTGAAATACAGCGCACACACCGCCGCGACGCAGAACAGGCCGCCGATGACGGGTTCGGGGATGCTGTAGCGGCGCAGCCAGGCGATCCGCTGCGTGAACTCCTTGCCGACGAACAGAAGCAAGATGGCGAGCGTGAAGCTGGAGAAGGCGTCGACGGGAACGGTCGGATTCATGGGCGTGGGCTGGGTGCCGCGCGTGGACGGCCGGGGAATGTTTGCGTTCTGCGCCGCGGGCCCGTATTGTCCGGCGATGGCGGCTTCACGTTCTCGGGTGAGCCTCGGCCGCGCACAGGAACCCGCATGAACCCATCGCAAGGACTTTCCATCATCCGCAACCGCACCTTCGACGAGATCGCGGTGGGAGACGCCGCCAGCATCGAGCGCACGCTGACGGGCGAGGACATCCAGCTTTTCGCCGCCATGGCCGGCGACGTCGATCCGGCTCCTCTCGATGCGCAAGGTGCCAATGCCCCGCCTCATGACGTGATCGCGCATGGCGTGTGGGGCGCATCGCTGATCTCCGCCGTGCTGGCGACCCGCCTTCCGGGCCCCGGCACGGTGTACCTCGGGCAGACGCTGCAATTCCTGCAGCCGGTGCAGGTGGGCGATACGCTGACCGTCGAAGTCCGTGTCAGCAGCCGTGACGAGACCCGCAAGCGGTTGACGCTGGCTTGCCGCGGCACCAACCGGTCGGGCCAGGTGGTGATCGAAGGCGAGGCCACCGTCCTGGCGCCCACCGAGCGGATCGAGCGCACCGCCGCCACGCTGCCCGACGTGCGGCTGCGCCCCGCCGAAGGGCTGCCGCGGCTGCTGGCGCATGTGCGACCGCTGGCGGCGATCCGCATGGCGGTGGTGCACCCGTGCGACGTGCTGAGCCTGGGCGGCGCGCTCGATGCCCGGGCCGCGGGCTTGATCGAGCCGGTGCTGGTGGCGCCTCGCGCGCGGCTGGAGGCCGTGGCCGCGCAGGCGGGTTTTGACCTTGCGGGCGTGGCGATCGAAGACGTGCCGCACAGCCATGCGGCCGCCGCGCGCGCGGCCGAACTGGCCGGCAAGGGCGAGGTGGAGGGCCTGATGAAGGGCAGCCTGCACACCGATGAGCTGATGAGCGCGGTGATCGATGCCCGCGCCGGCCTGCGCACCAAGCGGCGGCTGTCGCACTGCTTCCTGATGCAGACGCCCGCCTACCCCCGGCCCTTCATCATCACCGACGCGGCGATCAACATTGCCCCCACGCTCCAAGAGAAGGCCGACATCGTGCGCAATGCCATCGACCTGGCGCATGCCATCGGCGTGGCGGTTCCGCGTGTCGCCATCCTCGCCGCGGTGGAGACCGTGAATCCGAACATGCCGGCCACGCTCGACGCCGCCGCGCTGTGCAAGATGGCCGACCGCGGCCAGATCGCGGGGGGGCAGGTCGATGGGCCACTCGCCTTCGACAATGCCGTCTCGATGGCTGCCGCGCACACGAAGGGAATCGAGTCCGAGGTCGCGGGAAGGGCCGACGTGCTCGTCGTGCCCGACCTGGAGAGCGGCAACATGCTCGCGAAGCAGCTCGAGTACATGGGCGACGCGTCCACCGCCGGCGTCGTGCTCGGTGCCAAGGTTCCCATCGTGTTGACCAGCCGCGCCGATTCACGCGAGACGCGCATCGCCTCGTGCGCCCTCGCGCTGCTGCTGGCGCATCGCTACCGCAGCGCCCCGCCATGAGCGGCACCTCCCGCGTTCTTCGCTTTGCACCCTTTGCCCATGACTTCCATTGACGACGTTTCGACCGACGGCGCCGCGCCGCAGGCGGGCGGGCTCGTGCTCGTCCTCAACTGCGGTTCGTCGAGCATCAAGTTCGCGCTGTTCGACAGCAGCCGCTTGCCGTTGGAACGCACGCCGGCATGGAGCGGCAAGGTGCAGGGCATCGGCGGCCCGTCGCCGACCTATGGCGAGACCGGCATCGAACCGGTCGCCGTCGCGCTCGATGCACAGCAGCCGTATCACGCGGCGCTGGCTCGCATCCGCGAGCGCGTCTGGGCGCGGCTGGACGGCCGCCGGCTGGCGGCGGTGGCGCATCGGGTGGTGCATGGCGGCAGCAAGTACGGGGTCCCGGTGCGCGTGGATGCAGAAGTGCTGTCGGATCTGAAGACCTTCATCCCCCTCGCGCCTTTGCACCAACCGTTTGCGCTGGAGGCGATGGCTGCGCTCCTGGCGTCGAATCCGGAGCTGCTGCAGGTTGCCTGTTTCGACACCTCGTTCCACCACACGCTGCCGATGGTGGAGCAGATGCTGCCGCTGCCGTTCGCGCTCCAGGCGCGTGGCCTGCGCCGCTATGGCTTCCATGGGCTGTCCTACGAATACCTCTCGGTGGTGCTGCCCGAGCGCCATGGCGCGGCAGCGCACGGCCGCGTGATCTGCGCGCATCTGGGAAGCGGCGCGAGCCTGTGCGCCATGCTGAACCTGCGCAGCGTCGCGACCACCATGGGTTTTTCCGCGCTCGATGGATTGATGATGGGCACGCGCACAGGCGCACTGGATCCGGGCGCGGTGCTCTACCTGATGGAGATCGAGAAGCTCACGCTGGAGGAGGTCGGCCGCGTGCTCTACCACGAGTCGGGGCTGCTGGGCGTGTCAGGCCTGTCGCCGGAGCCGCGCGTGCTGCTGGCGCATGAGTCCCGAACCGATGTCGCGGGAGAGCGCTCGCGCGCCGCGCTGGCCTTGTATGTGCGCCGCATCGTGCGCGAGATCGGTGCGCTGGTCGCCGTGCTGGGCGGGCTGGATCTGCTGGTGTTCACGGCCGGCGTGGGCGAACACAGCGTCGAGATCCGCGAACGCATCTGCGACGATCTCGGCTACCTCGGCCTGGCGCTGGACGGCGCTGCCAATGCGCGTCACGCGCCGCTCATCAGTGCCGGTGGCAGCCGCGTGGCGGTGGCGGTCGAGCCCACCAACGAAGAATGGGTCGCCGCGCGCCACGCCCTCGCATTCACGCGCTCGGGCTCTGCATCGTCCTGATCTGGATCATTCGCGCGCCGCGAGGACGCGCGCATGCCGCCGGCGCGTCTCAGCGCTCGCCCGGTACCCAACGGCCATCGACCAGCACTTCATGGGGCCGGAAGAGCGCCTTGTACGCCATCTTGTTGCTCTCCGCGATCCAGTAGCCCAGGTAGACGTGCCGCAGCTTCAGCAGGCGGGTCTGCTCGATCTGCCACATGACGTTGTAGGTGCCGTAGCTGGCGCCGGTCTCGGGCTCGTAGAACGTGTAGACGGCCGAGAGGCCGTCGTTGAGGATGTCCAGGATGGACACCATCTTCAGCGCGCCGAGGCCGTCGGCGCAGGGCTCGCGGAACTCCACCAGGCGCGAATTCACGCGGGTTTGGAGCAGAAACTGCGTGTACTGGTCGACGCTGTCGTGGTCCATGCCGCCGCCGCTGTGGCGGCCGGC
>CAZBOF010000086.1:1787-17550 GCA_964493285.1 uncultured Rhizobacter sp. | reverse complement strand
TGCTCGAGTACGAGCAGATCAAGCTCGCCGCAGCCCGCCTCGATGCACTGCCGGTGCTCGGGCGTGACTTCCTGCGCGCGCAGGTCACCATCGAGCAATCGCTCACGCCGCGCTTTCCCGACGTCGACGCCGACGAACTCCGCGCCGCCTGGCAAGACATTCTCAAGCGCGCCAAGCTCAACCAGCACCACACCATCACGCGCGAGCAGCTCAGCGTGCGCGAGCACATGAGCATCGTGCTGCGCCGGCTGCAAGGCAAGCGCTTCGCGCTGTTCGAAGATCTGTTCGACACCACGCGCAGCCCCCAAGTCCTGGTAGTCACCTTCATCGCCATGCTCGAACTGGCACGTGAACATCTCCTGGAGCTGACCCAGGCCGAAGCCTTCGCACCGATCTACGTCCGCCTCGCCTACCAACCCGCCTGACGCATTTCGCCACGCGAAAGCCGACGATTCCAGGCAGGTGCAGTCCCTGGCTAGACTCAGCGCTTGTCACCCGAAGCATTTCCGCATCATGCAAGAAGCCGCCGTCAGCATTCACCGTCCCACCACCCGCGTCGAACTGCCCGCCGAGCGCTGGTCCATTGCAGCGATCGAGGCCTTGTTCGACCTGCCGTTCACCGAACTCCTGTTCCAGGCGCAAACAGTGCACCGACAGCACTTCGATCCCACCGAAGTCCAGTTGTCCACGCTGTTGTCGATCAAGACCGGCGGCTGCCCTGAAGACTGCGCCTACTGCCCGCAGGCCGCCCGCTATGACACCGGCGTGGATGCCGGCAAACTGATGGACACCGAATCCGTGCTCGACGCCGCGCGCCGCGCACAGGCCGCCGGCGCCACCCGCTTTTGCATGGGCGCCGCATGGCGCGGCCCGAAAGACCGCGACATCGAGAAAGTGGCCGAGCTGGTGAATGCCGTCAAGGCGCTCGGCCTCGAGACCTGCGCCACGCTGGGCATGCTCGACGACGGCCACGCCGAAACCCTGCGCGACGCCGGCCTGGACTACTACAACCACAACATCGACACCGCGCCCGACAAATACGGCGACATCATCAGCACCCGCGCCTATGAAGACCGCCTGGACACGCTCCAGCGCGTGCGCGGTGCCGGCGTGAAGGTGTGCTGCGGCGGCATCGTCGGCATGGGCGAGACGCGCAGCCAGCGCGCCGGCCTGATCGCTGCGCTGGCCAACCTCGATCCGTACCCCGAGTCGGTGCCCATCAACAACCTCGTCCAAGTCGAAGGCACGCCACTTCATGGCGCGGCCCAGCTCGACCCGCTGGAGTTCGTGCGCACGATCGCCGTCGCCCGCATCACCATGCCCCTGGCCCGCGTGCGTCTGTCGGCCGGGCGCCAGCAGATGGGCGAAGCCGTTCAAGCCCTGTGCTTTGCCGCAGGCGCCAACTCGATCTTCTACGGCGAGAAGCTGCTCACCACCGGCAACCCCGACGTCGAAGCCGATCGCCAATTGCTCGACAAGCTGGGAATGAAGACTTCATGAGCGACCGCAAACCCACCACCCTGCACCGGCTGCGTGAAATGCACGCCGCCGGCGAACCCGTGACCATGCTCACTGCCTACGACGCGAGCTTTGCGCGCGTGCTCGATGCCGCAGGCGTCGATTGCATCCTCGTCGGCGACTCGCTGGGCATGGTGCTGCAAGGCGAAGCCACCACGGTCCCGGTGACGCTGGAAGAGATGGCGTACCACGTGCGCTGCGTGAGCGCGGGCAGCCGCAACACGTGGCTCATCGGCGACCTGCCCTTCGGCAGCTACCAGGAGTCGGTCTCGCAAGCGATGCGCAGCGCCACCGCGCTGATGCAAGCCGGTGCGCACATGGTCAAGCTCGAAGGCGGCGGCTGGACCGCCGAGACCGTGCGTTTCCTGGTGGACCGCGGCGTGCCCGTCTGCGCCCACCTGGGCCTCACGCCGCAATCGGTCGGCGCCCTCGGCGGCTACCGCATTCAGGGCCGCACCGAGGAAAGCGCTCGGACATTGAAAGCCCATGCGCGCGAACTCGCCGACGCCGGCGCGTCCATGCTCGTGCTGGAACTGGTGCCATCCGCGCTGGCCACCGAGGTCACCGCATCGGTGTCGTCCATCGTCATCGGCATCGGCGCGGGCCAGGGCTGCTCGGGCCAGGTGCTGGTGCTGCACGACATGCTCGGCATCAGCCGCGGCAAGCTGCCCCGCTTCGTGCGCAACTTCATGCAGGATGCCAGCTCGATCGAAGACGCCATCACGCGCTACGTGGCCGACGTGAAAGGCCGCCGCTTTCCCGACGATGCCCTGCACGGCTACTGAGACGGCCGATGCTCACGGTTCACACCATTGCCGACCTGCGCGCCGCGCTGCCCGGGCCGCAGTCTTGCGCCTTCGTCCCGACCATGGGCAACCTGCATGAAGGACACCTGGCGCTGGTGCGGCAAGCCGCCCGCCATGGCCTCCCGGTCGTCAGCAGCATCTTCGTGAACCGCCTCCAGTTCGCGCCGC
Source organism: uncultured Rhizobacter sp. (assembly GCA_964493285.1). Taxonomy (GTDB): domain Bacteria; phylum Pseudomonadota; class Gammaproteobacteria; order Burkholderiales; family Burkholderiaceae_C; genus Rhizobacter. The sequence continues at coordinate 15,058 of CAZBOF010000086.1, read as the reverse complement.
ATGAAGATTTCGACCGCTACCCCCGCACGCTAGCGGCCGACGCCGAACTGCTGGAAGGCGCCGGTTGCGACATCGTCTTCGCCCCGGACGAGAAAGAGATGTACCCGCAGGCCCAACGCTTCCAGGTCCAGCCCGATCCCGACCTGGCCGGCCTGCTGGAAGGGCATTTCCGCCCGGGTTTCTTCACCGGCGTGGCCACGGTGGTGATGAAGCTGTTCAGCATCGTGCAGCCGCGTGTCGCAGTGTTCGGCAAGAAGGACTACCAGCAGCTGCTGGTCATCCGGCACATGGTGGACCAGTTCGCGCTGCCGATCACCATCGAGGGCGGCGAAACCCGCCGTGCCGACGACGGCCTGGCGCTGTCATCCCGCAACGGCTACCTGAGCGAAGGCGAACGCCGCGAGGCCCTGGCCTTGCCGCAAGCCCTGCGGCAGCTGGCGCAGGCGTATCAGGCGACCCCCGGGTCGTCAGCCGGCCTCGAAGCGCTGGAAGCCGCGGCGCGCGATGCATTGGCCCGGCGCGGCTGGCAGCCTGACTACCTCACCGTGCGCCGGCGCAGTGACCTGCTCCCTCCCGGCCCGGACGATGCGCCAGGCTCGCTGGTGGCCTTGGGTGCGGCCCGCCTCGGCAGCACACGGCTGATCGACAACCTCGAGTTCTGAGAGAGACACGCCTCGCTACTGCGGCGGCGTGCGCATGCCGAGCTTGAAACCGATCATCGCCCTCAGCTTGTTGGGAACGACTGGCTTGACGAGGATGTGGAAATCGTTCACCTGGGCTTGCTCTTCGTGCCCGGTCATCGTGCTGCCGGTCACCATGATGGCGGGCACGTGGACCCCGAAGCGTGCGCGCAGCACCTGGATCACCTCCACGCCCGTGCGGCCCAGCTCCAGCCGGTAGTCCACGATCATCAGATCCGGACGCTCGGTGAGCGGGTCGGCCACCTGCGCCCACGCGGCACAGGCCTGCACGGTTTCGAAGGAGGCAACGCGCGCGCCCCATCCCTTGAGAAGAACCTCCAGCCCACCACGAACCGCCGGCTCGTCCTCCACGACGACGATCAACCGATGCCCGAGCGTGAGACCCAGCGGCGCCTTGCCCGCCACGTCGCCGTGGCTGCGCGAACGCGGCGCCTTGCCTGGCGGCAACTGCAGCGAGAACACCGAGCCGCGCCCGATTTCGGAGCGCAGCGTCAATGGGGCGTTGATCAGCCCTGCGAGCCGCTTGACGATGGCCAGCCCCAGCCCCAACCCCTTGCGCTGCTGCGGCGACAGCGTCTCGCTGTGGGGCACCTGATAGAACTCTTCGAAGATGTGCGCTTGCTCGCGATCGCGGATCCCCATGCCGGTATCCCAGACCTGCAGCACCATGCGGCCCTCACGGCGCCGGCAGCTCACCAAGACGCTGCCGTCATCGGTGTAGCGGATCGCGTTGGACACGAGGTTGCGCAAGATGCGCTCGACCAGCACCGGATCGGCATACACATTGTGGTGGTCGCCGCGGAATCGCAAGCTCAAACCCTTTTCAAACGCGGTGGGTTCGAAATGCAGGCGCAGCTTGCGGAAGATGTCCCCGATGCTGAAATGTGCCGGCGCCATTTCCACCCCACCGGTGTCGATCTTGGTGATGTCGAGCAGTTCGGAGAACAACCCCTCGAGCGCATCCACCGAGCCGTTGATGCTGGCCACGAGATGGCTGACCTCCTCGTCGTGGCTGCGTTGGCGCAACGCCTCGGCAAACAGGCCCATGGCGTGCAAGGGCTGGCGCAGATCGTGGCTGGCCGCCGCAAAGAACTGGGTCTTGGCGCGGTTCGCCACTTCGGCCTCCTGGCGGGCGACGTCCGCCGCGGCCTTCTCGGCACGCAGCTGGATCATCAACTGGTCGGCACGCAGCTTGATCTGCATCAGGGCCTGGTTGTTCTTGCGGTACAGCCGTGCCAGCAGGATGGTGATGCTGAAGATCAACAGCAGATAGGCTGCCAGCATCAGGCTCTCGCGGTCGCCGGGCAGCGCCACCCGCAGGATGAGCGGGGTCAGGCAAAGCGCGCAGAACTCATAGAAGGTGTTGTGCTGCGGCGAAAGGATCTGCATGCCGGCCATGCAGAAGCTGTAGATCGTGAGGATGAGGATGACCTGCTCGGTGGCATCGCCATAGCCATAGAAGAACCAGGCCGCCACGCCCCACAGCAGCCCCGAGCACAAGGTGGTGCCGCGCCAGGCCTGATACCAGCGGCGCAGAGCGGCGCGCTCGTTGGTGCGGCGGTGCTTGAAGCCATGCGACATCCACGCGCGCACGATGCCCAGCACGGCCAGCGCGCTCAGCCACATCACCATGCCGGTGCGCGGCACCAGCGACCAGTATTGCGACACCGTCACCAGCACGCCAACGACCATCGCCACCGTGGTGGTCGGCAGGTAGGCGTAGATGTCGGCCACCCGTTCCGCGGAAGCCTGGTCCTCGAGCATCGCCCGGGTCGAGAGGTCGAGCGCCGGCGCGCCTTGCGGGCGGTCACCCCCCGATGAGGGCTCGGACTCCCCTTGCCGGCCCCCGTCGGGCCGGATCATCAGGGTGCTCATAGGCGGTGGCTGCCGCGCCATGCGGAGAACCCGCCGTGCTGCTGGCTCATTTGGCTCACGGCCAGAACGGCTTGCGTTCTGGAACTAACGCACAAGGCACGCAGCACAGCTGCGACGTGATCTTTCACGGTCTCGACCGAAACACCCAGATCGCGCGCGATCAGCTTGTTGGGCTTGCCCTGGAGCAGCAAGGCCAGCACATCGGTCTGCCGCGGCGTGAGGCCCAGCGAGGCCAGACTGGGCTGCGTCTGGAAGCGGCCATCGGAAGACTCCCTCTTCACGACGCTCAAATGCCCGAAGTTCGACGCAACGAGCGGCCCCAAGGGCGCGGCCTCGGTGCCGATGCTCATCGGCGGCACATAGATGCCGCCGGACATCACCATGTGCAGTGCCTCGAAGAGGGTTTCGTTCGACGCTCTCTTGGGCACGAACCCCATGGCGCCCAGATCGATGGAACGGATGACGTCGCTGGCCCGGTCGGATGCCGAGACCACCACCACCGGCAGCGCGGGATAGGCCGCGCGGAACTCGATCAGCAGATCGAAGCCATCGGCGTCCCCCAGTTGCAGGTCGAGCAGGACAAGATCGAAGTTGCGGGCCCTGCCGAGCGCTTCGCGCGCAGCGCGGGCACTGGCGGCACCGATCACGCTGACATGATCACCCAGCCCCTTGATCACGGTTTGCAGCGCCGAAAGGATCAGCGGGTGATCATCGACCAACAGCACCTTCATTGTTTGACTCCCTGAGGTTCGCGCGAAGGCGCGATCGTAGGCGACGCCTTGCGCCAACTTCTCCCCCCAAAAGGGGGCCCCAGGAACTTCGCCAGGCCCCGAGAACTTGTCCGCCAATAGGTGGGCGGAAGAGGACGAGGCGGTTTGGGCGCATGGCGGCGTTGCCAATCCTCGCGAGACCTTCGGGTATCGCCGTGGTTCGCTGCCCTGTGCCCAAACCGCCCGCCAGCCGACCCCGGTCGTTGGCGGACAAGCTCTAAACGAATCGGCGGGACAGCGTTTCGGCCACGCAGACCGGCTTGTCCGAGCCTTCACGCTCGATGGTGCACTCCACCGCCAGCTGGGCGCCGCCTTCAAGCGGCACGTACTCGATGAGCTTGAAGCGCCCGCGCAAGCGGCTGTCCACCGGCACCGTGGCAGGGAAGCGAACGCGGTTGAGACCATAGTTGATGCCCATGCGCACGCCCTTGACCTCGAACGCAGAGGCGGTGAGGTCGGGGATCAGGCTCAAGGTGAGGAAACCATGCGCGATCGTCGTGCCGAACGGCCCCTGCTTCGCGCGTTCCGCGTCCAGGTGGATCCATTGGTGGTCGCCCGTGGCCTGCGCGAACTGGTTGATGCGCGCCTGCGTGACCGTGACCCACTCGCTCACGCCCAGCTCCAGCCCGACCAGGGGCTGCAAGTCGGTGAGGGCCTCGAAAGTCCTCATGCGCGGATCCAGTCGAGGAGGGGTTCCCACTGCGCCAGGTCTCGCTCGACGCGGCTGGGCGCCACATCCCACAGCGTGAGCCCACGCGCGGCGAGGTGGACGTAGTTCTGCGTGTCGCGCAGGAAAGCCACCACCGGCACGTCCATCGTGCCGAGGAAGCCCCGCAACTGGTCGGCGGAGATGGTGCCTTCTCGGATGCGCATCCCGACCAGCCCGACAGAAACCCCCGCGCTGCGGCGATGGGCCAGGAGTTCGCGCACGAACGCATGGGTGGCGTGGATGTCGAAAATGCTGGGCTGCAGCGGCACCAGCACCTTGTCGGCGATCTTCATCACGTCGGTCAGGCGCTTGCCGTGCAAGCCGGCCGGGGTGTCCAGCACCACATGGGTGGTGCCCTTGGGCGGACGCACGACGTCATCGTTCTTGACGTCCCAGCCCTTGATCTCGGGCGCTGCGGCTGGGCGAAGCCCCAGCCAAGTGAGCGCCGACTGCTGGCGGTCCACATCGCCCAGCATCACGGCGTGTCCCCGATGGGCCAGATAGCCCGCGATATTGGTCGACAAGGTGCTCTTTCCCACCCCGCCTTTCGGATTGGCCACCACAATCACCGGCATGCATTTCTCCTTCGTGTCAGCACAGAACGCCTCTCACTCGCGCGCCCGATTTGGGGCGATGTTAACGGGCACTTCCCGCGCGGAGCCATCAAGACTTACCAGTGCTTTCGGATCGGGTCGCTTTCGCACAGCGGCCGAAGCCTTTCCGCAGGCTTGCAATGCATGCCACACCGGCCCGGGTCGTGAGACGACATGCCCATGACACCACTGCTGCGAACGCATACCTTCCACGCCGCAGAACGCGGACCGCGCCTCATCGTGCTGGGAGCGGTCCACGGCAACGAAACCTGCGGCACACGGGCGATCGAGCGCATCCTCCCCGAACTCGACAGCGGCGCCATTCAACTGGTGCGAGGCAATCTCACCTTCCTGCCGATCACCAACCCGATCGCCTATGCACGGCATCAACGCGCCGGTGACCGCAACCTGAACCGGAACCTGCGCGAGAACGCCCGGCCGCAAGATGCCGAAGACCGCATTGCCAACGTCTTGTGCCCTCTGCTGGCGGCGCACGACGTCCTGCTGGACCTGCACTCGTTTCACACCGCAGGCGAGCCGTTCACCATGATCGGGCCGCCGAACAACACTGGCGCGCTGGAGCCATTTGCCCTGGCTGCACCCGAAGAGGCGCTGGCCCGCCGCCTCGGGCCGCGCCGCATCGTCGAAGGATGGCTCGACACCTATGCGCGTGGCGTGCAGACCCGGCTCGCGCGCACCGCGTCCGGCGATCGCGCCCACCTGCTCAACACCGACGCCAGCTACGGCGTGGGCACAACGGAGTACATGCGCAGCCAGGGCGGCTATGCAATCACGCTGGAATGCGGCCAGCACGACGACCCGAATGCGCCCGACGTCGGCTATCGCGCCATCTGCAATACGCTGGCGCATCTGGGGCTGGTGGACGCCCCGCCGCCGCCTGCACGCGACGACATCCAGCTGCTGCGGCTCACGGAGGTGACCGACCTCCTCCACCCCGGCGACACGCTCGCCCGCACCTGGGCCAGCTACGACCCGCTCTCGGCCGGCGAGCTGATCGGCACGCGCGCCGACGGCACCCCGGTGCGAGCCCCCGCCGACGGCTTCATCGTGTTCCCCAACCCAGGCGCCCAGCCGGGCAACGAATGGTTCTACTTCGCAGCCACCAGCACGCGAGCGCTGGCGCCGTGAGGCTCGCGGTCAGAACGCGGCTTCGTAGATCGCCTCGATCTCGGCCTGGCTGAACTTGCGCGGGTTCGTGGCGCCGGAGCCATCCTTGATGGCATTCACGGCCATCATGGCGAAGTCTTCCCGCTTCACGCCCAGGTCGGACAGCTTCGGCGGAATGCCGACGGCATGCGCCAGGTCGCGCATGGCCTGCACGCCGGCCTGCGCCGCCGCGGCGTCGTCCATGCCCGCGGTGTTCACGCCCAAGCCGCGGGCGATGTCGGCCATGCGCGGCGCACAGGCCGAGGCGTTCACCGCCTCCACATGCGGCAGCAGCATCGCGTTGCAGACGCCATGCGGCAGGTTGTACTGGCCGCCGAGCTGGTGCGCCATCGCGTGCACATAGCCCAGGAAGGCGTTGTTGAACGCCATGCCGGCGAGGAACTGCGCGCTCGTCATGTTGTCGCGCGCTTCGATGTCTTCGCGCCCGTTGGCAACGGCGCGCGGCAGGTACTGGGCAATCAGGCGGATCGCATGCAGCGCGCAGGCATCCGTCACTGCCGTGGCCATCGTCGACACATACGCTTCCACCGCATGGGTCAGCGCATCCATGCCCGTGGCCGCGGTGAGCGAAGGCGGCATGCCGCGCATCAGCTCCGGGTCGTTCACCGACAGCATCGGCGCCAGTTGCCGATCGACGATGTTCATCTTCAGGTGGCGGGTCTCTTCGGTGATGACCGCAAAGCGCGTGATCTCACTCGCGGTGCCCGCCGTGGTGTTGATCGCCACCAGCGCCAGCGGCGCCTTCTTGACCTTGTTCGCCCCGCGGTAGTCCATCACCGCCCCGCCGTTGGTGGCCAGCACCGCAATCACTTTGGCGCAGTCGTGCGGCGAGCCGCCGCCCAGCGAGATCACGCAATCGCAACCCGCCTGCTGCAGCACGGCCAGACCGGCTTCCACGTTGGAGACCGTCGGGTTCGGCTGGACGCCATCGAACACCGTCACGGCCACATCGCGCTCGCGCAGCAAGGCCGCCACCGTTTCGGTGACGCCCAGGGCGGTCAGCGGCGCGTCGGTCACGATCAGCGCGTGCTTGAAGCCACGGGACTGCACCACGCTCATCGCGTCGGGCAGGCAGCCTGCCCCCATGATGTTCTCGGCGGTCATCAGAAAGCTGCGTGTGGGCATGTCGGTTCCTTGGCTGCGGTCAAAACAGAGCGAAGCCCGCATTTTCACCCAAGAAAGCACGGTCGTTCTATTTTTGATCTCAGTGAAAACCATCGCCCAGCGGAAGTCTGGGCATGGCATCTGGACGAAAATCAGGCGCATGTTTGCGCCCTCCCAGAACGACGTCCGCCGCTTTTTCTGCGAAACCCACCGGAAATGGCGCGATGCCCTCCCGCTCACGCCGATGGAAGCCTTGGCGGTGGACTGGATCGCGGAACACCCCGAGTACCACGACACGCTGGGCGATCTCGACACCGCGCTGGCGACGGTCTACGACGTGGAAGCCGGCCGCACCAACCCATTCCTGCACCTGTCGATGCACCTGTCGATCACCGAGCAGGTGGGCATCGATCAGCCGCGCGGCATCAAGCAGGCCTTCGAACTGCTCGCCGCCAAACGCGGCTCCGCCCACGAGGCCCATCACGAGGTGATGGACTGCCTGGGCGAGATGATGTGGGAATCGCAGCGCAGCGGCCAGCCGCCCGACGGGCACAAGTACATCGACTGCGTTCGCCGCCGCGCCACCCGCTAGCGCGAGGGCGGGCCAGCGAGGGATGTCACTTGACCGTCACCCAGCGCCACTCCAGCCAGTTGTCGGCGCGGTGCGCGACCTCGACGTTCTGGCGCGCAGCCCACGGAATCACCTGCCGGTGCAGCGGGATGTTCAGCACCAGTTCGTTGTGCCGCGCCAAGGCAGCCTTGATAAGCGCTTCGCGCTTGGCAGGGTCGGCTTCTTTGCTGGACGCGATCGCCAGTTCATCCAGGCGGGCATCGCGCGCGCCGCCGAAGTTCCAGGAGCCCACGCCAGCCTCTCCCGGGCCGCGCAGGATCGGCGTGAGCGTGGTTTCCGCGTCGGTGATCGAGCCGCCCCAGCCCAGCATGTACATCGAGGTGTCGCGCCGCTGCAGCTTGGGGAAGTAGGTGGTGCGCGGCATCGCGTTGACGCGGATCTTGACGTTCAGGCGCGCCCACATCGAGGCGAGCGTCTGGCAGATCTCTTCGTCGTTGATGTAGCGGTTGTTGGGGCAGTCGAGCGTGACTTCGAAGCCTTGCGGATAGCCGGCATCCGCCAGCAGCTTTCGCGCCGTCGCCAGGTCGTACGGCAGGCGCTTTTCAAGCGCCGCGTCGTTGTAGGCACCCAATGGCGAAGGCGTGATGCCCCCGGTCGGCACCGCCTGGCCGCGCATCAGCTTGGTCTTGATGATCTCGATGTCGATGGCCTGGTAGAGCGCGCGGCGCACGCGCTCGTCCTTGAACGGGTTCTTGCCCTTGACGTTGGAGAACAGCAGCTCGTCGCGGGCCTGATCCATGCCGATGAAGACGACGCGGTTCTCCGGCCCGTCGATCACCTTCACGCCGGGCGTCTTGCGCAGGCGCGGCAGGTCTTGCGGCGACGGGTCGAGCACGAAGTCCACCTGGCCGGAGATGAGCGCCGCCACGCGCGTGGCATCACTCTTGATGGGCGTGTAGACCACCTCCTGCACATTGCCCTCGAACTTGCCCCACCAGGCCGGATTGCGCCGGTAGACGGTGCGCACGTCCGGCTGGCGAGACGTCAGCACGAAAGGCCCGGTGCCATTGGCGTTGAAGGAGGCATAGCCTTCTTCCTTCGACTTGAAATCGATCGGCTTCGTCGCCTTGTGCTTTTCGGCCCAGGCTTTGCTCATGATCGGCAGCAGGCTCAAATGCTGGAGAAAGATCGGGTTCACGGCGGCAAGGTTGAACTCCACCGTGAGCGCGTCGATCTTGCGGGCGGTGCCCAGCGCATTGGCATAGACGCCGATGTCGGAGCTGGCCTGGCGCGCCCGCTCGAGCGAGAACAGCACGTCATCCGCCGTGAAGGGCGTGCCGTCGTGGAACTTCACGTTCGGACGCAGCTTGAAACGCCATTGGGTGGGCGATGCCTGCTGCCATTCGGTGGCCAGCACAGGCTCCAGCCCGAGCTGCTTGTCGCGGTTGACCAGCGCCTCGTACACCTGCCCGTTCATCGCGTTGGTCAGCGACTCGTTCTGGGAGTACGGGTCCATGGTCTGCGGGTCGCCCTGCGACGCCCAGCGCAGCGTCTGCGCCTGCGCGCCGGCGCCTGCCGCCACGGCCAAAGCCAGCAAAGGAGCCGCTGCGCGCGACGTTGATTTCGTGAACCACAACGAACCGAGTTTCATGAGATCTCCTGTCAGCGCGAAAGCGGCGAGTTTATGGGCTGGGTGCGTAGCCTTCATCGGTGAGGGCATAACGTACCTCGGCTTCGCTTCTTGCGGTGTCGACACGCACCGCATGGCGGGGCAGATCGATCTCCACGGCGGCGGCGGGATCGAGCTTCTTCAGGGTGTCGGTCACCGTGCGCACGCAGTGGCCGCAGGTCATGGTGGGCAAAGTCAGTTCAATCATTGCAGGCTCCTGGTGGATGGGAGTGTCCAGCATCCACCTTGACACCGTGGGAAGGTCAAGTACATCGCGCTTGACCTTTCCATCATGGGAAGGTTTAAGCTGCTCCCATGACTTCTCCTTCTGACATTGCGAACACCCTCCAGCTTCCCATCGAGGGGATGACCTGTGCCTCCTGCGTGACGCGGGTCGAGCGGGCGCTGTCCCGCGTGCCCGGCGTGCAATCGGTGAGTGTGAATCTCGCCACCGAGCAGGCCACCGTGGTGCGGGCGGCGGGCCACTCCGGCATCACGGCGTTGATCGAGGCCGTGGAGCAGGCCGGCTACACCGCCCACGCCCCGAATGCCCCCGCGCCCGAACGCGACAACGGCGGCTGGCATGTCGTTTGGGCGCTGCTGTTGTCGGCCCCACTGGTGCTGCCGATGCTGGCGAGTGTCTTCGGGGTGCACTGGATGCTCGGCGGCATCTGGCAATGGCTGCTGGCCACACCGGTCCAGTTCTGGCTGGGCGCGCGCTTCTACACCGGCGCCTGGAAATCACTGCGTGCGGGCACCGGCAACATGGACGTGCTGGTCGCACTCGGCACCAGCGCCGCGTACGGGCTGAGCCTGTGGCATCTGTGGGGGCCGAATGCCGACCCCATGGCGCTGTACTTCGAGTCTTCTGCCGTGGTGATTTCTCTGGTGCTGCTGGGCAAATGGCTTGAAGCCCGCGCGAAGCGACAGACCACCGAGGCACTGCGTGCATTGCAGGCCTTGCGCCCCGACACCGCACGCGTGCGCCGCGACGGGCAGGAGGTCACCTTGGCCCTGGCCGAGGTGCGCGTGGGCGATGAGGTGGTGCTGCGGCCCGGCGAACGCGCCCCGGTGGACGGCATCGTGGTCGAAGGCCACAGCCACATGGACGAGTCCTTGCTCACCGGTGAGAGCCTGCCGGTGAGCAAGGCGCCCGAGAGCCGCGTGACCGGCGGCGCGATCAACGCCGAAGGCCTGCTGGTGGTGCGAACGACGGCCATCGGCGCCGAGACCGCGCTGGCGCGCATCGTGCGGCTGGTGGAATCGGCCCAGGCCCGAAAGGCGCCCATCCAGCAACTGGTGGACCGTGTGAGCGCGGTGTTCGTCCCGGCGGTGCTGGTGATCGCCGCCCTGACGCTGATCGGCTGGTGGTGGTGGAACGGCGACGTCTCGGCCGCGGTGCTGCATGCGGTCGCCGTGCTGGTCATCGCCTGCCCCTGCGCGCTGGGCCTGGCCACGCCGGCGGCCATCATGGTCGGCACCGGCACGGCGGCGCGCCACGGCATCCTGATCCAGGATGCGCTCGCCCTCGAAGGCATGCAGGACGTGGCCGTGGTCGCGTTCGACAAGACCGGCACGCTCACAGTAGGCAAGCCGACCTTGAAAGAGGCCACGCCGGTGTCGATGGCCCGCGAAGCGCTGCTGGAGCGTGCGGCGGCCTTGCAGGCGGGGAGCGAGCACCCATTGGCACGCGCGGTGCTGGACGCCGCCAGCCCCGCGCAGCCGGCCCAGCATGTGCAAGGCGTGGCCGGGCGCGGTGTGCGTGGCCTGGTCAACGGCGAAACGCTCGCGCTCGGCAGCGGGCGCTGGATGCAGGAACTGGGTGTGGCCACCGGGCTGCTCGCAGACAAGGCGGCGCAGCTGCAAGCGCAGGGGGCCACCGTGTCGTGGCTGGCACGCATCGACGGCGCGCCCCAACTGCTGGGCCTGCTGGCGTTTGGCGACGAACTCAAGGACAGCGCCGCGCCGACGATCGACGCCCTCAACCGCCGCCGCATCCGCACGGTGCTCATCAGCGGCGACAACCCCGGCAGCGCCCAAGCCGTCGCGTCGCGGCTGGGCATCGCCGAAGTGCATGCCGAGGTCTTGCCGGGTGACAAGGCCGCGATCATTGCGTCGCTTCGCGCGGGCTTGCCGCCGGGCGCCAAGGTCGCCATGGTGGGCGACGGCGTCAACGACGCCCCGGCCCTGGCCGAAGCCGACGTGGGCATGGCGATGAGCACCGGCACCGACGTGGCCATGTCGACCGCCGACATCACGCTCATGCGCGGCGATGTGTCGCTGGTGCTCGACGCCCTCGGCATCTCAAGGCGCACCACCACGAAGATCCGCCAGAACCTGTTCTGGGCGTTCGTCTACAACGTGATCGGCATTCCGCTGGCGGCCATCGGATTCCTGAGCCCGGTCGTGGCAGGCGCGGCCATGGCGCTGTCCAGCGTCAGCGTCATCGGCAACGCCCTGCTTCTCAAGCGCTGGAAGCCCGGGAGGCGAGACGCATGAACATCGGAGAAGCCGCCAACCGCTCGGGCGTCTCGGCGAAGATGGTCCGCCACTACGAGGGCCTGGGGCTGCTGCCCAAGCCGCCGCGCACCGAAGCGGGCTACCGCGTCTACGACGATGCCAGCGTGCACACGCTGCGATTCATCCGGCGCGCCCGCGACCTCGGCTTCGGCATGCAGGAAATCGGCGCGCTGCTGGGCTTGTGGCGCAACCGCAAGCGTGCAAGTGCCGACGTCAAGCGCATTGCGACCGCGCATGCCAGCGACCTTCAGCGGCGAATCGACGAAATGCAGGCCATGAAACGCACGCTGGAGCACCTGGCCCGCTGCTGCCAGGGCAACGCGCGCCCCGAATGTCCCATCCTCGACGATCTCGCCCAGGGCCGCCACGATCTCGGCTGACCCTCTGGGCGCCCATGAAAAACGCCGCTCGAAGCGGCGTTTTGAGTGAGCGCAGAAACCGAGTCAGCGGAACGACGACTGCTGCACGGTCTGCACGTCCCGGGGGAGCGTGGACAGGTACTTCGCGATCGCCTTCAGCTGCGCATGCGTGAAGGGCTGCACCATGCCGGCCATGATCGCGTTGGAACGCCCCACATGCGAATTCTGCGTGGTCTGGTACGACTTCAGCGACACATACAGATAGTCTGCGTGCTGACCGCCCAGCTTCGGGTACGTGCCGTCGATCGGCGTGTTGTAGTCCACGCCGTGGCAGGAGTTGCACTTGCCTTGGTCGAGCAGCTTGGCCACCTGCTCGCTGGGCTGCGGCACGGTGGCCGTACGGGCAGCGCGCGGCTTGACGTTCTGCTCGTAGAAAGCAGCCAGGTCGGCGATGTCCTGGTCGGTGAGCGAATCGGCGATCGCCCGCATGGTCGGGTGCTTGCGGTCGCCCTTCCTGTAGGCATTGAGCGCGGCTTCGATGTACTTGGCGCCTTGGCCGGAGATCATCGGCACCTTGTGCACCTCAGGAAAGCTCGCCTGATAGCCGGGGATGCCGTGGCAACCGATGCACTGGGCGGCTTTCTTCTCGCCCGCTTTCGCGTCTTGTGCCTGAGCAACCAGGGAAACGCTGGCGAGGGCGGTCAGCGCGACGATCGTGGAAAGCAGTTTTTTCATGGTCCTGCGGATGGCGGGTCTTCGGAGTTAACCGCGGATTATAGGGAAGGCGGCGACGTCCCGGTCGGTTGCTCGGATGCACGGCCATCGCCGTCGCCTGCCGGACAGCCTGGAGACGACCCGCGCTTATATACTGGCCCGTCCCGCCCCTCCTGTTTCGCCGTATGAAATTCCAAGGCTCCGAGAACTATGTCGCCACCGATGATCTGATGTTGGCGGTGAACGCGGCAGCCACGCTGAAGCGCCCCTTGCTGATCAAGGGCGAGCCTGGAACCGGCAAGACGATGCTGGCCGAGGAAGTGGCCGCGGCGCTGGACATGCCGTTGCTTCAATGGCACATCAAATCCACCACGAAAGCGCAGCAAGGCCTGTACGAGTACGACGCCGTCAGCCGCCTGCGCGACAGCCAGATGTCCGATGTGGATGGCGGCGAGCGGGTCAAGAACATCCACAACTACATCGTCAAGGGCGTGCTGT
>CAZBOF010000086.1:0-1777 GCA_964493285.1 uncultured Rhizobacter sp. | reverse complement strand
CTCCCGCCTGCGCGATTCGCAGCGCGGCGAAGCGAAGGTCCACGACATCGGCAACTACATCGTCAAGGGCCGCATGTGGGAGGCGTTCGAGAGCGATATCCAGCCCGTGCTGCTGGTCGATGAGATCGACAAGGCCGACATCGAATTTCCCAACGATCTGCTGCACGAGCTCGATCGCATGGAGTTCTACGTCTACGAGACACGGCAGTGGATCAAGGCGCGCTACCGCCCGATCATCATCATCACCAGCAACAACGAAAAGGAGCTGCCGGACGCCTTCCTGCGCCGCTGCTTCTTCCACTACATCAAGTTCCCCGATGCCACGACGATGCAGAAGATCGTCGAGGTGCATTTCCCGGGCCTGCGCAAGGAACTGCTGAGCGCGGCCATGCGCAACTTCTTCGAGATCCGCAACCTGCCGGGGCTCAAGAAAAAGCCGTCCACATCCGAGCTGCTGGACTGGCTCAAGCTGCTGGTGGCCGAAGACATCCCGCTCGAAGCGCTGCAAAGCAAGGACGACAAGGTCGCCGTGCCCCCGCTGGTGGGCGCCCTGCTGAAGAACGAGCAAGACGTGTCTCTGTTCGAAAAGCTCGTCTTCATGCAAAAGCACAACCGCTGAACCCTGTGGCGCGTCCGCGCCGCACACAGCCCGCGAGAACACCGTGACCTTCGCATTGCCTGTCACTCTCCGAGGTGCCCACGCCACGCTGGAGCCGCTGTCCGCGAACCATCTTGCCGAGGCGATCGACGCCGTGAACGACGGCGAGCTGTGGAAGCTCTGGTACACCAGCGTGCCGGCGCCGCAACGCGTGGCGGCGGAAATCGAGCGGCGGCTCGGCTTGCAGGCCCAGGGGTCGATGCTGCCGTTTGCGGTTCGCGACGCATCCGGCCGGTTTGTCGGCATGACGACCTACATGCACATCGATGGTGTGAACCGGCGCGTGGAGATCGGATCGACCTGGACCGCCCGCAGCGCCCAGCGCGGCCCGCTCAATACCGAATGCAAGCTGATGCTGCTTGCGCACGCGTTCGAGTCCCTCGACTGCATTGCGGTGGAATTCCGCACGCACCACCTGAACCACCAAAGCCGCAAGGCGATCGAACGCCTCGGCGCCAAGCTCGACGGCGTGCTGCGCAACCACCAGCGAACGCCCGACGGCGCCCTGCGCGACACCTGCGTCTACAGCATCGTCGCCAGCGAGTGGCCGGCGGTGAAGTTGCACCTTCGCTGGCAGCTCGACAAGCCGCGCTGAACCTCGGCGCAGATGCCCGGCCCACCAGCGAGGTCGCCGCCGCCCAGGTTAGGCAGTTCCAGGCCCCATGCCTCAAAATCCGCCCCATGCTCATCGATTTCTTCTTCACCCTCCGAGCGGCCAAGCTGAAGGTCTCGGTCAAGGAGTACCTGACACTGCTTGACGCCATCAAGCAAGGAGTGATTGACGATGACGCCGGCCCCACGGTCGACAAGTTCTACTACCTCGCCCGCACCTCGCTGGTGAAGGACGAAGCCAACTTCGACAAGTTCGACCGCGCCTTCGCCGCCTACTTCAAGGGCGTGGAGATGCTGACCGATTTCACGAAAGACATCCCGCTCGATTGGCTGCGCAAACGCCTTGAACTCGACCTCAGCCCGGAAGAGAAGGCCGCGATCGAGAAGATGGGCTGGGATGAACTGATGGAGATGCTCAAGAAGCGCTTCGAAGAACAGAAAGAACGCCACGAAGGCGGCAACAAGATGATCGGCACCGGAGGCACCTCGCCGTTCGGCGCCTACGCC
>CAZBOF010000085.1:0-17783 GCA_964493285.1 uncultured Rhizobacter sp. | reverse complement strand
AGATCTGCCAGCCTGACGCGCCCAGCACCCGAGCCGCCTCTTCCTGCTCCAGTCCTTGCGCCTGCATCAAAGGAATCAGTTCGCGCGCAACGAACGGGAAGGTGACGAAGATCGTCGCCAGCACGATGCCTGGCAGCGCGAAGATGATCTTCACGTCGTAGTCGCGCAGCGTTTCGCCCAACCAGCCCTGCAGGCCGAAGATCAGCACGTAGATCAAGCCAGCAATCACCGGCGAGACCGAGAACGGCAGGTCGATCAGCGTGAGCAGCAGGTTTTTGCCGCGGAAATCGAACTTCGCGATCGCCCACGCCGCGGCGACACCGAACACGAGGTTCAACGGCACCGAGATCGCCGCCGCCACCAAGGTGAGCCAGATCGCGGAGCGCGCATCGGCTTCGGTGATGGCGGCGAGATAGACGTCCCAGCCTTTCTTGAACGCCTCGAAGAACACCGAAACCAGCGGGACAAACAGGAAGAGCGTGAGAAAGATCAACGCAATCGCGATGAGCGCGCGGCGCACCCACGCCGGCTCGGCCGTCGAGGCCAACGCGTTGCGCACTGGCGCGCGGCGCTGGCCGGGGGCCGCGGAATCCACGGAAACGGCGGACATGGTTCAGGCCCCCTGGCGCTTGCGCGCCCAGGCTTGCAGCAGGTTGATGGCGAGCAACATCACGAAGGCGGCTATCAGCATGACGACCGCAATGGCGGTGGCGCCTTCGTAGTCGTACTGTTCCAGCTTGGTGATGATGAGCAGCGGCGTGATCTCGGACACCATCGGCATGTTGCCTGCGATGAAGATCACCGAGCCGTACTCGCCGAGCGCCCGCGCGAACGCCAGCGCAAAGCCGGTCAGGAGGGCGGGCGTGAGGATCGGGAAGATCACCCGCGTGAAGGTCTGCCAGCGGGAAGCGCCCAGCGTGGCGGCCGCCTCTTCAAGCTCCTTGTGCAGGTCTTCCAGCACGGGCTGCAGCGTCCGCACGACGAATGGCAAGCCGATGAATGTGAGGGCGACGAACACGCCGAGCGGCGTGAACGACACCTTGATCCCCGCCAGCGCGAGGTATTGGCCGATCCAGCCGTTGGCCGAGTACAGCGCGGTCAGCGCGATGCCGGCGACCGCCGTGGGCAGGGCGAACGGCAGGTCGACCAGCGCGTCCACGATCCGCTTGAACGGGAACTCGTAGCGCACCAGCACCCAGGCAACGATCAAGCCGAAAACACCGTTGACCGCCGCGGCAGCGAGCGACGCACCGAATGTGAGCCGGTACGACGCCACGACACGCGGCGTGGCCACTGCGTCCCAGAAGGCCGCCCACGTCATGGTGAACGTCTTCAGGAACACGGCGGACAGCGGGATCAGCACGATCAGGCTCAAGTAGAGCAGCGTGAAGCCCAGGGCCAGATCGAAGCCCGGCAGCACGCTGTGCCGCCGCAGCAAAGTGCGGGAAAGGAACATGGGAAAGAGCGCGGGCGCGCCCGATTACTTCTTGCCGGCGGCGAGGATCTGGTCGTAGATGGCGCCGTCGTCGAAGTGATCCTTCTGCGCCTTGGTCCAGCCACCGAAGGCTTCGTCGACGGTGAATGTATTCACCTTCGGGAAGTCTTTCGCGTACTTGGCCAGCAGCTTGTCCGAACGCGGGCGAAGCTGGTGCTTGGCAGCGATTTCCTGCGCTTCGTCAGACCACAGGAATTTGGCGTACGCCTCGGCTTGCTTGCGCGTGCCTTTCTTGTCGACCACCTTGTCGATCACGGCCACGGGGTTCTCGGCCAGCACGCTCCAGCTCGGGTACACGACATCGAAGTTGTCGCCGAACTCGCCCTTGATGAGATTGATTTCGCTCTCGAACGTGGCGAGCGCATCACCGATGTTGCGTTGCGCGAAGGTCGTGGTGGCGGCGCGGCCACCGCCGTCGAACACCGGCACATTGGCGAAAATCTTCTGCACCGTCTCGCGCGTTTGCGCCGGGGTGGCGCCCCCCTTGATCAGCGCTCCCCATGCGGCCACGTAGGTGTAGCGGCCATTGCCGGTGATCTTCGGGTTGGGGATCACGACGCTGACGCCAGGCTTGGCCAGGTCGCTCCACTCCTTGATGCCCTTGGGGTTGCCCTTGCGCACGAGGATGATGGTGGTGGATGTATTCGGCGCGGCGTTGTTCGGCAGGCGCTTGGCCCAGTCCAGCGGAATCAGCTTGCCACGGGTGGCGATGGCGTCGATGTCGCTCGACTGATTCATCGTCACGATGTCGGCTTCAAGGCCGTCGATCACCGAGCGCGCCTGCTTGCTGGAGCCGCCATGCGACTGGTTGACGTTGATGTCTTCGCCGGTGGTGGCCTTCCAGTGCTTGATGAACGCGGGGTTGATTTCCTTGTACAGCTCGCGCGCCACGTCATAGCTCACGTTGAGCAGCGTGGGGCCGGCGGCGTGGGCCCAGGGGGTGGCAGCCAAAGCCATCAGGCCGGCCACCAGACCGAACGTGGCACGACGAGGAAGAGACGGGATGTGGCGCATGAAATGCTCGCTGTGGAAGGAGGAAAGCCAAGATGCTACGGCGCCCGCCAAATTCAATAAACAAATGTATTGAAGTTTGCTTATGCAGAAAATGAACTAAGCGGGTGGAATGCTCTGGCACGCCACCCGCGAGCGATGCGTCGCTCAGATCACTTCTTGGTGTAGATCTGGTCAAAGACGCCGCCGTCTCCGAAGTGGGTCTTTTGGGCTTTGGCCCACCCCCCGAAGACGTCGTCGATGGTGAAGAGCTTCACCGCCGGAAAGTTTTTCGCGTACTTGGCCTGCACCTTCTCGTCCGTGGGACGGTAGAAATTGCGCGCCGCGATTTCCTGGCCCTCGGGGCTGTAGAGGAATTCCAGGTAGGCGGTGGCGACCTCCCGGGTGCCGCGCTTGTCGACGACCTTGTCGACCACCGTCACCGGCGGCTCGGCCAGGATGCTGGTGGGCGGATAGACGATGTCGAACTTGTCGTTGCCGAATTCCTTCAGCGACAGATGCGCTTCGTTCTCCCAGGCCAGCAGCACGTCGCCGATGCCGCGCTCTGCGAAGGTCACCGTCGAACCCCGCGCACCGGCATCCAGCACGGGCACGTTCAGGAAGAGCTTGGAGACGAACTCGCGCGCCTTGGCGTCATTGCCGCCGGGCTGTTTGAGGGCGTAGCCATAGGCGGCCAGGTAGCCCCAGCGGGCGCCGCCGGACGTCTTGGGATTGGCCGTGATGATGGACACGCCGGGCTTGACCAGGTCGCCCCAGTCCTTGATGCCCTTCGGATTGCCCTTTCGCACCAGGAAGATGTAGGTCGAGGTGTAGGGCGAGCTGTTGTGCTTGAGCCGCTTTTGCCAATCGGGCGGCAGCAGCTTGCCGCGTTCGGCGATTTCATCGATGTCGTAGGCGAGCGCCAGGGTGGTCACGTCGGCATCGATGCCGTCGATCACCGAGCGCGCCTGCTTGCCGGAACCGCCGTGGGACTGCTTCACGATCACGTTGTCACCGGTCTTGGCCTTCCAGTGCTTGGCGAACGCGGCGTTGTACTCCTGGTACAGCTCCCGCGTCGGATCATAGGAAACGTTGAGCAGGGTGATGTCTTTGGCCCAGGCCGCGCCGCAGGCGAGCGCGACGGCGGTCGTGGCAGCCAGGTGACGCAATATGCGGGGGAAGGTCATGGAAGTTCTCGGAATGAAATGGGAAGGAAGCCGATGCTAGGGAGCAGCTCTCGCGGAGAGAACGAAGGAATCGGCGAATGCATGCGCGCAAAACGCCTTAGACCGGATGGGCGTGACCATGTGGCCTGCAGGCATATCGGAACCTGGGCGCATCGGCAGAGTCGAACTCGTTTCGTCAACCTGAGGCGGCCTTGCCGCGTTGGGATGGCATCCACGCACGGCCTGCATGGGCCCCAGGAAAGCCACATGGAATCACCCCTTGGAAACGCGAGTGCACGCCCCGCCCGCCGGCTGGCCTGGCTGATGGGCGGCGCAGTCGGCGTGCTCTTGCTGGCCGGTTGCGCCCAGATGCCCACCGGCCCGACCGTGGCGGTCATGCCCGGCCCCTACAAGCCATTCGATGTCTTCGTGGCCGAGGACCGCATGTGCCGTGACTGGGCTGCCAGTTCTTCGGGCAGCGCCCAAGGCGACGCCGCATCACAGCGAATGGCGGGCGCCACGGTGACCGGCGTGGTGGTGGGCGCGGCCATCGGGGCGCTGGGCGGCGGCAGCCACAGCGCCGCCGGCGTCGGCGCGGCCATCGGTGGCGTCACGGGAGCCGCCGTCGGCTCCGAGCAGAGTTCCCAGACGGCGTACGGCGCCCAGCGCCGCTACGACATCGCCTACCAGCAGTGCATGTACGCCAAGGGCAACCAGTTGCCTGGCGCCCGCATGGCCGCCAACTACCGCACGGCCCCCGCGCCGGTTCCGCCGGCGCCGCCGGCTGGCATCCAGCCGCCCCCGCGGCCTCGCTGAGAGAGAACAGCCATGAACGCACAACGCAGGCATCTTCCCTTCAAGGCCTTGCTGCTGGTGACCGCCGCCGCGCTGGGGCTGGCGGCCGTCACTCCAGCCGAGGCGCAGCACCGAAGCCGCGCCCGGGTGGGCGTGTGGATCGGCGGCCCGGTGTGGGGCCCGGGGTATTGGGGCCCCGGTTACTGGGGACCCAGCGTCTGGGGCCCGGGCTACGGGGTGGGCTACTCGCGCCCAATCATCATTCAGCAACCCGCGCCGGAGCCGCTCGTGGTGGCCCCCAACATGGTGCAGAACCATGCCTGGTACTACTGCCACGACAGCAAGATGTACTTCCCCCACGTGCGCGAATGCGCCACGCCTTGGCAGGAAGTGCCGGCGGGCCAGCCGCAGTAGCGCGTCCGGACCCTCAGACCGCCCAGCGCAGCACATGCGCCGGGAAAGGCTGCGGCGCAAGCTGAGCCGACGGCGCCTCCCCTTCCGGCTGCTTGAGCACCCGCTCCAGGATGCGCTGTTCGTACGCCGCAAACCCGGGACCATGAACGCGAGGGCGCGGCAACGAGATCCGCTCGTCGAACGCAATGCGATGGTCTTCGATCAGCACCACGCGATCAGCCAGCGCGATGGCCTCGGACACGTCGTGCGTGACCAGCAAGGCGGTGAAGCCGTGGCGTTGCCAGAGCGATTCGATCAGGCGATGCATCTCGATGCGCGTGAGCGCGTCCAGTGCGCCCAGCGGTTCGTCGAGCAGCAACAGCCGCGGCGTGTGCACCAGCGCGCGTGCCAACGCGACGCGCTGGCGCTGGCCGCCCGAGAGAACCGCCGGCCACTCCTGCGCGCGATCGGCCAAGCCGACCTGCGCGAGCGCCTCGCGGGCGCGCTCGCGGCCTTCCGGACCGGGCAAGCCCAGCGCGACGTTGTCGAGCACACGTTTCCAAGGCAGCAGGCGCGCATCCTGGAACATGATGCGGATGTCTTGCTGGTGCTGGAACTGGGCATCGCCATCGAGGGCAATGCTGCCGGCATCGGCGCGCTCCAGCCCCGCCAGCAAACGCAGCAGCGTGCTCTTGCCGCAGCCGCTGCGCCCGACGATGGCGATGAACTCGCCCGGCTCGATGCGCAGTTCCGTGTGCTGGAGCACCTGGCGCTCGCCATAGGCCTTGGAGAGCCCGAGCGCTTGAACCGCCGCGCCACCTCGCGCATGCGGGTGATCGGGCGCAGCCGCAGGCACCTTGGCAATGAAAGAAGCGGCGAGGGGATTGGCGTAGGCAGTCACGGCAGCACCGGGTGGTTGCGAACAAAGAAAGACGGGGCCAGGCTCATGCCTTGGGAACCGCCTGATAACCGGGGTGCCAACGCAACCACCAGTTTTCGAGCCCCTTGGCCAGCAGATCGGCCAGCTTGCCGAGCAACGCGTACAGCAAGATGCCCACCAGCACCACATCGGTCTGCAAGAACTCGCGGGCGTTCATCGTCATGTACCCGATGCCCGCCTGAGCCGAGATCGTCTCGGCCACGATGAGCAGCACCCACGTCAGGCCGAGCGAGAACCGCACGCCGACGAGGATGGAGGCCATCGCGCCGGGCAGAATCACCTGGGTGTAAAGCTGCCAGCGGTTGAGGCCGTAGCTCTTGGCCATTTCGATCAGCCCTTTGTCGACCGAGCGGATGCCATGGAAGGTGTTGAGATAGATCGGGAAGAACACGCCGAGCGCCACCAGGAACAGCTTCGCGGTTTCGTCGATGCCGAACCACAGGATCACGAGCGGGATGAGCGCCAGCGCCGGGATGTTGCGAATCATCTGAAGCGAGGAGTCGAGCACCAGCTCGACCGAGCGAAATGTTCCCGTGAACAGCCCGAGCAGCAGACCCAGGCCCCCGCCGATCGCGAAGCCGGCGGCGGCGCGCCAGGTGCTCGTGGCCACGTGCGTCCAGATCTCGCCCGACACGGTGAGGGCCCAGAACGCCTTCAGCACCGCCCAGGGTTCCGGCAGCACGCGCGTCGACAGCCAGCCGGCCTGCGATGACACCTGCCACGCGGCGATCACGAACAGGGGAAACAACCAGGGCAGCAGGCCCTGGAACGGCTTGAGCGTCGATGCCGGCGCGGCAGTGTGGCTGTTGCTCATGGCCGCCTCAGCTTTGCGACGCGCGCGGCACGTACGTGTTCGCGACGATCTCGCCGAATGGCCCGGTCAATGCCTGGCCGGCAAGCTTCTCGCGCAGCGCAATCGGCAGCAGCGGAAACACCAGTTCGGCAAAGCGATAGGCTTCTTCGAGGTGCGGGTAGCCCGACAAAATGAAGTACTCCAGCCCGAGATCGGCATACGCCTTGATGCGATCGGCCACCTGCTGCGGATTGCCCACCAGCGCCGTGCCGGCGCCGCCGCGCACCAGGCCCACGCCGGCCCACAGATTGGGCGACACCTCCAGGCCCTCGCGGATGTTGGCCTTGTTGAACTTGCCCTTGTGCAGCTCGGCCATGCGGCGCTGCCCGACCGAATCCATCTCCGCGAACTTCTTTTGCGCCGCAGCGACCACCGATTCGTCGAGGTGCGACACCAGCTCGGACGCGGCCCGCCAAGCTTCATCTTCGGTCTCGCGCACGATCACATGCAGGCGGATGCCGAACTCCAGCGTGCGGCCGTACTTCGCGGCCCGCTGGCGGATGTCGGCCACCTTGGCCGCCACGGCCTCGGGCGGTTCACCCCAGGTGAGGTAGGTGTCGAGCTGCTGCGCGGCCAGCTCGTGCGCCTCTTCGGACGAGCCGCCGAAGAACACCGGCGGGTACGGCCGGCGGGTCGGCGGGTACAGCACCTTGCCGCCTTTCACGCTGAGGTGCTTGCCGTCGAAGTCGAAATCTTCGCCGTCATGGCTGCGCGTGAGCAGCTCGCGCCAGATCGTCAGGAACTCGGTGGATTGCACATAGCGCTCGGCATGCGGGAGAAACAGCCCGTCTCCCTCCAGTTCAGCCGCGTCGCCGCCGGTCACGAGGTTGACCAGCAAGCGCCCGCCCGACAGGCGATCGAAGGTGGCCGCCATGCGCGCCGATTGCGACGGCGTCACCAGCCCAGGCCGCAGGGCAACCAGGAATTTGAGGCGACGCGTGACGTCGATCAGGCTCGCCGCCACGACCCACGAGTCTTCGCAGGAGCGGCCGGTGGGCAGAAGCACGCCTTCGTAGCCGAGGCTGTCGGCAGCGATGGCCACCTGCTTGAAATAGTCGAGCCCGGCCGTGCGCGCGCCATGGCTGGTGCCGAGGTAACGCGAATCGCCGTGGGTGGGGATGAACCAGAGGATCTTCATAGAGGGAACAAAGAGTGGTCTAACGGCGGGCCAGCGAGGCGGCGGTCGGCTGCCAAACGATCTCGGCCACATTCACCGGGCGCGGGATCAAACCCAGGGAGAGAAACGCATCGGCCACGCGCTGCTGGTCGGCCGTGATCTGCGCGCTGATCGGGCCCACCGGCGAGCGGGGGCGGCGGGAGATGAACAGGTGCACCGTGGCCAGACTCAGGCCGCTGAAATCGGCCACCAGCTGCGCGGCCTCCTTGCGATGGCTTTGCACGTAGGCATCGGCCCGCGTGAGTTCTTCGAACAGCACCAGCAGCGCCTGCGGATACTTCTCGGTGAAGGAGCGGGAGGCCAGGTAGAACGAGTTGTTGCCCGACAAGCCGTCGCCGTTGGTCAGCACCTTCGGCCGGATGGCCAGCTCGGTGGCCGCATAGAACGGATCCCAGATGGCCCAGGCGTCGACGGCGCCCTTCTCGAACGCCGCCCGTGCTTCGGCCGGCGTCAGGTAGACCGGCTGGATGTCGCTCCATTGCAAGCCGCCCTTCTCCAGCGCACGCACGGTGAGATAGTGGGCGCTCGAGCCCTTTTGCAACGCCACGCGCCTGCCCTTCAGATCGGACAGCGTGTTCAGCGGTGACTCTCGCGGCACCAGCACCGCCGAACTCAACGGCTTGGACGGCTCGGCGCCGACATAGAGCAGGTCCTTGCCCGCCGCCTGCGCGAACACTGGCGGCGAGTCGCCCGTCAGGCCGAATTCCAGCGCACCCACCGACAAGGCCTCCAGCAACTGCGGGCCGGCCGGGAACTCCACCCACTGCACCCGCGCATTCGGGAAGCGCCTCTCGAGCGCGCCCTGCTGCTTGAGGATGACGAGATTGACGGCCGACTTCTGAAAGCCGATGCGCAACTGGGCCAGCGCTTCCGCCGATGCGCCGGGTTGCGCACTGGCCGCGAGCGGCCACAGGGCGGCCGCCGCCACGAGCGCCAGCGCCACCCACGCCAGGCGAACGAGGCCCATGGCGTTCACTTCGCCAGCGCCACGCGTGCCGAGGGCAGTGCGTCGGCCACCTTGATGGCCTTGGGAATGAGCTTGAGTTCATGGAACGCGTCAGCGATCTTTTGCTGCTCCGCGGCCACGGCCGGCGTGATCGGACGGATGCCGTAGGCGAAGCGGCCTGCAGCCACTTCGGTGATCGCCAGGTCCAGCCCGATCTGCGGCGCGAGGAACTGCGCCACTTCCTTGGCGTTCTTCTCGGCCCACGCATCGAGCTTGGCGAGTTCGTCGATGATGGCCTGCACCACCTGCGGATTCTTCTCGGCGTAGCCGCGCGAGGCCAGGTAGAACTGGTGGTTCGCCACGAGGCCCGTGCCATCGGCCAGGATGCGCGCACCGAGCTGCTTTTCCGCCGCGGCGAAGAACGGGTCCCAGATCACCCAGGCATCGACCGAGCCGCGCTCGAAGGCGGCACGCGCATCGGCCGGCGCCAGGTAGATGACGTTCACCGCGCTGTAAGGCACGCCCGCTTTCTCGAGCGCCTTCACAAGCAGGAAGTGCACGTTGGAGCCCTTGTTCAACGCCACCTTCTTGCCACGCAGTTCGCTCACGTTCTTCAGCGGCGAATCCTTGTGGACCAGGATCGCTTCGCCCTTGGGGGCCGGCGGCTGGTTGGCCACATAGACCAGGTCGGCACCGGCGGCCTGCGCAAAGATGGGCGGCGCCTCGCCGACGGTGCCGAAATCGATCGAGCCGACGTTCAAGCCTTCGAGCATCTGCGGACCGGCGGGGAACTCGATCCAGCGCACGTCGATGCCTTGCGGCGCCAGCCGCGTTTCCAGGTCGCCCCGCGCCTTCAGCAAAGTCAGCGTGCCGTACTTCTGGAAGCCGATGCGCAAGGCAGACCGGCCCTGAGCCTGGGCGCGGGTAGACAGCCCCGCAAAAGACAGGCCAGCGGCCGCAGCGACGCCGCTGACGATGGCGTGGCGGCGGGTGGAATTGATCCGGTGCGTCATGTTGCTCTTCCTCGTACAAAAATATGTGATGGCCTGAACGGTACGCAGCGTGGAGCGCCGCGAAAACGAATCAAATCGGTTTTGCTTCGTCAGAATTCAGATACCGCCGCCAGGCCGGCCACCTCGGTGACATCAGGGCTGCGGGTTCAGACTCACAATGGCGGTCCGACGCACCGCGCCAGCCCCACCCACAAGGAGTCCGCATGTACACCGATGTCTCTCTTTTCATTGACGGCGAATGGACCGCCGGCACCAGCGGCAAGAGCGAACCCATCATCAATCCCGCCACCGGCAAGCCGATCGCGCGCCTCGCACATGCGAGCACGGCCGACCTCGACCGCGCGCTGGCCGCCGCCGACAAGGGCTTCAAGGTCTGGCGCGCGACCTCGGCCTTCGACCGCTACAAGGTACTGCGCAAGGCCGCCGACCTCATGCGCGAGCGCGCCGCCGGGATCGGCGAGCTGATGACGCAGGAACAGGGCAAGCCGCTGGCCGAGGCCCGGGCCGAGGCGGGCGCAGCCGGCGACCTGATCGACTGGTTTGCCGAAGAGGCGCGCCGCACCTACGGCCAGATCGTGCCGCCGCGCGCCCACGGCGTGAGCCAGCTGGTCACCCGGGAGCCCGTGGGCCCGGTGGCTGCGTTCACGCCCTGGAATTTCCCGATCAACCAGGCCGTGCGCAAGCTGTCCGCCGCGCTCGCGGCGTGCTGCTCGGTGATTTTGAAAGGCCCGGAAGAAACCCCCGCGAGCTGCGCGGCACTGATCCGCGCCTATGCCGATGCCGGCGTGCCGGCGGGCGTCGTGAACCTGGTGTTCGGCGTGCCGTCCGAGATCTCTTCCTATCTGATCCCGCACCCGGTGATCCGCAAGATCACGTTCACCGGTTCCACAGCCGTGGGCAAGCAGCTGGCCGCCCTGGCGGGCCAGCACATGAAACGCATGACGATGGAACTCGGCGGCCACGCGCCGGCCATCGTGTTCGATGACGCCGATGTGGCCTCCGCCGCCAAGATGCTCGCGGGCGCGAAGTTCCGCAACGCCGGCCAGGTGTGCGTGTCGCCAACCCGCCTCCTGGTGCATGAGTCGCTGTACGCGAAGTTCGTGGATGCCTTCGTCTCCGCCGCCTCGGCCATCCAGGTGGGCGACGGCTTGCAGCCGGACACCCGCATGGGCCCGCTGGCCAACAGCCGCCGTGTCGAAGCCATGCAATCTTTCGTGGACGACGCCGTGGGCAAAGGCGCCAAGCTGGCCCTGGGCGGCAAACGCATCGGCACCACGGGCTACTTCTTCGAACCAACCGTGCTCACCGAGGTACCGGCCCATGCACGCGTGCTCAACGAAGAGCCGTTCGGCCCGCTCGCGCCCATCGTGCCGTTCTCGAACTTCGATGACGTGGTGGCCGAAGCCAACCGCCTGCCCTACGGCCTGGCCGCGTATGCGTTCACCCGGTCGCTCAAGACCGCCTCGGCCATTGGCGCGGCGATCGAAAGCGGGATGGTGTCGATCAACCACTTCGGGCTCGCGCTGCCGGAAGTGCCGTTCGGCGGCATCAAGGATTCGGGCTTCGGCACCGAAGGCGGCAGCGAAGCGATCGCGGCCTATCTCAACACCAAGTTCGTGACCCAGGTCGGGCTGTGACGCGGGGCGTGCGGCACCCCGGCGGGCCGCTGCACGCTATCGCGGACATCGCGCAATTTGATGCCGTGCGAGGCCGTTCGCCTTCATACTGGAAGCGACCATTCGGAGCCTCGCCATGACCCAGCACATTCAAAAAACAACCAGCTTTGCCATCTTGCATTTCAGCGTGGCCTTCGGCGTGACGTACGCGCTGACCGGCAACTGGCAGGTCTCGGGTGCGGTGGCATTGATCGAACCGGCCATCAACACGGTGGCGTTCTTCTTCCACGAGATGGTGTGGGCGCGCCGCCAGCGGGCGCACACGATCAGACCGGCAGGTGCGGGTTGAAGGCCACTTCCCAGACGTGATCGTCCAAGTCGGCGAAGTAGCCTGCGTAGCCACCCCAGAACACACTCTGCGCAGGCTTCACGATGCGCGCGCCGGCCGCTTTGGCCTGTGCCATGACGGCGTCCACCTCCGCCGCGCTGTTCACGTTGTGCCCCAGGGACACGTTGCCCGGCGCGCGCGGCGGAACCGGCAGGCCCGTCTCATGTGCCAAGCTGGTGCGCGGCCACAGCGCGAGCTTCAAGCCGGGCTGCATGTCCAGGAACGCGACCGCGCCGTGGTCGAACTCGGTCCCGATGATGCCGTCGCAGGCCAGGCCCAGGCCATCGCGGTAGAACGCAAGCGCGCGGTCGAGGTCGTCGACGCCCAGGGTGATGAGGGTGATGCGAGGCTTCATGCGCACGTCCTGTGAACTCGAAGGCGACAGCCTACCGGCCTAAAGGGATTCAGGCCAGCGCCGCGAGCCAGCCGCCACTTCAATTTGCGAAGACCGGGCGCCTTCGGGCGATATACTGGCGCCGCTGAAACGGCACCCCCGCACGAAAGGCGGGTCCGCAAAGTCACCGGTCTACAGGCGAAAGCCCACGACAGCGGGACTGCCAACGCAACCCTTTGCTCGGGGGTGATCGTCTCAGTGCGCTTTTTGCAGCTGCCATTGAGAGATCCGCGTGAACGCATTCCACCCTCCCCCGGCCTCACCCAAGCCCCCAGACTGCGTTGCTCTTCGTGCCGTGCATCGGCACGCGCGCTGAGATGCTGTTCAGCCTCACCATCGGCTCGGCCGACGTGGCGCCAAACGAGCAGTTGGTGCTGCGCTCGCTGATCCGCCTGCTCAACGGCCGCCACGGCTTGCAGCTGCAGTACAGCGAAGTGCTGACGGGCTGCAATGTCGTGTTCGTCCCCGCGAACTGGCCGCGGCGCATGCCAAGCCGCTGCGTGACGGTTCGCGTGACGCCCGGCGCGGCAGAAACACCCGCGCGCACAGACTTCGGCCTCACGGTGGCGGCCCCGCTGCGCATGAGCCAGGTGGTGGAGGTGCTGCGACTCGCGGCCGGCCTGTTGTCGTCCAACACCGACTCCGGGCTGACCGGCCTGTTCCGTGGCCTGACGCGGAGCGTGCTGTCGGGCGAACGACGCGTCTCGGTGCTGCCGCTGCTCGATGGGCGATCGCTCATCATCGATTTCTCGAGTGAGCAACTGTGGACGCGGGTGCCGATGGCCGACCTGCTGGCCGACGGTTACAGCGTGGGCGAGATCCGGCGCGCGACCCCTGAAGAGATGCCGATGATCGAAGCCTGGCCATCGATGCGCCTGCGCGACCTCATCTGGAATGCCAGCTACCAGCTGGGCGTTACCGGCGCCGCGAGCAGCACGCTTCACGGCGCGTACCGGCTGGTGCGATGGCCCGACGCCGTCGCCCTGCTGCGACCGGGCTACCCCCGCCTGTGTGCGCTGCTCACGAACCGCGCGCTGACGCTGGAGCAGGTGAGTCGCGAAAGTGGTTTGCCGATGCCTGCGGTGCATTGGTTCATCGAGACCTGCATCGCCCTCGGCCTCGCCGTGCCGTCGGCCCCGGAAGGGCCGGCGCAGAACCCCGCCGCCGACGCCTCCGCAACCCCGGCCACAAGCTCGGTGTTCCGCCGGCTGAGAGAAAGGTTGAAACTGTGGTGACCTCCCCGACCGACTTGCATGGCGGCCTGAAGATCGTGTTCACCGGAACGATGGGCGCGGGCAAGACCACGGCCATCCGCGCCATCAGCGAGCGCGCCATGCTCTCGACCGAAGTGCCGATCAGCGACAACGGCGGCACCGAAGAGAAGCGGCTCACCACGGTGGGCTTCGACTACGGCGAGTGCAAGTTGGATGACCAGCACACGCTGCGGCTGTTCGGAACGCCCGGCCAGGAGCGCTTCAGTTTCATGTGGAGAATCCTCGGCGCGGGCGCCTTCGGCCTGGTGGTGCTGGCCGACAACTCACGGCCCGATCCGATTGCCGATGTCGAAACCTATCTGCGCGCATTTGCACAGCAGGTTCCACTGCGCCGCACCGTGATCGGCGTGGGCCGCCTGGGCCAGCCCAAGGCGCCGCGCATCGAAGACTACTGCGAGCGGCTCGCACGCAGCGGCTTCCAGGTGCCGGTGCTCGAAGTGGATGCCCGCGAGGCGACGGACGTGCGGCTTCTGCTCTCGGTGCTGGTGAGCATGGCGGAGGTGGAGCATGGCTGAGCCGTCCTCCGCCAACGCACCCCGCCTGCTGCTCGTGGCGCGCTGCGCCGAGCTGGTGAACGAACTGCGACAGGGCACCAGCGGGGTGCTCAGCGCCACCGTCGCCACCACCGATGGCCTGGCCGTGGCGTCGACGCTGGACGACCGCCATGAGGTGGCCAAGCTCGCGGCGATGTCCGGCTCGATCGCGGCACTTGCGGGTGCTCTCGCACAAGAGACCAACCACGGCGAACCGGAACGGCTGGTGCTCGAGTCATCGCAAGGCCACATCGTTTCGATGCGCGTGCCGGCGCAGCCATCCAACCTCGTACTCACTGTCGTGACCGACCGCCGCGCCGTGCTCGGCAAGCTGCTCTGGGATTGCCGCGCCACCGCCGACAAGATCGCCGCCGCCCAGAACTGAACCGCTTTTTACCCGCCGGCAACGGCACCTTCGATCGACTCGCTTCTATTTTCAACCGGAGAGAACCATGGCATACAGCCCCAAAGACATGTTGAATCGCTTGATGGAAAACGAAGGCGCCCTGTGCGCCGCACTGGTCGACTACAGCAGCGGCATGCTGCTGGAATCAGTTGGCACGGGCGTGGATCTCGAAGTCGCCGCCGCCGGCAACACCGAAGTCGTGCGCGCGAAGATGAAAACCATGAAAGCGCTCGGCCTGAACGACACGATCGAAGACATCCTGATCTCGCTCGGCAAGCAGTACCACATCATTCGCCCGGTGGAAAAGCACGACGGCCTGTTCATCTACTTCGTGCTGGACCGCGGCCGCGCCAACCTGGCCATGGCGCGCCGCCGTGTGCTGGAAGCGGAATCGCAAACCGAAATCTGAACTCTCCACATCCCGCGCAACCTGGAACGGTTGCGCGCTGAGTCCGCCTCAGGGGCTTTTCGGCTTGACGAACTTCAGCGTCATGCGGTCGGACTCGCCGATCGCAAGGAAGCGCGCGCGGTCGGTGTCGCCGCCGCGCAGCGAAGGCGGCAGCGACCACACGCCATTCGGGTGATCGCGCGTGTCGCGCGGATTGGCATTGATCTCGGCTCGCCCGGCGAGTTGGAACCCGGCCGCCTGCGCGCGTTCGATCACCAGCGCTTCCGGCACATAGCCCGTTCGGGCGATGGCTTCGGTCGTCAGCGGAACGGGCGAGCGGTGCTCTTCAACGCCGAGCACGCCGCCCGGCTTGAGCACGTCGTAGAACGCTTTCAGCGTCGCATCGAGGTGGCCGGCTTCGATCCAGTTGTGAACGCTGCGGAATGTCAGCACGAGGTCGACGCCACCGGGTGCCGGGAGATCGGTGAAGCGGTCGCCTTTCGGCACCGTGGCCAGCGTCACGCGGCCATACACCGCCGGGCTGTCTTGCAGCTTCTTCTGAAAGCCGCTGCGCGAACTGCGCTGCTGCGGCGTGCCGTCGGCGGGATAGTGCGCCGCATACAACCGGCCCCGTTCACGCAACACCGGCGCGAGGATCTCGGTGTACCAGCCACCGCCCGGTGCGATCTCGATCACCGCCTGGTCGGGCCGCAGCCCGAAGAACAGCAAGGTTTCGCGGGGGTGGCGATACACGTCGCGCGCCTGGTTCGCCGCGCTGCGCTGCGGCCCGGCGAGTGCCTGGTCGAGCAGCGCCTCGGTGGTTTGCGCGGACGCCGTGCCGCAGGCGAGCACAAGACAGGTGGCCAGCCACCAATGACGAATGTTCATGGGTTCGCTTTCGATCGGTGAAGAGAGTGGCCGCTGGATGGCGACGCGACATCATGCGTCTTGTGCGCTGCCCCGACGGCGCGCTCGGGTTTGCTGCCTGGCGACGAACGCCAGGTCCAGCACCGCGGCCGGGCAGGCGGGCACCCCATGGCACACCCCCACACCCCGCCACCCGACCGCGGACTGGCCTTTCGCGGCGCGCTCATGGGCGCACCGCTGCATCAGATTGCAAACGACAGCTCCAGCGCATGGGCACGGTCGATGCGGCGCGCACGTTCCAGCCGATGAATCAGCAACTCGACCATCGTCTTCGCTTGAGGCAGGGGCCCGAACCCCGACTCGGTATTGATGTGTCCGACGTCGCCCAGGTTGATGAACTGCGAGCCCCAGGTGCGCGCCCAGGAACGCGAAGCAGACACGCTCATCCACGGGTCGGTCTCGCTGCCGATCAGGACACTCGGAATGGCAAGTCGCGAACGCGGGAGCAGCGCGGCCGCGTCGAAACGCTCAGGATCGGCCGGCGCGACGAGCAATGCGGCGTGCAGGCCTTGTCCGCCCAACTCAAGCAGTCTGGCAATTGCCAGGCAACCGAAGCTGTGGCCCACCGCCACCCAGCGCGCCGGCGGATGCCGGGCGAGGGTGGAGGCGATGCGTCCGGCCCAGCGGTCGGCATCGGGCTGCCCCCAGTCGTCTTGCTTCACGCGCACCGAGTTCCGGAAATGCGCTTCCAGCCAAGATTGCCAGTGCGCATGCCCGCTGTCGTTCAGTCCCGGCACGACCAGCACGCGCACCGGGTCTCGCTGCAAGCCCATGACCGTTGCTCCTTTGCGGGAAGGCGTTACAGCGTGGCGATGGAGACTTCGGTGGACTTCACGAGTGCCACCACGTCACGCCCGGGCGCCAGGCCGAGTTCCTTGACCGAACGGGTGGTGATGACGGAGGTCACGATCAGGCCCGCGGGCGTCTCGACGTCGATCTCCGAGACGACCGGGCCTTCGATGATTTCCTTGACCTTGCCGCGAAACTGGTTGCGGACGTTGATGGCGGTGATGCTCATGAAGTTCTCCTTGGGTGAGCAGGTGGGTGGATTGACGTGAGACAGCGGAAATCAGACAGACCAACGCACATTGCGCGTCGGCCAGGGTGCGGCAGACAGCGAACCACGGGCCCGCGCGAGCAGCGCCTCGCGCTCGCGTGCGGCGTCTTCCTGGCGCTGAAATTCATCGGCGCGGTCGATCAGGGTCTGCAAGCTGCGCGTCACACGCGCCTGCACCTCCTCCGATGGCAGGTAGCCGTGGTCTTCATGGCGGGGGATCTGCGTGTCGGTGGCGAACACCGGGTCGAGGATGTCGCGCGCACCCAGTGCAGACAACACGGGCTTGAGCGCGTAGTCCAGCGCCAGCAGATGGGCGATGCTGCCGCCGGTGGCCAGCGGCAGCACGGTCTTGTCGCGCAACCCGTCTTGCGGCAGCAGATCGAGGAAGGTCTTCAGCAGCCCGCTGTAGGCTGCCTTGTAGATGGGCGTGGCCACCAGCACCACCTGCGCCTGCGCCACCTCGTCGAGGGCCTGGCGGATCAGGGGATGGTCGAACTGCGCGTGCAGCAGGGCTTCGGCGGGCGTGTCGCGCAGCACCACGCAGTGCAGCCGCGTGGCCACGGGCTGGAGGCGAGACTGCGCCCACTGCAGCAGCGACCCCGAGCGCGAGACAGCCGATGGGCTGCCCAGAATGCCGACAATCTTCATGAGATCCGTTAAGCCCGCCATCCCGCCGGGCCCTGTGTGAACGTGGAAAGAAGGGCTCAGGATACGAAGCACCCGCCATTCATCCAACGAACAAGAACGGCTTTCGATAGCGGAAAAGCGACTAGGGGCCGGCACCCGTTGCGGGGAGCAAAGAACGAGGCCGGCACCTACACTCGGTACCTTCCACATCCGCAGGAGATGCTTCCATGAGCCAAGAAAACTGGCGCTTCGAGACCTTGTCGGTACACGCTGGCTACACGCCCGATCCCACCACCAAATCGGCGGCGGTGCCGATCTACCAGACGGCGGCGTATGCGTTCGACAGCGCGCAGCACGGCGCCGACCTGTTCGACCTGAAGGTGCCGGGCAACATCTACACCCGCA
>CAZBOF010000084.1:12609-17819 GCA_964493285.1 uncultured Rhizobacter sp. | reverse complement strand
CCCAGGGGCTGCAGCCGTGTGTAGGTGTCGACGCCGCCCGCCACGTTGTGCGCGAGTTCGCCCAGTTGCAGGTTGCCGATGGCGCTCGCGTGCTCCACCACCTCCAGCCCCCGGAACACGTCGCCTTCGGCGTCGGCCAGGGTCTTGCCCTGCTCCGCCGTGAGCGTGGCCGCCAACGACTTCATGTTCTCGCGGATAAGTTGCTGCAGCGTCAGGAAGATGCGCGCCCGCTGGCCGATGCTGGTCTTGCGCCAGGCCGGAAACGCCGCCTTGGCCGCTGCCACCGCAGCGGCCACTTCGTCGGGCGTGGCCATCGGCACGCGGGCCAGCACCTCTTGCGTGGCCGGGTTGACCACGTCGCGCCATTGGGTGGTACGGGATTGCACGAACTCACCGTTGATGAGCAGCGGAATGGTGGGAATGGGGGTGTTGGCCATGGTGTCTCCTGGGTGGCGCGGCACCGGATGGACGGCCGCGAGAACTTCACACAGAATCTATCCACTGATTTCACAAAACTCAACACTTCATTGGGAATTACGTGTAAATCGCTTTGCAGCCCCAGCCGCTCATTTGCAAAATTTGTGAAATGGGAATCGCCAGAAAACTCTTTGTGGGTCCCCGCGTTCGCCGCCTGCGCGAGCAGCACGGCTGGAACCAGGGTGCCTTGGCGCGGCGCCTGGGGCTGTCGCTCAGCTATGTGAGCCAGATCGAGAACAACCAGCGGCCGGTGACTCCCAGCGTGCTGCTCAAGCTCACCGAGGCCTTCGGCGCCGACATCGCAGAGTTTGCAGAAGACCAGGACAAGCGCCAGCTCGCCGAGCTGGACATGGCATTCCACGACCGCACGCTGGGCACCGGCGCCATCGCTCCCGCCACCTTGTCCCGCTGGGTGGAGCAAGCCCCAGAGCTGGTCGACGCCTTCCTGACGCTGCACCAGCGCCATGGCCGCTTGATGGAAGAGCATGCGCAGACCGTGGACCGCTTCTATGGTGAACTGGGCGCCGACCTCGGTGACGGCCGCCAGCGCGAGCCCAGCAGCCCGTTGCCGAATGAAGAGGTGCGAGATCACCTGAACCGCCGCAACAACTACCTCGATCTGCTGGACCGCCACGCCGAAGACCTGGCGCTCGTACTCAATCTGCGTCCCGGCGAACGGGCCGCTGCCCTGCGCGAAGCATTGATGGCGCGCTGCCAGGTCGAGGTCGTGCTTGCTGCCGGCAGCGACACCCGCCTGCGCCATTACGACCCCGCCCGCCGGCGCCTGGCCGTGGCCGCCGACTTGAGCGACGCGCAGCAAGCCTTCCAGCTGTGCACGCAGTACGCGCTGCTCGTGCACGCCGAACTCATCGATGACGAGATCCGCCTCGCAGGCTTCGAGGACGCACCCACGCAGGCGCTCGCGCGCCAGGGCTTCGCCCACTATTTCGCGGGCGCGGTGCTGCTGCCTTACCTCGACTTCCTGCAGGCGGCGCGGCAAAGCCGGTACGACATCGAGCTGCTGCAGCAGCAATTCCAGGTCGGCTTCGAAACCGTGTGCCATCGCTTGTCGACATTGCAGCGCCCCAACGCGCGCAGCGTGCCGTTCTACTTCGTGCGTCTCGACCAGGCAGGCAACATCTCCAAGCGGCAGAGCGCCACGGCATTCCATTTCGCGCGGCACGGCGGCGCCTGCCCGTTGTGGCACGTGCACGAGGCGTTCGCCCAGCCCGGGCGCATCCTGATCCAGGTAGCCGAGATACCCGACGGCAGCCGCTTCTTCGGCATCGCGCGCACCATCGAACGCGGCGGCGGCGGGTTTCGCGCCCGCCGCAAGGTGTTCGCCATCGGTCTCGGCTGCGAGTTGTCGCACGCGCGCGAGCTGGTCTATGCGGATGGCATTGACATCGACAACCCCCGCGACGTGATGCCGATCGGGCCGGGCTGCCGCGTCTGCCCCCGGGCCGATTGCGTGCAACGCGCTTTCCCGCCGGCCGGCAAGCGGCTGGTGGCCGACAGCGACACCGAATCGCTGGTGTCCTATCGCTTCGAGGCGGATTGATCTGCCGGCCAGAAACGCACTGGCCATCAGGGCATCCGCCTTGACGGCCACTGGGCATCGCATGCCTACTGATCGGCACACCCGCCTGGAGCGCCCATGATCCAAACGCCTGAAGAGCAGTTGCGCCTCGTCTTCGAACAATCGCGCAGCGCCTATGCGGCCGAGCCGATGCCCCGCTTGGCGGTGCGCCGCGACCGCCTGCGCCGCCTGCTCGGCATGACGATCCGCCACGGCGACGCGCTGGCCGAGGCGATCTCGCAAGACTTCGGCCATCGCGCACGGCAGGAAACACTGCTGGCCGATATCTTCACCGTGCAATCGGCCGCGCGGCACGCCGCACGCCACGTCGCCCGCTGGATGAAGCCGCGCCGTGTCGCCACGGCTCCGCACTTCTGGCCGGCCCGCAACCGGCTGTTGCCGCAGCCGCTGGGCGTCGTGGGCATCATCTCGCCTTGGAACTATCCGTACTACCTGGCCATGGCACCGGCCGTGGCCGCACTCGCGGCCGGCAACCGCGTGTTGATCAAGCCGTCGGAACTCACCCCGGCCACCTCGGCGCTCATCGCACAGATCGTCGCAGCTGATTTCGCCCCCGATGAAATGCACGTGGTGCTGGGCGATGCCCATCTCGGGCGCGCGTTCGCCGCGCTGCCGTTCGATCATCTCTTCTTCACCGGCTCGACGGCGGTCGGCCGCGAAGTGGCCAAGGCCGCAGCTGCAAACCTCACGCCGGTCACGCTGGAGCTGGGTGGCAAATCGCCTGCGCTGATCGACCGCAGCGCGGTGCTCGCGCGCACCGCCGAGCGCCTGGCGTTCGGCAAGCTGCTCAACGCCGGACAGACCTGCGTGGCACCCGACTACGTCCTCGTCCCCCGCGAGATGGTCGAACCCTTGGCCGGCGCACTGGTCGCCGCGATGCGGCGCATGTATCCGACGCTCGACGCCAACCCCGACTACACCAGCATTGCAACGCCCAGGCATCTGGCACGGTTGAAAGAGCTGGTGGCCGACGCACAGGCGCACGGCGCGCGGGTGATCCGCACCCACGAGGTGCCGGCCAGCGGGCGCAAGTTCGCGCCGCACCTGCTGCTCGATGTCAATGACAGGATGGGCGTGATGCGCGAAGAAATCTTCGGGCCACTGCTGCCGATCATTCCGTACGACGACGCCGAACAGGCTTTGGCCTTCATCCGGGCCCGGGAGCGGCCGCTGGCGATGTACTGGTTCGGCGAAGATGCCGCCGCCCGCCGCCACGCGCTCGAATCCACGCATGCGGGCGGCGTGACGGTGAACGACTGCATCTGGCACCTCGGGCAGGAAGAACAGCCCTTCGGCGGGGTAGGCGCGAGC
This sequence comes from uncultured Rhizobacter sp., assembly GCA_964493285.1. Taxonomy (GTDB): domain Bacteria; phylum Pseudomonadota; class Gammaproteobacteria; order Burkholderiales; family Burkholderiaceae_C; genus Rhizobacter. The sequence continues at coordinate 14,431 of CAZBOF010000084.1, read as the reverse complement.
GGGATGGGCGCGTACCACGGTGAATGGGGCTTTCGCACTTTCTCGAAAGCCAAACCGGTGTTCCTGCAATCACGCCTCGCCGGAACGCGCTTGTTCTATCCGCCCTATGGCACGACCTTCAATCGGCTCATCCGCCTGCTCAGGTCGATCGCCGGTTGAGCCTGTCCCGGGTGGCGGTTCGGTGCGGGCGGCGCCTTTGATTCACCCACAGGGCCAGGCCATGGCGAAGCGCGGAGGCTTATTTGGTGTGGGCAGGCCCCAGTTTGGTCAACTCATTCGCCACGGCCCGGGCCACCATCTCGCGAAGGTTGGTGGCGAGTTCGTTGCGCATCTCCCTGACCAGGGTGTCGGTCATGCGGGTCAGCAACGGGGCGAGAGTCTCCCGCAGCCGGTGCTCGAACATCAGGTCGAGCTGCCGGTCCAGATCACCGAGAACGCGTTGCACCAGCTTCGCCTCGTCAATGGCCCCGGCCGTCGAGGCAACAGGCGCCGGCAGCGCTTCACGCGCCGCGGGCCATTCGCCCAGCGGAGCCGGCGCCGCGCTTTCGTCCACCGGAGGCGCAGGAAACTGCGGGTATTCGTCGGGCGGTTCGGGAGGTGGTTCCGGGAGGTCGACGACCTCCGTCAGCACCGGAACCCGTTGCGGCACTTGCAAATTGCCTTTCATGCGGTGGCCTCCTGGGCCACATCATGGCGGGTGATGGTGTATCCGCGGTCGCTGTAGTGTTTCCAGCGCACCCGCCCGGCTTGGCGGTCTTCGCTGTCGGAAGAGACCAGCTCGATCACACGTTTGAAGGTTTCGAACCCTTGAACCATCTCGGCGCCCAGATTCAGCAAGACGTCACGATGCGGCGCTTCGGCCACGAACTCGGTCAACCACACCGGTGTGTCTTGCAGGCGCGATACCAAGGCCTGCCCCGGCTTGACGCGCACGTGAGGCACGAACTCCAGGGGCTCGAACACCCAAAGTCGCCGGTCAAACGCCGTGAGCACCGGGTTCGGCGCATGGACGACGACGCGCGCGCCCAGGCGCACGGCCTTGCGCAGCAGCCGGCAGGCGTATGCCGCCCGGTCCGGCACATTGAAGTGGAAACTGATCTCGGTCATCCGCGTTCCGATGCGGTCTCAACGCGCTTGCGAAAGCAGAAAGTGGGTCAGCAGCGGCACCGGGCGGCCGGTGGCGCCCTTGGCCAGGCCCGATTTCCAGGCGGTGCCGGCGATGTCAAGGTGCGCCCAGCGGTAGGCGCCGGTGAATCGCTTGAGGAACAGCGCAGCCGAGCTGGAGCCCGCGGCGCGCGACCCGACGTTGGCCACGTCAGCGAAGTTGCTCTTCAGGCCTTCGGCGTACTCCTCGTCAAGCGGCATGCGCCAGCAAGGGTCCAGTGCGGCCGCGCTGGCCGCGGCCAGTTCGCCGGCCAAGGCGTCGTCGGGTGTGAAGAGGCCCGAATTGTGGTGCCCGAGTGCAACGATGCAGGCGCCTGTGAGCGTCGCGACGTCGATCACGGCCGATGGCTTGAAGCGCTCGACGTAGGTGAGCGCGTCACACAGGATCAGGCGGCCTTCCGCATCGGTGTTCAGGATCTCGATCGTCTGGCCCGACATGCTGGTGACCACATCGCCCGGCTTGACGGAGCGCCCATCGGGCATGTTTTCGCATGAGGGGATGACACACACCAGATTCAGCCTGGGTTTCAGCTCGGCCACGGCGCGCAAGGTGCCCAGCACCGAGGCGGCGCCGCCCATGTCGAACTTCATCTCGTCCATCTCGGCCGCCGGCTTGATGGAGATGCCGCCGGTGTCGAACGTGATGCCCTTGCCGACC
>CAZBOF010000084.1:0-12599 GCA_964493285.1 uncultured Rhizobacter sp. | reverse complement strand
GATGCCTTTGCCGACCAGAACGATCGGGGCCTGTGCCTTGGGGCCGCCGTTGTAGCGGGCCACGATGAACCGCAGCGGTTCGCTGGAGCCTTGCGCCACGGCCAGGAAGGCTCCCATGCCCAGCTTCTGCACGTCCTTCTGGTCCAGGACATCCACCTTGAGGCCGAACTGCTTGCCCAGCTTCTTGGCCTGCTCGGCGAGGTAACTGGGGGTGCACAGGTTGCCCGGGCGGTTGGCGCATTCGCGTGCCAGCGTGACGCCGGCCGCAATGCCCTGCCCGCGCACCAGGCCGGCTTGGACCGCCTTGGCCTCCACCTTGGCGCACAACAGCGTGACGTTGGCCAGGGTCGGCGCTTCCGGCGCGCTGGGCTTGCTCGCGCGATACACGTAAACGGCATCGCTGGCCGCGGCCACCACCGCTTCCGCATGCGCCTCACTCAGCGCCTCGCCTCCGACGTAGGCTACGGCGATGCTTCGTATGCGCGCGCCCTTCAGTTGATTCAAGCCCTCGCCGACCGCCTTCTTGAATGCCTTGGTGGAGGTGCCGCCCACGGCCACCGCGAGCACACGCGAGGCCTTGACGCCGGCCACTCTGTGAAGGTAGAGCTTGCGCCCCGGCTTGAAGCTGAAGTCGCCGTGTTTGACGGCGTCGCTCAGCAGCGTGGCGATCTTCGCGTCGAGCGACGCATCCACCGCTTCTCCACCCATCACCAGCAGCAGCGCATCGGTCGCGACCGAAGCCAAGGCATTGGGGGAAGCAACCTGATGTCGAAAGTCCATAATGCAGCCCGTACACGAATCCAACGATGTTATTCGATTCCTCTCTGAGAAGAGACCTCTCGCGCACCTTCGGCGCCACGCTCGTGATCGTGCTGACGATCGTGCTGACCATGATGCTGATCCGCACCTTGGGCCAGGCCGCGGTCGGGCGCATTTCGCCGCAGGACGTCGCGCTCCTCTTGGGCTACTACGCCCTCGCCCACCTGCCGACGATGCTGAGCCTGTCGCTCTTCGTCGCCGTGGTCGCAACGCTGAGCCGGATGTACCGCGACAGCGAGATGGCGATCTGGTTCGCCAGCGGCATCGGGTTGACGCGATTCGCGCGCCCGGTGTTGCGCGTCAGCTGGCCCGTCCTGCTGCTGGTGACCCTGCTGGTGCTCTTTGTCTGGCCTTGGGTCAATGCGCGCAGTGCGGAGATGCGCGACCGCTTCGAGCAGCGTTCCGACCTGTCGCGCATCGCGCCGGGGCAGTTCCAGACGTCGCGCGATGGCAACCGCGTGTTCTTCATCGAGCGCGCGTCGGAGAGCGGCGCCGAAGGACGCAACGTGTTCATCCTCTCCAAGCAAGACGACATCGAATCCGTGACCTCGGCGCGCAGCGGGCGCATCGAGAGCACCCCGGAGGCCAATTTCGTGGTCCTCGATCGCGGCCAGCGCAATGAGCAGAACCTTCGAACCAATGAGAAAACCATTGCCCAGTTCGACACCTACCGCATTCAGGCGGGCGAGCGCGCGCTGAGCAGCGCGAACAGCCTGCCCCCGAAAGCGCGCAAGACCATCGACCTGCTGGACGACGACGGAGATGCTCGCGCGCAAGGCGAACTCACCTGGCGGCTCGGCCTCGCGTTCGGCGCCGGCAATCTGCTGCTTCTCGCGATCGGCCTGTCGGCGACGCAACCGCGGCGAGCGAGCAACTGGAATCTCCTCTTTGCGCTGCTGGCTTTCGTCGTGTACTACAACCTGATCAATCTTTCCCAGGCGTGGGTGGCCAACGGCAAGCTGTCCATGCCGTCGGCGCTCATCGGCACGCACGGTGCCGCTTTCGCGATCGCATTGCTGCTGCTGTGGTGGCGCGACCATGCCGCCACCTTTGCGCTGCGAACCTGGACCCAGCGCACGCCAACCGGCACGGCCTGAGAAGACGCAACCGCCATGAGAACCGTGCGCCGCTTGCTCTACGTGGACATCGTTTCGTCGGTGATCTTCGTCGCGCTCGCTTTCCTGTCGTTGTTCTTCTTCATCGATTTCGTCGACGAGCTGTCGGACGTGAAGGACGACTACACCGCCTTGCATGCGGCCGTTCACTCGCTGCTCGAGCTGCCCGGGCACCTGTACGAACTGGCCCCCATCGCGGTGCTGATCGGCACCATTTACGCGCTGTCTCGCATGGCGCAGTCTTCCGAGTTCACGATCCTGCGCACCGGCGGCCTCGCGCCCGGGCGCGCCTTGGGCCTGCTGGCCGGCCTGGGCGCGGTCTTCGGCATCCTGACTTTCGTGATCGGCGACTACGTGGCGCCGTTCACCGAGCGTGCGGCCGCCAGCCTGCGTGCCGGTACGCAAGGCGGCTTCAGCGCCGGGCGATCGGGCGCATGGCTCAAGGACCGCACCGTCACGCAGCAGGGTGAGCGGTCGTATTCCATCAATGTGGAGCGCGCGGCCGCCAACGGTGAACTCATCAATGTGAGAGTCTTCGAGTTCGACGGTGACGGCCGCATGCTCCGCCGCATCGGTGCGGCGCGGGGAAGCGTCGGCAGCGATGGGCTCTGGACGCTTTCCGACGTGGCGATCACCGATTGGAACGAAGCCTCCGCCGCCGACGAGCAACTCAAGGTCCGCGAGGAGCACCTCGCCACCTATGCCTGGCCGAGCACCTTGTCCGCCAAAGTGGTGGCCGCGGCTGTGCTGCCCGAAAGCTCGATGTCGACGATGGAGCTGTACCGCTACATCGGCCATCTGTCCGAGAACGAACAGGCCGCGCAGCGCTACGAGATCAAGTTCTGGAAGCGGGCCCTCTACCCTCTCGTGTGCCTGGTGATGGTGGGCCTGGCCCTGCCATTCGCCTACCTGCACGCGCGCGCCGGAGGGGTGAGCCTGAAGGTCTTCGGCGGCATCATGCTCGGCATCAGCTTCGTGTTGTTGAACAACGTGGCATCGCACCTGGGCCTGCTGCAGAACTGGACGCCCTGGATTGCCGCGTCGATGCCGAGCTTGCTGTACCTGCTGCTTTCATTCGCAGCGTTCAGCTGGCTGGTGCGTTACCGATGAGCACCGGCTTGCTCCTTCTGGCGCATGGCGCGCGCGACCCCGGGTGGGCGCGCCCGTTTGAACGCGTTGCCCACCGCATCGCGGCGGCCCGGCCGGCAACGCCCATGGTGCTTGCCTTTCTGGATTTCATGGCGCCCGATGCGAAACAGGCCGGTGACCAGCTCGTGGCGAAAGGTTGTACCCGCGTGGCGATCGTGCCGTTGTTTCTCGGCGCGGGCGGCCATGTGCTGAAAGACCTGCCGGCCCTGCGCGACCAGCTTGTGCAAGCCCATCCGGGCGTGAGGTGGACCCTGCAGCCGGCCATCGGCGAAGACGAGCGCGTGATCGAGGTCATTGCCAGCGTGGCCCTGCTTTCTTCAGACCAGCAGTGAAATAATCGGCGCAGTTGACATACTGATCCGGAATATGAACCTGCACCAGTTTCGGTTTGTTCAAGAAGCGGTCCGCCGTGACCTCAACCTGACGGAAACCGCCAAAGCGCTGTTCACGTCGCAGCCCGGCATCTCCAAGGCCATTCTCGAGCTGGAAGGCGAATTGGGGATCGACATCTTCGCCCGCCATGGCAAGCGGCTGCGCCGCGTGACCGAACCGGGCCTTGAGGTGCTCAAGTCCATCGAGATCATCATGCGAGAGGTGGGCAACCTCAAGCGCATCGGGGAAGAATTCTCCAAGCAAGACAGCGGCACGCTCTCCATCGCCACCACACACAGCCAGGCGCGCTACTTCCTGCCCGAGGCCGTGGGCCAGCTGCGCAAGCGCTTCCCCAAGGTCAATATCAGCCTGCACCAGGGCTCGCCTGCGCAGGTGGCGCAACTGGTGCTCGAAGAGGCGGCGGACATCGGCATCGCCACCGAAACGCTGGGCGAGATCGAAGGCCTGGTGACGATGCCGTGCTATGAATGGCAGCACGCCCTGGTGATGCCGGCCAGCCACCCGCTGGCGCAGGCCGAGCGCATCACGCTGGAAGACCTGGTGCGCGAACCGCTGGTTTCGTACCACCCATCGTTCAGTGGCCGCACCCGCGTGGACCAGGCATTCGCGACACGCAAACTCAAGCCGAACATCGTGCTCGAAGCCATCGACGCCGACGTGATCAAGACCTATGTGCGGCTGGGCCTGGGCATCGGCATCGTGTCCGAGATCGCGGTGCGCGACGACCCGCCGGGCGGCGATCTCGTCTCGCGCCCGCTCGGGCATCTGTTCGGGCAAAGCGTGACGCGCGTGGCGTTCAAGCGCGGCGCCTATTTGCGCAGTTTTGTCTACTCTTTCGCCGAGATGCTGTCGGATCGGCTCACCCGAGCGCTGATCCAGCGCACCATGACCGGTCAGGCCGACGACTACGAACTATGAGCGACGCGTTTTCACCGCCCACGCTGGCGAGTCGCCTGCCCCGTGCCGGGACGACCATCTTCACGGTGATGTCGGCGCTGGCGCAGCAGCATGGCGCCGTCAACCTCGGCCAGGGTTTTCCGGATTTCGACTGCGATCCGCGCCTGCTCGATGCGGTCGACGCCGCAATGCGCCGCGGCCTGAACCAGTACCCACCGATGGCGGGCGTGCTGCCGCTGCGCGAAGCCATCGCCGAGAAGATCGAGCGCCTCTACGGCCATGCCTACAAGCCCGACACGGAAATCACCATCACGGCCGGGGCCACGCAGGCCATCCTGACGGCGATCCTTGCGGTGGTTCATCCAGGCGACGAAGTCATCGTGCTCGACCCCGCATACGACAGCTACGAGCCCAACATCGAACTGGCCGGCGGCGTGGCGGTACACGTGCCGCTGACACCTGAAACATTCCGCCCCGATTTCGCAGGCATCGCCGCCGCATTGAGCCCGCGCACGCGGGCGATCATCATCAACACGCCGCACAACCCGAGCGCCACCGTGTGGAGCCCCGACGACATGCGGCGCCTGGCGGCGCTGTTGCGCGCGACCTCGGTGCTGGTGATCGCCGACGAGGTCTACGAGCACATGGTGTACGACGGCCTGGCGCATGAAAGCGTCTCGCGGTATCCGGAATTGGCCGCCCGCAGCTACGTCGTCTCCAGCTTCGGCAAGACGTTCCATGTGACCGGTTGGAAGGTCGGCCATGTGAGCGCGCCCGCGCCGCTGACCGCCGAATTTCGCAAGGTGCACCAGTTCAACGTTTTCACGGTCAACACGCCGATGCAGCACGCCCTGGCCGACTACCTGGCCGACCCCGCGCCATATCTCGAACTGAGCGCGTTCTACCAGCGAAAGCGCGACCTCTTCCAACGCGGCCTGGCCTCGACACGCCTGCGGTTGCTGCCCACCCAGGGCAGCTATTTCCAGAGCGTCGACTACTCGCAGATCAGCGGCCTGGGCGAAGAGGCGTTTGCGCGCTGGCTGACCACCGAGATCGGCGTCGCGGCAATCCCGATCTCCGCGTTCTACCCCGAGGGACTGGAGCAGAAGCTGACGCGCTTTTGCTTCGCCAAGAAAGACGAAACGCTGATGCTCGCGCTGGAACGGCTCGCCAGGCTCTAGTGTCGTGAACTGGACGTTCGTTGGAGAAATAAAGGTATCGAAATCGTCGTCAGGCAAGGCGCAAACCACGGCGATAGCCGTGGCTTGCGCGAGGATTTGCAACGCGGCATGGCGGCGATTCTCGGCATCTTGATGAAACGAACTTCCAATCCACGACCCTAGTAGCGGGTGGACGGGCCGCTCGGGCTGAACCCCAGTGGCGGTCGGTCGTTCGACACATCCAGATCGATGACCGGGCGCGCAGGCTGCGCGCGCGCGATGGCTGCGCTGGCAATCGGCCGCAGGGCAACGACCTCCTCGCCCAAGGGCAGCAGCAGATCGATCGCGGCGTTGGCCGCCTGGTGTTCGGCGATGTCGCGCGCGAGGCTGTAGAGAAACAGCAGTTCCCGGTAGGCCGGGATGTCGAAAGCGGGCCCCGCGTCGCGCCTGAACATGGCGGCATCGAGCACATCGAGCGTGAGAGAGGGAGAGGCCCAGGCGTTTTGCAAGCGCTTGATCACCTGGGGATACCCTTCCAGGCCGAGCCCTTCTTCGGGGTCGATCTCCCACTCCGGCGCGTAGGCATTGAAGCGGCGGTTGAAACGCTCGCGAATGCGGTCGAAAGCGTCGCGCTCGCCTCGCCGGCGGTAGATTTCCAGAAGCTTCAAGTACGGCATGGGGCTCACCCCGCCGGTGCTGCGTACATGGGCCATCAGCAAATCGATGGCGGCGTCATCCTGCCCCAGCACGATGAAAAACTCGGCCTGCTGCTCGAGGTCGATCAACTCGTCCGCCGACATGGGCCGGCGCGGCGCGTAAGGCACCTCGACCGGCGGTTCAGGCGGCGGGGGTTCGGGCGCTGCGATGGGTTCGAGCGGCGTGGGCTGGGTCGTGACCGGGGTCTCGCGCACCGCACCGGCCGGCGCCGGCCGCTTGGCCGGCTGCGGCAACGCGGGGGGCGCACCGGCTTCTTCACCTTCGGAGATCACGGCCAAGGCCGGCATGACCGAATCCTCTTGCGTGGAGATCGACCAGTGCGTGTCGTTCTCGCTGTCCGTCTGCCGGCGCAGCCAAGCCAGTCCGGCCAGCGTCGTTGCGGCCAACGCGAAAAGCAAGGCGAACACCGAGACCACGGGCGATCCGGCGCGGTGGCGTTCGGCTTCGCGCAGGCGCTCCGCCATCTGGTTCAGCTGACGCTGTGTCGCCGCATGCTCGGCTCGGAGTTGCTGCAAGGCAGCATCCAGTGCCTCGACGCGCGAAGGCTCGTCCGGCCCCGCGCCGGATCCCAGTATGTCGTCGGTGGCGCCCGCAGGCAGCCCGTCGCGTGCGCGCAGCTCGATCGCCGACCAGCCCGCAGGAACGGCGTCCTTGCCGATTTCGAGCGAGGCAGTCTGGACCCGCCCCGGTAGGGAGGACTCGGGGCGCCCAGACCATGCAGGCGCTTGTGGCACGGTCATGGGAGGCGCGCTGCCCTCGGCGCCTGCCGCTTTGCGAGCGGCGTACGCCCGCTGGGCGGCGGGATCGGCAAAAACCACGAAGCTGCGCGACAGCTGAACCGGGCAGCCCACTTGAAGATCGATGGCCACCACCGGTTCATTGACCGCCACGGTGGTGACGACAGTCAAGCGCTGTCCGCTCGTGCCTTCAACGGGTGGCTGGAGCCGAACGCGCACCCATTGGGCCGGCAGCGGTCGGCCTCCGATGGCCACCTTGGCTTGGACGCAGGAGGACTGGATCGTGCCGCCCCCGCTCGGGTGCAGGGTCGCCGCGAAGCTCAAGGGTTGTCCGAGCGACGTGGTTTCGGTGGCGCTGTTCAAGCCCAATGCCATCGCCTGATCCACGCACAAGGCCAAGGCGAATGTGGCGGTAAGCCAGGTCAAAATTCTGGGCATTCGAAACAGCAGTCAGGTCTCAATCGACTCTAGCATGAAGGGCTTGTCGTTTGAGTGCTGGCCGAGTGCAGGAAGAGCCCAGAACCATGCTGCATGACACAATCCGGCGCATTCCTTTGCGGTCTTCACCCGGTCTGATCCATGCCTTCTGAACTGCATACCGAGCGACACGGCGCCACGCTGGTGCTGACCATCAGCGACCCGCCCACCCTGAACACCTTGTCTGAGCAGGTGTTCGCAGCGGGGATCGAGGCCCTCGATGTGGTGGAGTCCGATCCGGCCGTGCGGTGCATCGTCTTGCGCGGCGAAGGCGCCCATTTCTCGGCCGGCGGCAATCTGGACGAAGTGCTGTCCAACCGCCAAAGCGGCCGCCCGGCACAAGACAAGATGCTCAAGGTGTTCCACGATCTGGTGGAAGTCCTGCGCGTCTATCCCAAGCCGGTGATTGCCGCCGTCGAAGGCGCCGCGGCGGGTGCGGGTTTCTCGCTCGCGCTGAGCTGCGACATGATCGTCGCCGCCGAAGATGCGAAGTTCATGATGGCCTACTCGAAGGTCGGCGTGACCTCCGACGGCGGGGCGACCTGGCACCTCATGCAGCGCCTGCCGCGCAACTTGGTCCTGCAGCTGCTTTGGCTCGCCGAGCCGATGACCTCCCAGCAATTGCTTGCCCACGGTGTCGTGAACTGGGTCAGCCCCAAGGGCGAAGCACTGAACAAGGCGCTCGAGATCGCCGACCGCCTGGCCAGGGGGGCGCCCGGGGTGATCGCAGGCGCCAAGGAGCTTGTGAACCAGTGGCCGCAGAACAGCTTCGAGCAGCAACTGGACGCCGAGCGGGCACAGTTCCTCGACACGTTGTTCCATGCCGATGGCGACGAAGGCTTGCGCGCGTTCCTCGGCAAACGCGCGCCCCGCTTCAGCTGACCGCCTCCCCTCTTTGTCGCATCAGAGACAAGCCATGCAAACCCCGGTTCTTACAATCGATGAGCAGTCCAACATCGAATCAGGCGCGTGGTTCTCCAAACTTTCACAACCGCTGCGAGACGCCATCTTGTCCAGGGCCCATGTGCGCCGGATGAACGACGGCGCGATGCTGTCGTCTCGCGGAGCGCCGGCCGATGCGTGGTGCGGTGTCGCGAAGGGTGCGGTGCGCGTGGGCTCGGTGTCGCTGTCCGGCAAGGAGATCACGCTCACCTACGTGGAGCCGGGCGTGTGGTTCGGCGACATTGCCCTGTTCGACAATTTCCCTCGCACTCACGACTCCAACGCACATGGCGAGACCACGCTCCTCGTGGTGCGCAAGCCCGATTTCCAGGACCTGCTGGCGCGGCACCCGGAGCTTTGCGAAGCGCTGCTCCGGCTGAATTGCCGGCGGCTGCGGCTGATGTTCGACATGATCGAAGACTTGAACACGCGCCCCCTGGCGGCCCGCCTGGCCAAGCAGATCCTGTTGCTGGCGCGCGGTTACGGCGTTCAGCAAGGCAACGAAACGCGCATCGGGCTGCAGTTGGCCCAAGAAGACCTTGCGCAATTGCTCGGCGCTTCGCGCCAACGCGTCAACCAGGAGCTGAAGGGCTTCGAGCGAGACGGTGCCTTGCGCATCGAGCCCGCCCGTCTGGTTGTTCTGTCGAAAGAAAAACTGCTGGCCATCGCGGAGCATTGACGGTGTGCGGGGCCAGCCACCGAACCTGAGCCCATGACCCACCCCACGCCCTCATCGCCCCACCCCTTCGACCCGAACGCGCTCCAGGCTTATCTCGAAGCCCACCTGCCCGGTTTTGCGGGGCCATTGAGCCTCGAGCGGTTCCAAGGCGGGCAATCCAACCCCACCTACAAACTGGTCACGCCGGCGCGCTCGTATGTGATGCGCTGCAAGCCGGGACCGGCTGCGAAGCTGCTGCCTTCGGCGCATGCCATCGAGCGCGAGTTCCGCGTGATGTCGGCATTGCGTGGCAGCGGCGTGCCGGTACCGCAGATGCACTTGCTCTGCGAAGACGAAGTCGTGATCGGCCGCGCGTTCTTCGTCATGGAGTTCATGGCCGGACGCATCCTATGGGACCAGTCGCTGCCGGGCATGACGCCGGCCGAACGCGGGCATATCTACGACGAACTCAATCGCGTCATCGCGGCCATGCATTGCGTCGATGTTCACGCCGTCGGCCTGGGTGACTACGGCAAGCCCGGCAATTACTTCGAGCGCCAGATCGGACGCTGGACCAAGCAGTACACCGCCTCGATCACGACGCCGATCGCGGCCATGGATCGCCTGATCGAATGGTTGCCCGCGAACATGCCGGCGAGCGCACGCGACGACTCTCAAGCCTCGATCGTGCATGGCGACTACCGGCTCGACAACGTGATGTTTCACCCCGAGGAGCCTCGCGCGATCGCAGTTCTGGACTGGGAGTTGTCGACGCTGGGCCATCCGTTGGCCGATTTCAGCTACCACTGCATGTCCTGGCACATCGCCCCCAGCGTCTTCCGCGGCATTGGCGGCCTGGACCTCGCGTCGCTGGGCATTCCGGATGAGGCCAGCTACATCCGCCGGTACTGCGAACGCACGAACCGAAGCGACGTGGCCGCCGTGCAGGCCGACTGGACCTTCTACCTCGCCTACAACCTGTTCCGCTTCGTCGGCATCCTGCAAGGCATCGCGAAACGCATCGAAGACGGCACGGCCTCCAGCGCCGAAGCCAAGCACGCCGCTGCCGGTGCCCGGCCCCTTGCCGACATGGCGTGGCAAATCGTCCAACGCAATTGAGATTGCCCCTTTAGGAGTCCCCATGGATTTTTCTTATTCACCGCGCACCCAGGCACTGCAAAAGCAGTTGCAGCAATTCATGGATGAGCATGTCTACCCGGCCGAGGCGCGCTATGCCGCCGAGCTGGAGGAGAACACCCGCAACGCAAAGCGTTGGACCCCGTTGCGGGTGATCGAAGAACTGAAGGTCAAGGCGCGCGCGCAGGGCCTGTGGAACCTGTTCCTGCCGCCAAGTGCCGATGGCACGGCGCGCGCCGCGGAATACGGGCCCGGCTTGAGCAACCAGGAGTACGCGCCGCTCGCAGAGATCATGGGCCGTGTGCTCTGGGCCAGCGAGGTGTTCAACTGCTCCGCGCCCGATACGGGCAACATGGAAACCATCGTCCGCTACGGAACACCCGAGCAAAAAAAGCGCTGGGCGGAGCCTTTGCTGAACGGGGAGATCCGCAGCGCTTTTGCCATGACCGAGCCGGCCGTGGCGTCCTCCGATGCGACGAACATCGAGGCTCGAATCGAACGCGACGGCGACGACTACGTCATCAACGGCCACAAATGGTGGATCTCCGGCGCCGGAGACCCGCGCTGCGCGATCTACATCTTCATGGGCAAGACCGATCCGTCAGCGGCGCGCCACGCACAGCAATCCATGGTTCTCGTGCCAGCCGATACGCCCGGGGTCACCGTGGTCCGGCCGCTCCCGGTGTTCGGGTACGACGATGCGCCCCACGGCCACTGCGAGATCAGGTTCGAGAACGTGCGCGTGCCCGCCAGCAACATCCTCCTTGGCGAAGGCCGTGGGTTCGAGATCGCGCAAGGGCGGCTGGGCCCGGGGCGGATTCACCATTGCATGCGCCTCATCGGGCTGGCCGAGCGCGCATTGGAACTCATGTGCAAGCGCGCCTCGAGCCGCGTCGCGTTCGGCAAGACCATCGCGGAACAGGGCGTCACGCGAGAGCGCATTGCACTGGCGCGCTGCAACATCGAACAGGCCCGGCTGCTCACGCTCAAGGCGGCCTGGATGATGGACGTGGCGGGCAACAAAACCGCGCAATCGGAGATCGCCATGATCAAGGCGGTGGCGCCTTCGATGGCGTGCCAGGTGATCGACTGGGCCATGCAGGCGCATGGCGGCGGCGGCATGTCGGATGATTTCCCGCTGGCGTACTCGTACGCGATGTCACGCACGCTGCGCTACGCAGACGGCCCCGACGAAGTGCATCGCAACGCGATCGCCAAGTTCGAACTCGGCCGCTACGCCGCCTGACGGCTCCCGCCCGGGGCGCCCTCAGCGGCGCTTGGGCGGATCCTCGGGGCCGAGTTGGGTCTGCCATGCGGTGGAGCCTGTGCTGGACCACCCGGTGGAACGCTCCGCCCCAAGCCCGGCAACGCGCAAGGCCTGCAGCACGGCCACCTCGAAGACAGCCACGGCCTGCCCGATGTCGTTGACATCGGGTTCGGCCAGTTGCATGCGCAGGTACACCCGTCCGCGCAAGACCATCAGCACGAATGGGGGCTGGTGCTTCAGGAAACGCACGGCGGCCATGTCCAACTGCTGAGCCAGCTCACCTTCCACCCAGGCCGTGGCGTCTGCCGGCGCGCTGCCCACCAGCGTGAATGCGCTGCGCACGTTCTTCGACGCCTTGTAGGGCACTTTCGAGAACATGGCCAGCCAGCGCATCTCTTCCGGTGTGGCGGCGTCGATCACGGTTTGGGTGCTCTCGGTGAAGCGTTCGAAGGTCTGCCGCTCGAGCGTTTCATGCAGTGGCGTCGATTGCAGCAGCATCTGGAGATTCGGCGACAGCCCCAATTCCATGCGCAACCGAAGCTCATGGCCTTCGATGTAGCTGCGCTGGGGCGGTCCCCACTCAAGACGCCAGGGTTTGCTTTCCATGCCACCATCGATCACGAACCCCTCGCCTTCGTGTTCGCGCTTGAAGCCCAGCCGGCGAGCCTTGGCCCACTCGGACACCTCTGTCCACTCGGGACTGGGCGGCTGTCGGGACATCAACTTTTTGAAGGCGTCGAGCATTTCGGAAGCAGTAGCTGGAGGCTGTAGCAATGATCGCAGTGTATTCGTGGGCCACCCCGAATGGCCACAAGGTTCACATCATGCTGGAGGAATGCGGGTTGCCCTACACGACGCAACCGATCGATATCACCGCGGGCGCGCAGTTCACCCCCGAGTTCATGGCGATCAGTCCGAACAACAAGATCCCTGCAATCGTCGACCCCGATGGCCCGGATGGCAAGCCGATGTCGTTGTTCGAGTCGGGCGCGATCCTGCTCTATCTGGCCGGCAAGACCGGGCGGTTCTTGCCCGAATCCGTCAGCGCGCGCTATGAAGTCCTGCAGTGGCTGATGTTCCAGATGGGCGGCGTGGGGCCGATGCTCGGCCAGGCGCACCACTTCCGCGTCT
>CAZBOF010000083.1:12890-18141 GCA_964493285.1 uncultured Rhizobacter sp. | reverse complement strand
TCCAACGCTTCCTGCACCACCAATTGCCTGGCCCCGCTGGCCAAGGTGCTGAACGACAAGTGGGGCATCAAGCGCGGCCTGATGACCACGGTGCACGCGGCAACCGCCACGCAAAAGACCGTGGACGGCCCGTCGAATAAAGACTGGCGCGGTGGCCGCGGCATCCTCGAGAACATCATCCCGTCGAGCACGGGCGCGGCCAAGGCCGTGGGCGTGGTGATTCCCGAGCTGAACAAGAAGCTGACCGGCATGTCGTTCCGCGTGCCGACCTCCGACGTCTCGGTGGTCGACCTGACGGTCGAGCTGAACAAGGAAGCCTCGTACAAGGACATCTGCGCCGAGTTCAAGGCGCAGAGCGAAGGCCCGTTGAAGGGCGTGTTGGGCTACACCGAAGACAAGGTGGTCGCCACCGATTTCCGCGGCGACCCCCGCACCTCGATCTTCGACGCCGAAGCGGGCATTGCGCTGGACAGCACCTTTGTCAAGCTCGTGTCCTGGTACGACAACGAATGGGGCTACTCCAACAAGGTGTTGGAGATGGTTCGCGTGATCGCCAAGTAATCGGCGCACGCCCAAGGTGCGGCCAGGCCTCGCAAGAGGCCTGTTCTGTTTGGGCGGCAGGCCCCGAATGCGGGGGGTGAGCTTCCTCTCATGCTGGTTTCCGCGGCGCGAGCATGCAGAATCTGAAGCTTGGGCGGGCACGCAGCCTGCCGAGGCCTGATGGTCGAAGTGCTCTGAGCCCGCCCCGGCGTGCCGAGTCCGCTGTTTCAAGGTCAAGGGTGGGTGTCAGGATGTACCGTGTTGCTGTTGTCTGCACCCGCGCCTGGGTGATCGCCTTGACGCTGTTGGGCTTTGGGGCCGCCGCCGTCGAGCCGGCCCCGCCGCCTCCCGTGCGCGGTTTGATCGTCACGCTGAAGGACGCTGCGCCGCATGAGCAATTGACCGGCGATGCGAAGGCGCAGGAGCGCCAGACCGCGCGCCTGCACCGGGTGCTCAGCATGGCCCGCATGACCGAGATGCGATTCCGCCCGGTCGGGCGTGCCTCGTACTTCATCGATTTCGGTCGCCTGCTGCCCGCGGCAAAGACCGACAAGCTCGTCGACCAGATCCAGGCCCAGCCCGAAGTGGCGACCGTGGAGCGGCATGTCCGCGACAGGTTGCTGCAAGCGGCGCCCCCGGTGATCCCGAACGACCCGTTCTTCCTGCCGGGGCCGATCTATCCCGCGGGCCAGTGGTGGCTGCAGCCGGTGGGGGATCCGCAGGACGGCTCGCCGCCCCGCCTGGCGGTGCCGGGTGTGCAAGGCGCCTGGTCGCATACCGCCGGCGACGCTGGCATCGTCGTGGCGGTGCTGGACACCGGCGTCACGGCGCACTCCGAACTCGGCGGGCGCCTGCTCCCGGGCTACGACTTCGTGTCGTCGGCCGACTTTGCCAACGACGGCAACGGGCGCGACGACAACCCGGAGGACCCGGGCGATTGGGTGAGCGAGGAAGACATCGCCGACCGGCCGGAGGTTTTCGGCGCTTGCAACCAGGCCTCCAGCACCTGGCACGGTACCGCGACCACCGGCTTCATCGCTGCGGCATCCAACAACGCGTTCGGCGTGTCGGGCATCAACTGGCATTCGCGCGTGCTGCCGGTTCGCGTGGCCGGCAAATGCGGCGCCGATCCGCTGGATGTGGTCGATGGCATGCGCTGGGCGGCCGGCTTGCGCGTGCCCGGCGTGCCGGACAATCCCCACCCCGCACGCATCATCAACGTCAGCATTGGCAGTGCCGCAGCTTGCGGGTCTCTCTACCAGGACGTCATCAATGAGCTGGCCGAGCGCGGCGTGGTGGTGATTGCCGCGTCCGGCAACGGCACGGCCACCCACGGCGCCGACAGCCTCTCGCGCCCGGCGAATTGCCAGGGCGTGGTGAGCGTGGCCGCGCTGTCGCGCAACGGCCTGAAAGCGTCGTACTCGAACTTTGGCGAAGGGGTGACGATCTCGACCATCGGCGGCGAGCCGGTGGGCGGCGGCGGCATGCTGACGCTGAACAATGCCGGCCGGCGCGAGCCGCTCGAAGAGTCGTACGCCCACGTGGTGGGCACCAGTTTCTCGGCCCCCGTTGCCACCGGTGTCATCAGCCTGATGCTGAGTGCCAATCCGGCCCTGACTCGCGCGCAGATCCTGGAGGGCTTGCGCAGCACCGCGCGGCCGCATCTCTCGGTCGATGGCACCGAGGCGTGCTCGGCCACCGAGACCGGGGCATGCATGTGCTCCACCGCCACCTGCGGCGCGGGGATTCTGGACGCGGAGGCGGCGGTTCGCTATGCGCAGGACGCGGCGCCGCCCGTGGTGAGCGGGGGGGGCGGAGGCGGTGGCGCCTTGGGTGCGTTGTGGCTGTGGGGCCTGGCCGCCGGCGTGCTGGCGCTGTGGCGCTCAGGGCCGCGCGGGGCAGGGCGCAAAGGGTTTGCCGAGCAAGGCGTCGGCGCGTAGGCCGTTCAGGCGCGTTTGCAGCGTGCCGTCGGCCCGCTCGACCCGCAGCCGGTGCTGGGTGCCTGGCGGTGACAGCATGACGACGCGGGCGGTGCGCACACCGCGCTGAGCCAGTTCGGCCAGGGCCTTGTCGGCGGCGGCGCGGTTGTTGAAGCGGCCCAGGGCCAGGCCGTCGTCCAGCTCGGGCAGGTTGCGCAGTTCTTCGTATGCGATCTTGAGCTGCCGGAGTTCTTCGGCCTTGCGCTGCATGGCGTCGCGCGTGGGATAGGTTCCCATGTAGACGATCCACACCGCCGCGGTGTCGGTCTTCACGCTGATCCAGCTTCCCGCGGGCAGCACCGTTTGCACCACACCTTCTGCGGCGCCGATCTGCGCACCGGTGTAGGGGCCGGCTTCGAGGCAGGCCACCGTGGCCATGTCGGCGGCTGGCAGGGTGGCCGCCGCGGCGCCTGAGGCGGGCGGCGAGATCAGGTGCACGGTTTCGGGGCGAACCTGCCGGGTGAGCCGCTCAGGTTCGCGGTCGCCCTGCGCGGGGACGCCGACCACGCCATCCATCCATCCTTGCGTCCAGGCGTAGAAGCCGAGGTTGGCCAGTACCAGCAGCACGACGACGAGTCTCAGCATGGCGTGGGATGGTCGTTGCTCAGGCGCACGCTGACCTCGCCGCTGCTGACCTCGTGCACCTGCTGGTCTGGCGCGCGGACCTTCAGTGTGCCGCTGGTGGTGACGCCTTCGGCCACGCCCGACGGCACCGCGGTCTGTGTGGTGGTGATGCCGCGGCCTCGCAGCAGGTCGCGGGCGGCATAGCGCGCGGCAAAGGGCGCGAACCCTTCGCGCTCGAAGGTTTGCAGCGCCTGGACCAGGGGCACGGCGAGCTGCGCCAGCGCCCGTGGCGCCGAGGCTTGTGGCTGGAGTTCTTGCAGGCAGGCGTAGCCGGTGTTCATCTCGACCGTGTGCTCATCGCGCGGCGCGATGTTGAGGCCCACGCCCACCACGGCCAAGCGCACCGAGCCGGCAATCACGGTTTCGATCAGGATGCCGCCGAGCTTGCGGCCGATGACGGCCTGGCCCGCGGAAGGCGGGTCCGTCAGCCAGAGGTCATTGGGCCATTTCAAGCCGATGCCGGGTGCACCGGGCCGGGGAGCGGGGTCCAGCGCGTCTGCCAGCGCCACGCCCACCGCGAGCGAGAGGCCCGACCAATCGGCCGGAGACATCGGCAGCGACAGAGAGAACGTGAGCGACGCGCCCGGCGCAGCCTCCCAGGCGCGGCCCATGCGGCCTCGCCCATGCGTCTGGTGCTCGGCCACCAGCAGGCACGGCTGGACGTCGGCCGCGCGGCGGCCGAAGGCGGAGCTTTCGACGCTGCGGCGCACCTGCACCACCGCGTCGTTGCCCGCCTCGGCGCGTGCACGCGCACGTTCCAGCAGGGCCGTGTTGGTGGAGTTGCAGTGGGCGACGACTTCCAGGCTGAGGTTGGGCAGCAGGGGCGTCAGCGCATGCCACAGCGACTCGGCTCCCCATTGCAGCGCATGCCGGCTCATGGCGTGTCAGCCCCCGCGGCTTTTGGGCGACAGCATCGTGCCGCGGCAGTCCTTGGCGCCGCAACGGCACGCGTACTCTTTTTTCAGCTTCTTCGTGTAGGGCTCGTCGATGGTGAGGCCGTAGTCGTAGAACAGCTCTTCGCCGGGCTTGAGTTTGCGCAGCGCCTTGATGAACACGCGGCCGCTGTCTTCGTCGGCTTCGCAGTTCGGCTTGCAGGCATGGTTGATCCAGCGCGCAGCATTGCCGCCGTGCTTGGCGTCGATGGCGTCGCCGCTTTCGAGCGCGAAATAGAACGTGTGGTTCGGATCGCTCGGGTCGTGCGGGTGGCGGCGCAGCGCTTCATCCCAGGAGATGATCTCGCCCTTGTACTCGATGATGATCTCGCCTTTGGCAATGGGGGCCACGGCGAAGACGCCCTTGCCATGCACGCCGCTGCGGCGCACCTTGATGCGCCGGCCTTTCGAGGCTTTGGCCTCGGGGGTCGCAGCGGCTGGGGGAGGGGAACTTCGGGTCTTCGCGCTGCGGGCTTGCGTCATGGCTTTCTTTAGGTACATTGAATTCATGGGTGCGCGTGTGCGTGTGTGCACGCACCTGCGCACGCACGCGTATGCGCGCGAGAGACAGATTGTAGAGACGGTGCCCGAACCGCGGTGCCGGAAACCCGGAAAGAGTTATGAGCAAGTCACTGATCATTGCCGAGAAGCCTTCTGTGGCCCAGGACATCGTGCGGGCACTCACGCCTGCCGAAGGCAAGTTCGAGAAGCACGACGAATACTTCGAGGGCGAGAACTACCTCGTCACCTCCGCCGTGGGCCACCTGCTGGAGATCAAGGCGCCGGAAGAGTTCGACGTGAAGCGCGGCAAGTGGAGCTTCAACAACCTGCCGGTGATCCCGCCGCATTTCGAGCTGAACCCGATCGACAAGAGCAAGGGGCGCCTGAACGCCATCGTCAAGCTGGTCAAGCGCAAGGACGTGACGGCGCTCATCAACGCCTGCGACGCGGGCCGCGAAGGCGAGCTGATCTTTCGCCTGATCCAGCAGCACAGCAAGAGCAGGCATCCGGTGCGCCGCCTGTGGCTGCAAAGCATGACGCCGGCGGCCATCCGCGAGGGTTTCGAGAACCTGCGCTCGGACGAGGAGCTGCAAGGCCTGGCCGAGGCGGCGCGCAGCCGCTCCGAGGCCGACTGGCTGGTGGGCATCAACGGCACCCGCGCCATGACGGCCTTCA
>CAZBOF010000083.1:0-12880 GCA_964493285.1 uncultured Rhizobacter sp. | reverse complement strand
TCGAGCGCGAGGAGAAGATCCGCAAGCACGTGGCGCGCGACTACTGGGAGATCAAGGCCACGTTCGCCGTGGCGGCCGGCGAGTACGAGGGCAAGTGGTTCGATCCCAAGTGGAAGAAGAACCCTGCGGACGCCGAACTGCGCGCCGACCGGGTCTGGAACGCGAAGGACGCGCAGGCGATTGCCGACGCGGCGCGCGGCCAGAGCGCCACCGTGACCGAGGAGTCCAAGCCCAGCACGCAAAGCTCGCCGGGGCTGTACGACCTCACGACCTTGCAGCGCGAAGCCAACTCGCGCTTCGGCTTCTCGGCCAAGACCACGCTGAGCATCGCCCAGGCGCTGTACGAAAAGCACAAGGTGCTGACCTACCCCCGGACCGACAGCAAGGCGCTGCCCGAAGACTATGTCGCGGTGGTGAAGAACACCATGGAGATGCTGGCGAGCGAGGACCTGCCGGGCCCGCTTCGGGCCTTGTCCGCGCATGCCGCCAAGGCGGTGAAGGAGTCGTACGTCAAGCCGAACAAGCGCATCTTCGACAACGCCAAGGTGTCGGATCACTTCGCCATCATTCCGACGCTGATGGCGCCCAAGAGCCTGACCGAAGTCGAGGCCAAGCTCTACGACATGGTGGTGAAGCGGTTCCTGGCGGTGTTCTACCCGCCGGCCGAATTCCTGGTCACCACCCGCATCTCAGTGGCAGCGGGCCACAGTTTCCAGACCAACGGCAAGGTGATGGTCAAACCGGGCTGGCTGGCGGTGTACGGCCGGGAGGTGCAGGAAGACGACGCGAACCTGGTGGCCCTGGTGGCCGGCGAGACGGCGAGCACCGAGCGTGTCGACCTCAACGCGCTGAAGACCAAGCCGCCCGCGCGCTACACGGAAGCCACGCTGCTCAGTGCCATGGAAGGTGCCGGCAAGCTGGTGGAGGACGACGAGCTGCGCGAGGCGATGCAGGAAAAAGGCCTGGGCACGCCAGCCACGCGGGCGGCCATCATCGAAGGCTTGATCCTGGAAAAATACATCCACCGCGATGGCCGCGAACTGGTTCCCACGGCCAAGGCTTTCCAGCTCACCACGCTGCTGCGGGGCCTGGGCGTGGAAGACCTCACCAAGCCCGAACTCACCGGCAACTGGGAGCACCAGCTGTCGGAGATGGAGAAGGGACGCCTGAGCCGCGAGAAGTTCATGGCCGAGATCGCGGCCATGACGCAGCGCATCGTGGCCAAGGCGAAGGAGTACGACCGCGACACCATTCCCGGCGACTACGCCACGCTGAAGACGCCCTGCCCGAACTGCGGCGGCGTGGTCAAGGAGAACTACCGCCGCTTCACCTGCATCGGCAAGATGGATGACAGCCCCTCGTCCGCGGGGACGCGGACGCTCCCCCAAGGAGATCAGGCCGCCCCTGGGAGCGGCCCGGCGGGCGGCCTGCGCGACGGCGAAGGTTGCGGATTCTCGATCGGCAAGATTCCGGGCGGGCGCAGCTTCGAACTCCATGAGGTCGAGGAGTTTCTGGCCACCAAGCGCATCGGTCCGCTCGAGGGTTTCCGCTCCAAGGCCGGCTGGCCCTTCACGGCCGAACTCAAACTGGTGTTCGACGACGAGATCAAGAACTGGAAGCTTGAGTTCGACTTCGGTGAAGACGCCAAGAAAGAAGGCGAGTCCGGCGAACCGGTCGATTTCTCGGGCCAGGAAAGCCTGGGCCCGTGCCCGAAAGACCAGGGCCGCGTGTTCGAGCACGGCACCAGCTACGTCTGCGAGCACGCGGTGGGCGCGAACGTCACCTGCGACTTCAAGAGCGGCAAGATCATCCTGCAGCAGCCGGTGGCGCGCGAGCAGATGAGCAAGCTGCTGGCCACCGGCAAGACCGACCTGCTGGAGAACTTCGTGTCGAACAAGACACGCCGCAAGTTCAAGGCCTTCCTGGCGTTCGACAAGAAGGAAGGCAAGGTGAGCTTCGAGTTCCAGCCGCGCGCGGCCAAGGCCCCGGCGGCGAAGAAAGCGCCGGCGAAGAAGGCCGCCGTCAAGAAGGCGGCCTGAAACGCTGTGCGGCCGGGGTGCGCGGATGTCCCTGCGCACCCTCCGGCGCGAGCGCCGTGCTTCACTTGCGGTTGTTCGAGTATTCATCCGGCGGTCGCGCCGCCCTGTTCCGATGTTCACCGTCATTCTGTACAAGCTGCTGGCCATCTTGCTGATGGTGGGCATCGGCTATGTGGCCGGCCGCAAGGGTTGGCTGGGGAAGAACGACCCCGCGCGCGTGCTCAGCTATGCAGCGTTCTACATCTTTGTGCCGGCGCTGTTGTTTCGCACCACCTCGCGCATCGACTTCACCACCATGCCG
Source organism: uncultured Rhizobacter sp. (assembly GCA_964493285.1). Classification (GTDB taxonomy): domain Bacteria; phylum Pseudomonadota; class Gammaproteobacteria; order Burkholderiales; family Burkholderiaceae_C; genus Rhizobacter. The sequence continues at coordinate 10,540 of CAZBOF010000083.1, read as the reverse complement.
TGGGGCACGCTGGCGGCGTTTTTTGTGCCGCTGATCGCGCAGGTGTTCGGGATTTACCTGTGGTACCGCCTGCGCCCGGGTTACGCGGCCGCCGTGCCCAGCACGCGCGCCATCACCGCCACCTTCGGCAACACCGTTCAGCTGGGCATCCCGATGGCGGTGGCGATGTTCGGTGCCGAGGGGCTGCCGATCCACATCGCCATCGTCAGCCTGCACGCGCTGGTGCTGCTGACGCTGATGACGGGGCTCGTGGAGATGGATCTGGCGCGCGAATGGGCCAGGCAAGGAAAGGGCGAGACGCACATCGGCCGCATGCTGCTGCAAACCGCCGAGAAAACCATCATCCACCCGGTGGTGCTGCCCATCCTCGCCGGGCTGATCTGGAACGCGTTGGCCTGGCCGTTGCCGGCGGTGGTGGATGAAGTGCTGGTGCAGCTGGGCCAGGCCGTGGTGCCGATGTGCCTGGTGCTGATCGGGTTGTCTCTGGCGCAGTACGGCGTCGCGGCATCGGGCAAGAACGCCATGATGCTCACCCTCGTCAAGCTGATCGTTTCACCCGCGCTGGTGCTGGTGGTGGGGCATTGGGGCTTCGGCCTGACCGGTGTGCCGCTGTCGGTGGTGGTGATGGCCGCGGCGCTGCCGGTCGGCAACAACGCCATGATCTTCGCGCAGCGCTACCAGACGCTGGAAGGCGAGACGACGACTGCCGTGGCGTTGTCGACCTTCGCGTTCGCGCTCACCGCGCCGCTGTGGCTGTGGCTGGTCACGCGCCTGGCCTGAAGCCAGGCGGCGTGCCGGCCTGCTGCCGTCAGGCGCTGTGTTCGGCCACCAGTTCGAAATGCTCGACCACGGGCGGCGCGGCGAAGTAGGGGCCGACGATGGCGCGCCATTGCGCGAACAGCGGGCCCTGGCGGAAGTCGACCGTGTGGTTCTCGAGCGTCGCCCAGCGGATGGTCAGCAGGTAGCGGTCGCTCGACTCGATGCCCTTGTGGACCTGGTAGCCCAGGAAGCCCTGGGCCTGTGAGATCACGGTTTCGACGCCAAGGCGGATGGCGGCGTCGAATGCGGCGTTCTGGCCGGGCGGGATGCGGATGTCAGCGTGTTCGAGCACCATGGGCTTTCCTTCAGGCGGGTGGCAAGCCCCCGATTCTGCGCGACCTCGCCTTGCGCTGCAGAAGGCCTGCGGGCCGGTTCTCTGTGCGGCTGTGCAGTCAGCCATGTGGCAACGCCCGGGTCCCCGTGAAGGATCTGGCAGGCCCATTGCCATTCCGGGACGCGCGGGGCATGCGCTTGTGCCGCGGATGGGAAATTCCGTACCTTTGCCTCGGCCAGCCGCGTCAAGCCTTTCGAGATGTCGTCGATATCCTTTCTGTTGGATCCGTCAGACCCACCTTGGGAGGCTTGCCATGCTTTGTTGATCGCATCGACGTTGCTGCGTCCAGGCATCGTTGCGATGCAGCAGTTCCAGTTGACGGGAAAGTTGGCTCTGCTGGCCGTTCCATTGGTTGTGAGCACTGGCGTACTCATGATTTATGCGGGATCGGCCAGCCCCTCGTTTCAACTGATCGTGGCGTGCGCCGGCGTCGGCGTCTGGGGCTACGTCGCGCTGTGCTTCCATGCGAGCCTGGGTCAAGGCATCGCGGCGCTGCAGCAGATGGTCAGTGCGGTGTGTGCCGGGGACCTGACCAGCAACTGCCGCACCGAAGGCGGCGATGAGCTGGCATGCATCGGGCGCGACATCAATGCGATGACGCGTCGCCTGTCGAACGTGGTGTCCGGCATTCGCAGCGAGGCGCAGTTGGTGGCGATGGCCGGTGACCACCTGCTGGCCAGCGCGCATGAACTGTCTGCGCGCACTGACGAGCAGGCACGCAGCCTGAAGGAGACTTCCCACGGCATGGCGGCATGGCGGCATGGCGGCATGGCGGCATGGCGGCATTGGTGAGCGCGGTCCAGATCAACGCCAGCGATGCGCAGGAGGCCGACACGCTGGCTTCTTCGGTGCGCGCGGCGGCCGAGAACGGCACCTCGATCGTCGACACGGCGGTGACGTCGATGCAGAGCCTGGAGAAACGATCGAGCCAGATGACCGACATCATCGGCGTCATCGACGGCATTGCGTTCCAGACCAATATCCTGGCACTCAATGCCGCCGTGGAAGCGGCGCGGGCCGGTGAGACGGGGCGCGGGTTCGCCGTGGTGGCGGCCGAAGTGCGCACCCTGGCGCAGCGCAGCGCCCAGGCGGCCACGGAAGTCAAGGTGCTGATCGAACGGCGACGGAAGTCACCCACAGCGTGGGACGCATTCTCCAGGCCAGTCAGTCCCTGGGCACGGTGGTCGAGGGCATCAGCCAGGTGGCAGACAAGGTCCGGGTGATTTCCGCATCCAGCGCCGATCAGCGCAGCGGCTTGCAAGGCATGGAAAGAGAGGTTCAGAGCCTGGACGGCATCACCCGAAGCAATGCGGAAATGGTGGACTTGTCGGTGCGCTCGGCGGAGCGTCTGCGCGAGCAGGCGCGCATGCTCTCCGCTTCGGTGATCTCGATGAAGCTGCGCCAGGGGTGTGCCGATGAAGCGCGCGAGATGGTCGAACGCGCGGTGGCTCGGATCGAGAGACGCGGGCCGGTGGCCGCATTTGCGCAGATACACGATCCCCAGGGAGAGTTCAGGGACCGCGACCTGTTCATCATCGTGATGGACTACCAGGGGTACTTCCGTGCTTTCGGCGTCGACCCGGCGAAGGCCAACCACCCCGCGGTGGCCGCGCCGGGCGTGAACGTCGATGAACTCAACGAGAAGACGTTTCGCTGCGCCCGCGCGGGCGGGGGGTGGCTGGAATTCAAGAGCTGGCACCCGGTGACCAAATTGCCGGTGGACAAGATGGCTTACGTCCTCCCCGCCGGCGCCGAGTACATCGTGATGTGCAGCATCAACAAGACGGACGGCGGGGCAGCTTCGGCGCCCGCGCCCGCTGCCGGGCGCCGCTGGTTCGGGCCCGCCGAGACGGCCGGCATGCCGTGACCGCCCAAGGCAGGCAGCTCTCTCCCGTGAGGTCGGAACGACCTGGCATCCATCGTGCGCACGTCGCGCGCCGGGCGATCTCTTCGGCGAAGCCCGCCATGGCCGAGCCGCCGAGGCAGACGCTCGCACCACCGGGATTCCGGGCGACCGCAGCCTGGGTGTCGATCCGCTGGCCCATGGGGGGGTGCGCGAGGGATTTAATATTTATGATGTTGAACTATATCAAACGTTTTTCTGGGGTAAACCCTGAAGTAAATCATCTATGAAAAACTTGCCCTATAGAGGAGACGCTTTTATGATGGGGTGCAACAAATTAGTTTCGTCTTTTAACTAAAAGACGATTTTCCAGCATGAACCCAGAATTTCTTCCCGTCCACGGTCTGCTGGCTTCGCTCGACCTGCTGCAGATTCGCCAGGCGGGCCCTGTCCTCCACGTGCGGCTGTTCCGCGCGGCCAAGCGCAACGCGATTTCGGACGCGCTGATCCAGCAAATCCACACCACCTTCATCAACCTGCCGGCCGAGACCCGCGTCGTCATCGTCAGCGGCGAGGGCGATCACTTCTGCGCCGGGCTCGACCTGTCCGAGCTGGTGGAGCGCGATGTCGGCGAGGGCGTCCTGCATTCCCGCATGTGGCATGCCGCGTTCGACCAGGTTCAGTTCGGCCCGGTGCCGGTGGTGGCGGTGCTGCACGGTGCGGTGGTGGGGGGCGGCCTGGAGCTGGCCGCTTCGGCGCACATTCGCGTGGCCGAGGCGTCGGCGTATTTCGGCCTGCCCGAAGGGCAGCGCGGGCTGTTCGTGGGCGGTGGCGGTTCCGCGCGCATCCCGCGCCTGATGGGCGTGGCGCGCATGTCCGACATGATGCTCACCGGCCGCGTGTACGACGCCGGGGAGGGCCTGGCGGCCGGCCTGGTGCAGTACGTGGTGCCGCCGGGCGAAGGGTTCGCGAAGGGCTATGCGCTGGCCCAGCGCATTGCGCAGAACGCGCCGCTGTCCAATTTCGCCGTCACGCAGGCGCTGCCTCGCATCGCCGATCAATCGCAGGCCGAGGGCCTGTTCACCGAGTCGCTGATGGCGGCGATCGCCGAGAGCACGCCGGACGCGAAAGACCGCTTGCGTGCCTTCCTCGACAAGCGTGCGGGCAAGGTCCTGAAATCATGAGCGAGACCCGGTACCGCCACGCATCCATCGGGGGCGCCGTCAGCGCCACGCTGGAGACCCGCGCCGACGGCCTGCAGGTGCTGCGTTCGACCGAGCCGTTGGGCGACTATCCGGCGCGCCTGACCGACCGGCTTGAACACTGGGCGGGCGAGGTGCCCGGGCGCACGTTCGTGGCCAAGCGGGCGCCTGCGGCGGGGGGCGGTCTGGATGGCGACTGGCAGCGCATCACGTATGCCGGCATGCTGGCCCGCGCGCAGGCCGTGGGGCAGGCCCTGGTGGATCGGGGGCTGTCGGCCGATCGGCCGGTGGTGATCCTCTCCGACAACGACTTGGAGAACCTGTCGCTTGCGATGGGGGCGGTTTGGGTGGGCGTGCCGCACACCCCCGTTTCCTCCGCCTATTCCGTCATCGCGAAAGACTTCGGCAAGTTGCAGCACATCCTCGACACGCTGCGCCCCGGCCTCGTGTTTGCTAGCCACGGTGCAGCGTATGCGCGGGCGATCGAGGCCTGCGTCGGCACCGATGTCGAGGTGGTGCTCGGCGAGGGCAGCATTCCCGGGCGCGCGTGCACGCCGTTTCAGTCGCTGCTCGACACGCCGCCGGGCGAGGGGGCCGCCGCGGCGCATGCCCGCGTGGGGCCGGACACCATCGTCAAGTTCATGTTCACGTCGGGGTCCACGAAGCATCCCAAGGGGGTGATCGTCACCCAGCGCATGTGGTGCGCCAACCAGCAGATGCTGCGCCAGTCGATGGCCTTCCTGGCGGAAGAGCCGCCGGTGCTGGTGGACTGGCTGCCGTGGAACCACACCTTCGGCGGCAACCACAACGTGGGCATCACGCTCTACAACGGCGGCACGCTCTACATCGACGACGGCAAGCCGACGCCCCAGGGCATGGCGCAGACGCTGCGCAACCTGCGCGAGATCTCGCCCACCGTCTACTTCAACGTGCCCAAGGGTTTCGACGAGATCGCCGCCGCGCTCGACACCGATCCCGTGCTGCGGGCTTCTCTGTTCAAGCGCGTGAAGGCCTTCATGTGCGGCGGGGCCGGCATCTCGCAGGCCTCCTGGAACAAGATCGATGAACACGCGGAAGCCACGGTGGGTGAGCGCATCCGCATCATCGGCGGCCTGGGCATGACCGAGACGTCGCCGTCGTGCACCTTCGTGCTGGGCACGGACGCGCGCGCAGGCTACATCGGCCTGCCTTGCCCCGGTGTCGAGGTGAAGCTGGTGCCGATGGGTGGCAAGACCGAGGTGCGTTTCCGCGGCCCGAACGTCATGCCCGGCTACTGGCGCGACCCGGAGCAGACCGCGCAGGCTTTCGACGACGAAGGCTATTACTGCACCGGCGACGCCGTCACCTGCGTCGACCCGGCCGACCCGACCCAGGGCCTGATGTTCGACGGGCGCATCGCCGAAGACTTCAAGCTCTCCACCGCCACCTTCGTGAGCGTGGGCCCGCTCAAGGCGCGCATCGTCGGCCAGGGCGCGCCGCTGGTGCAAGACGCCGTCATCACCGGGCTGAACCGCGACGAGGTGGGTGCGCTCATCTTTGCGCGCATCGAGGCGTGCCGCCAGCAGGCAGGCCTGCCCGACGGCGCGCCGGCGCAGGAGGTGCTGCGCCATCCCCGCGTGCAGGCGTTCTTCCAGTCGTTGGCCGACGCGCTGTGGCGCGAAGGCACCGGCAGCGCCACGCGGGTGGCGCGGCTGCATGTGATGACCGATCCGCCCTCCATCGATCTGGGCGAGATCACCGACAAAGGCTCGATCAACCAGCGCAACGTGCTCAAGCACCGGGCATCGCTGGTCGATGCGTTGTACGACGGCAGCGTGGAGGGCCTGATCCTCCCGCGGCGCACTTGACCCAGAGGGGCTCGGCCATGGCCAGCAAAGGTTTCTACGACAGCTTTGACGATGTCTGGCTCATCGACGGCGTTCGCACCCCGATGGTCGACTACTGCGGCGATCTCGGCGCGGTGAGCGCCACCGACCTCGGTATCAAGGCTGCGCGCGAGGTGCTGGCGCGCAGCGGTGTGCCGGCGGCGGACATCGGCTCGGTGATCGCCGGCAACATGGCGCCCTCGGATTTCTATCAGTTCATGCTGCCGCGCCTGATCGGTTTGTATGCCGGCGTGCCCCACGAGGTGCCGGCCATCATGGTCCAGCGCATCTGCGGCACCGGCTTCGAGTTGGTGCGCCAGGCGGGCGAACAGATCGAGCGCGGCTTGTGCGATGCGGCCCTGGTGGTCGGCGCCGAGTCGATGACGCGCAACCCGATCGCGGCGTTCACGCACCGCACGGGTTTCAAGCTCGGCGCTCCGGTCGACTTCAAGGACTTCATGTGGGAGGCGCTGATCGACCCGGCTCCCAACATCACGATGATCCAGACCGCCGAAAACCTGGCCCGAAAATACGGCATCCGGCGCGAAGAGGTCGACGCCTACGCGTCGCGCTCGTTCGAGCGCGCGGTGAACGCGCAGGCGGCCGGCTATTTCGAAGGCGAAATCGTGCCGGTGGTGAGCGAGACGTTCGAACTCGAAGGCTATGCCTCGCGCAGCCTGGACCTGCCCCGCAAGGTGGAACGCCTGGCGCGCGACACGCATCCCCGGCCCTCGTCGGTGGATGTGCTCGCCAAGCTGCGCCCGGTGTACCCGGGCGGGGTGCAGACCGGCGGCAACAGCGCGGCGCTGGTCGACGCCGGCGCGGCGGCGGTGGTGGCGAGTGGGGCGTACCTCAAGTCGCATGGCGGCAAGCCGCTGGCGCGGGTGCGCGCTGCCACCGCGGTGGGGGTGCCGCCCGAGATCATGGGCATCGGCCCGGCGCCGGCGATCCGCCTGCTGCTGGACCGCGCGGGGCTCACGCTGGCCGACATCGGCCGCTTCGAGATCAACGAAGCACAAGGCGCGCAGGTCCTGGCGGTGCAGCGCGAACTCGGATTGCCCGACGAGCGGCTCAACGTGCATGGCGGTGCGATCGCCCTGGGCCATCCACTGGCGGTCACCGGCGTGCGGCTCACCGTCACGGTGGCGCGCCAGCTGCGCGAAAGCGGGCTGCGCTACGGCATCGCATCGGCGTGCGTGGGCGGCGGGCAGGGCATGGCGCTGCTGATCGAAAACCCGGATGCGGCCTGACAGGCGCGTCCTTCACCGAACCCACATGAAGATCCCAGGAATTCCGGCATTGGTCACCGGCGGTGCCTCCGGCCTCGGTGCCGCCACCGCACGTGAACTGGCGAGCCGCGGCGCCAAGGTGGCGGTGCTCGATGTGAACATCGCGCTTGCCAGGCAAGTGGCTGAACAGATCGGCGGCGTCGCCTTGCCGTGCGACATCACCGACACGGCCTCCGTCATCGCGGCGCTCGATGCTGCCGAAGCCGCGCACGGCCCGGCCCGCATCGTGATGAACATCGCCGGCATCGGCACCGCCAGGCGCATCGTGCAGAAAGACGGCTCACCGGCCGCGCTGGAAGATTTCGAGCGCGTGATCCGCGTCAACCTCGTCGGCACCTACAACGTGATCCGCCTCACGGCGGCGCGCATCGTCAAGCTGGAACCACTGGACGACGGCGAGCGCGGCGTGTTCGTGTGCACCGCGTCGGCCGCGGCCTTCGACGGCCAGGTGGGCCAGGAGGCGTACTCGGCCAGCAAGGGCGGCCTGGCGGCGATGACCTTGCCGCTGGCGCGCGATCTCGCCCAGTTCGGCGTGCGCGCGGTCACGATTGCGCCGGGCCTGTTCCTCACGCCGCTGATCGCCGAACTGCCTCAGGCGGTGCAGGACGCCCTGGCGGCCAGCATCCCGTTCCCCAAGCGCCTCGGCAAGCCCGAGGAATTCGGCCACCTGGCTGCCGGCATCGTTGAGAACCCCTCGCTCAACGGCGAGGTGATCCGTCTCGATGGCGCGCTGCGCATGGCCGCGCGCTGACTTCCACTTCATCCATGACACGCACCACCACCCACACCGTCCAAGTGCAGTTCGGCGATTGCGATCCCGCCGGGATCGTGTTCTTCCCCAATTTCTCGCGCTGGATGGACGCCGCCTCGCTGATGTTCTTCATGCAGTGCGGGGTGAAGCCCTGGCGCGTGCTGGAACGAGAGCGCGGCATCGTTGGCACGCCGCTGCTGGAGATCAACACCCGCTTTCTCAAGACCGTGACCTATGGCGAGACGATCACCATCGAGACGCATGTCGAGGAGTGGCGCCCGAAGGTGTTCATCCAGATCCACCGCGTCCTGCGCGATGGTGAGCTGATGTGCGAGGGGCGCGAAGTGCGTGCCTTCGTGCAGCGCGACGCGGCCGATCCGAACCGGCTGCGTGCGATTCCCGTTCCCGAAGACATTCGGGCGATGTGCAGCTAGACGTTCCCCGTTCTTTCACCCACAGGAGACAAAGAAACATGAAGCGCTACAAGACCCTGGGCGTGGCACTGGCCACGCTGATGATCGCAACGGCCGCTCGCGCCGACATCACCATCGGCGTGAGCCTGCCGCTCACCGGCCCGGCCTCGGGCCTGGGCATTCCGGTGGGCAACTACGTCAAGCTCTGGCCGCAGACCCTGGCTGGCGAGAAGGTGAAGGTGGTGATGCTCGACGACGCGGGCGACCCGACCAAGGGCGTGTCCAACGCCAAGCGGTTCATCACCGAAGACAAGGCGGACATCATCATGGGCTCGGCCGTGACTTCGGTGGCGATCGCGATGACCGACACCATTGCCGAGTCGCAGACGCCGCACATCGCGATGTCGCCGGCGGCCGTGCAAGCGGGCAAGGACGGGTGGATGTTCCGCATGGCCCACAGCAACGCCGTGATGGCGTACGCCATGATCGAGCACATGAAGCGCCAGGGCATCAAGACGGTGGGCTTCCTGGGCTACACCGACGCCTATGGCGAAGGCTGGCTGACGGACTTCCGCGCCGAGTCGGCCAAGCTGGGCGGCCCGCAGATCGTCGCCATCGAGCGCTTTGCGCGTCCGGACACCAGCGTGACCGCGCAAGCGCTCAAGCTCGTGGCCGCCAACCCGCAAGCCATTCTGGTGGTGGCCTCCGGAAGCGGCGCTGCGATGCCCCACAAGGCGATCGTCGAGCGCGGCTACAAGGGCACGATCTACCAGACCCACGCGGCCGCGTCGCGCGACCTGATGCGCCTGGGCGGCAAGGACGTGGAAGGCGCTTATGTCGTGTCCGGTCCGGCCGTGGTCCCCGAGCAACTGGCTGAAACGCACCCTTCCAAGAAGCTCGCCGCCGACTTCGTGCAGAAGTACGAGAAGGCCTACGGTGTGGGCAGCCGCAACCAGTTCGGTGCGCATGCCTATGACGCCTGGGTGGTGCTCGAGAAGGTCGTGCCCGAGGCGCTGAAGAAGGGCAAGCCCGGCACGCAAGCCTTCCGCACCGCGCTGCGCGACGGCATCGAGAACATGGGCCGCACCGTGGTCTCGCATGGCGTGCTGAACTACTCCAAGGACAACCACTGGGGCTTCACCACCGAAACCGGCGTGGTGCTGAAGGTCGTCAACGGCGACTGGAAGGTCGAGCCGTAAGCCGTCCCGGCCGCTGCCATTTCACCCTCGCGGCCGATGCCGCGAGGGCGTCGCGGCCAGTCCCCGGACACGGGGCCTGACCAGGACGACCCTGCTTTCTTGAATCCCTCGCCTGCGCGCAACCGACCGGGACACCATGGATCTCTCCATCGCCAGCATCCTCACGCTTGACGGCCTCACCAACGGCGCCATCTACGCCCTGCTGGGCCTGGCGCTCGTGCTGGTGTTCGCGATCACGCGCGTGATCTTCATTCCGCAGGGCGAGTTCGTTGCCTACGGCGCGATCACCCTCGCGATTTTGCAGAGCGGCAACCCGGTCGGTTCGGTGTGGCATCGCTGGGGCGACCTGCCGGGCACGGTGTGGCTGCTGCTGGCCGTGGCGCTGGTGGCCACGGTGATCGACGTCTTCAAGGGCTATCGCCAGGGCCAGGCCCCGGGGCAGGTGTGGGGCGCGGCCGCCAAGACGATGGCCATTCCGGTGCTCGTGCTTGCGGTGGCTTTTCTGGCCGGCCCGCGCGCCTGGCCGATGTGGGCGCAAAGCCTGTTCGCGCTCGCGGTGGTCACGCCGCTGGGGCCGCTGGTGTACCGGCTCGCGTACGAGCGGGTGGCCGATGCCAGCGTGCTGGTGCTGCTGATCGTCTCGGTGGGCGTGCATTTCGCGCTCACCGGGCTGGGCCTGCTGTTCTTCGGCGCCGAAGGCTTTCGCAACCCGAACTTCTGGGACGTGCGCTATCAGATCGGGGCCGTCACGCTCACCGGCCAGACGCTGATCATCTTCGCGGTGTCGGCGATCCTGATGGGCGGGCTGTTCGCATTCTTCGAGCG
>CAZBOF010000082.1:0-18152 GCA_964493285.1 uncultured Rhizobacter sp. | reverse complement strand
CGCGCAGCAGCGCATCGTTCTTCACGTGCGCGCTGGCCGAGGTGGCGTCGAAGACGATGTCGATGCCGTCGAACACGCCCAGGCGGGTGAGGCCTTCGGCGCCTTCGTGCGTGGTGGCCACGCCCAGGCGCGATGCACGCGCCAGGCCGTCCGACGCCGGGTCGATGCCCACCATCGCCCCCAGCTCAATGTGGCGGCCGTGGCGCAGGATCTTGATCATCAGATCCGTGCCTATGTTGCCGCTTCCGATGATCGCGGCTTGGAGTTTGCGGGTCATGCGAGAAATTCCTTTGGACTGCTCAAGGCTTCAGAAGCCCGGTGGTGTCGGAGGGGTCGATGCCGGCCGAGCTGAGCAGCGAATCTACCAGGGGAGCTTGCAGCCGGTACTTCAATGCACTGCTCATCACCTGGTCGGAGACGCTGGGGTTGGCGCCGCCGGCACCGCCATCACCGGAACCCGAGTTGCCGAGGCCATCGAAATGGACGATTCGGATGTCGCTGATGTGCTCCAGCGGCTTGGCGCTTTCCCGCACCACGGTTTCGATCTGAGCGAGGGCCGCGAGGCGCATGCGCAGCGCCGCCGTCTCCGGGGTGGCCATGTTCTCTGCCTCGTTCAGCGCACGCCTTCCGCGGGCTTCGGTGTCGTGATGCAGCTCGGCCGATTGGGCGCGCAAGCGCTCGACCTCGGCTTCCGCGGTGGCGATCACCTGCAGCGACTGCGCGCGCTGCCGGGCGGCTTCGTGCTCTGAGGTGGCCTGGCTGACGACAGCCAATCCCTTGGCCTCGATCTCGCGGGCGGCATGCACCAGCGACAGCGCCTTCTCGCGCTCGGCGCGCTCCAGCTCGCGTGCGGTGATGACCGATTCTTCCGCCCGGATCGCGGTGGCGCGCACGGTTTCCGATTCCGCCATCGCCTGGTTGCGCAGCTTGGAATGCTCGGCGATCTCGATCTCGGTTTGCTGTTGCGCCATCTCCAGGGCCTTGCGGCGCTGGGTTTCGGCGATCTCCAGTTTGAGCGACTTGTCGATCTCGATCTCGCGGATCTGCTGGTCGACGCGCACGCGCTGTTCGCGCAGCGTGCGATCGGAAGCGAGCTTGGCCTTCTCGATCTCTTCGCCGGCGCTGACCTCGGCCACTTGCGACGAGCGCTGCATCTCGGCCTTCTCGACGGTGATCTGCGACTGCTGCTGGGCGCGGCGGATCGCGATCTCACGTTCCTGTTGCAAGCGGGCGTACTCCTCCTCCTTCTGCAGCTCCAGCATTTGCTGCTCGGCGGCGAGGTTCTTGCGCTGGATGGCCACTTGCGAGTCGCGTTCGATCTCGTTGCGGCGGCGGCGGCGCTCTTCGATCTCGGCGGTGAGGATGGTCAGGCCCGCGGCGTCGAACGCATTGTTCGGATTGAAGAACTCCCGCGAAGCCTGGTCGAGCTTGGAGATGGAGACGCTGTCGATCTCCAGGCCGCTGGTGTCGATGCCGGCGGAGGCCAGCGCGCGAACGCGTGCCGAGTACTCGCTGCGGTGTTCGTGCAGGTGCTCCATCGTGGATTCGGCCGCCGCGGTGCGCAGCGCGTCGTTGAAGCGGGCTTCGAGCAGTTCGCGCATCGCATCCACGGACGCGGTCTTGACACCCAGCGAGCGCGCCGCGGCGGTCACGGAGGCGGCGTCGGCCTTCACGCGCACATAGAAGTCGGCATCCACGTTCATGCGCAAACGATCTTGGGTGATCAGCGCGTTCTCGTTGTGGTGCGACAGACTGATGCGCAGGGTATTCATGTTGACCCAGGTCACCTCATGCAGCACGGGGATCACCAGCGCGCCGCCGGAAATCGCCACCCGCTGGCCGAGGAACCCGGTGCGCACGAAGGCGCGCTCGGTGGTGGAGCGCTGGTAGAGCTTGGCGAGCACCCACCAGAGCACCACGATGGCAATGACGACGACAACAATCGCCAGCAGAACGAGTCCGAAGTTGACTTCCATGACGTAGACGTGATTTGAGTGTTGAAGGATGCGGAGATTCAGGTGGCGGCGACGCCCCGCCGCTGTGCGGGTTCGGAGGCGCCGGGGGCAAGCGCCGGAGCGTCGTCATCGGATGGCGGCTCGATGATCAGCCGCACGCACTTGATGAACAACGGGCGGTACTCGGCGGGCAGGCGTTCCAGCACCTTCTGTTCGAGCAGCACGTCGCGCGGCATCACGCGATCGAGCAGCGCTGCGCCATCGGCGGCGAGAAAGAGTTCGTAGGCACGCTGGTCGCTGGGCGAGGCGCGCCGGCTCATCAGGCCGCTGGCCGACATGCGCTTGACCATCTCGGCCACCGTGTTGCGGTCCATGAAGAGCTTGTCGGCCAGCGCGTTCTGGCTGATGCCGGGGTTCTGGTACAGCATCACGAGAGCGGCCTTCTGTCGCGGCGTGATCGACTCTTCGGCGAACTCCTGGGCAAACATCTCCTCGGCTGCGAAATGCGCGCGCCGCAGGAGGTGGGAGGCCACCTCTTCGAGACGGAAGGTGTCGAGGATCCGGCGCGTGGCGGGGGAGATGGACAAGCGTGCATCGGTGGACGCCTTGCTGCCTTGAACGACGGTGTTTCTTTTCGGTTTGACGGTCATGGAACTCAATTTGCACGTCCCCCTTCATGGCGCTTCGGGCTGGCATCTTTCATGCTCGCGACTGAACGGATCGCCTCATGCGCTGGGGTGGGATTGTGCATCAGAATAGGGTGTATACGTCATATAAAAACATCGATCGATGCCTTCGCATCATGCCGGTTATAAGCCTGAATCCGAACCGCGTCAATCGCGGCTTTTCCAGTGATTTGTCAGAGAAACTACCTAGAAAATCAACCGCAATGTTGTCTTGACTTTGTGGTGCGGGGTTCCTAGACTTCAGCGAAAGTTGCACGTATACGCGCTATTTTTATGGGGCGTATACGTTCTAAATTTCTGCATCCGACCTGCCCCGCACATGCCGCCACCCGCTGATTTCCGCCGCGTCACCCTGTCTTCCAAGACGCTGCCGACGCCGCGCTTTCGCTACAGCCCCGTGGTCCAGGCGGGGCCTTTCGTGTTTGTCTCCGGCCTGGTGGGGCTGGACGCCCGCACCGGCCAGTTGGCCGCAGGCGGAGCCCATGGCCAGGCCGCCCAGGTGCTGCGCAATGTGCGTGCACTGGCCGATGAAATGGGCTGGTCGATGTCGCAGCTCCTGGTGGCGCGCGTGTTCTGCGTGGGCGCCGATGCGTCGGCCGAGGTCAACCGGGCCTGGGACGAGGCATTCGCCGACGTGGTGCCGCCGGCGCGCACCTTTGTGGGTGTCAGCGCCTTGCCCTTGGGCGCGGCGGTGGAGATCGAATTCCAGTTTCTGCTGGGCGATGACAACGCGCCGGCTTGGCGGCATCAGCCGTGACCTGTGATTGAAAGGACGTTCTTATGGCACAAGGTGAAATCCTCTCCGGCTTTCTCGCCCCGCACCCGCCCCACCTCGTCTACGGCGAGAACCCGCCGCAGAACGAGCCGCGTTCGCAAGGCGGCTGGGAGCCGCTGCGCTGGGCCTACGAGCGCGCCCGCGCCAGCCTGGCCGAACTCAAGCCCGACGTGCTGCTGATCCACACGCCGCACTGGATCACGCAGGTGGGTCACCATTTCCTCGGCGTGCGCCAGATGAGCGGCAAGTCGGTCGACCCGATCTTCCCGAACCTGTTCCGCTACCAGTTCTCGCTGGAGGTGGACGTGGAGCTGGCGGAGGCTTGCGCTGAAGAAGGGCGCCAGCTGGGGCTGGTGACCAAGATGATGCGCAATCCGAACTTCCGGGTCGACTACGGCACCATCACCACGCTGCACATGATCCGCCCCGAATGGGACATCCCCGTCGTGTGCATCTCGGCCAACAACTCGCCCTACTACCTGAACACGAAGGAAGGCATGGGCGAGATGGACCTGCTGGGCAAGGGCACGCGCGAGGCCATCCGCAAGAGCGGCAAGCGCGCGGTGCTGCTGGCGTCGAACACGCTGTCGCACTGGCACTTCCATGAGGAGCCTGCGATTCCCGAAGACATGTCGCAGGAGCACCCGCAGAACTACGAGGGCTACAAGTGGGACATGCGCATGATCGAACTCATGCGCAAGGGCAAGACGAAGGAAGTCTTCAAGCTGCTGCCGCAATTCATCGACGAAGCCTTCGCCGAGGTGAAGTCGGGCGCATTCACCTGGATGTTCTCGGCCATGCAGTACCCGGAGATCGAAGCCGAGCTGTACGGCTACGGCTCGGTCATCGGCACCGGCAACGCGGTGATGGAGTGGCCGCTGCACAAGGCCGGCCTGTCGCGGCTGGATGCGGGCGGTGCCCGCGCTGCGCAAGGCACGGATGCCCGCTTCGACCGGCCGCGCGGCACGGGGTCGAACGGCGGCTTCTCCACCAGCCTCGTGGATTGAGGTCGCGCGATGCCTGTCGTTTCCGCATTCCTCGTTCCCGGCTGCCCGCTGCCGCAGCTCAAGCCAGACAACCTGCCGTGGGGTCGCATCAGCTCGGCCTACCAGCGCGCCAGCCGGGCGCTGGCGGCTTCGCGCCCCGAGGTGGTGGTGGTGTACTCGACCCAATGGATGGCCGTGCTGGACCAGCAATGGCTCACCCGGCGGCGCAGCCAAGGCGTGCATGTCGACGAGAACTGGCACGAGTACGGTGAACTGCCGTTCGACATCGTGGCCGACACCGAACTGGCGCACGCCTGCGCGGCGGCATCGGCGCGCGTGGGGGTTCATGCGCGCGGGGTGAACTACGACGCTTTCCCGATCGACAGCGGCACCATCACCGCGTGCGCGCAGATGGACATGGGCACCGAGGCCTTGCCGGTGCTGGTCGCGTCCAACAACCTGTACCACAGTGCCGAGCAGACCGAGAAGCTCGGGGCGCTGGCCGTGCAGTGCGCGCTGGAGAAGGTCAAGCGCGTGGCGGTGGTGGGCGTGGGTGGCCTGTCCAACGCGATGTTCCGCGAGCAGATCGACATCCGCAACGACCGCTTGCACAGCAACGCCGACGACCAGTGGAACCAGCGCGTGCTGCGCCTGCTGGAGTCGGGCGACGTGGGCCAGCTGCGCAGCGTGCTGCCGGAATACGTCGCGCAAGCCAAGCCCGAGATGGGTTTCAAGCACCTGCACTGGATCCTGGGCGGGCTCGGCGGCCGCTACGCCAGTGCCCGCATCCACGGCTACGGCCCGCTGTACGGCAGCGGCGGCGCGGTGGTCGAGTTCGTTCCCTGAGCCGCCGGCTCGCTGCCTGTCGTCCCCCGCTTCTTTGTTCCCGCACCTCTTACCCCTGGAGCCATCATGAAGTTGTCAATGAAGATCGCAGCCATTGCTGTGGGCAGCCTCGCTGCCGCACTCAGCACAGGCGCCTACGCGCAGTCGTGCACCATCAAGATCGGCCGCGTCGTGCCGGTCACCGGCCCGTTGGCCGACGTCGGCAAGGACACCCCCTGGGTCGATGAGAACAAGATCAACCCGATCAACAAGGCGGGCGGCCTGAAGGTCGGCAACCAGAGCTGCAAGATCGAATACAAGATCTACGACAGCAAGAGCACCGTGGCCGGTTCGGCAGAAGCCGCAACGCGCGCGATCTTGCAAGACAAGGTCGACTTCCTGATGGCGCAGGGCACGCCCGACACCACCAACGCCCCGGCCGACCTGTGCGAGCGCAACCAGATTCCCTGCATCACGACCAACACGCCGGTGGAAGCCTGGCTGTTCGGCCCGGACGGCAAGCCCAAGACCTACAAGTACACCTTCCACTTCTTCTTCTCGGTGCCTGACCTGGTGCAGAACCACGTGGGCATGATCAAGGCGCTGCCGGGCGGCTTCAACGGCAACATCGGCTACCTGTACCCGAACGATCCGGACGGCACCGTGTTCGCCCAGATCTTCGACCCGGTGTTCAAGAAGGAAGGCTGGAAGCCCACCGATCCCGGCCGCTTCCAGCAGGGCCTGCCTGACTTCTCGGCCGTCATCAACCAGTTCAAGCGCAACCGCGTGGAAGTGGTGACCGGCGTGCTCGCGCCGCCGGACATGCAGAACTACCTGCAGCAAGCGGCCCAGGCCGGCTATGCGCCCAAGATGTACATCATCGACAAGGGCACCGGCTACCCCGAGCCGATGAATGCGCTGGGCAAGGCGGGCTACGGTTTGCTGTCGGTGAACTTCTGGTCGCCGGCCTATCCCGGCAAGTCGAAGTTCGGCGGCTACGACGGCCAGGCGCTCGTGAACGCCTACGAAGGCCAGACTAAGAAGCAGTACATCCCGCCGCTCGGCTATGACGATGCGTCTTACGACGTGCTGTTCGACGCGATCCAGCGCGCTGGCACCAAGGACCGTGCCGCGGTGCTGAAGGCCCTGGCCACGACCGACCTCGACACCGTCGCCGGTCCGGTCAAGTTCAATGCGCAGCAGTATTCGGTGCAGCCGCTCGGCGGCGCGCAATGGCGCTACGACGGCAAGACCAAACGCCTCGTCAAGGAGAACGTCTACAACGCGGTCTACCCGAACGTGAAGAAGACGGGCGAGATGGTGCTCTACAAGTAAACGACGAACCTACGCACTCACGCTCCTTGCCGATGCCTGCCCTGTATCGCCAGTTCACCACCCAGGCCGAGATCGACGCGCAGTACGACGTCGAAGCCTCGGTGCCCGACTTCTCGGTGTATGCCCGCCATTTCACCGAGGAGAGCCGGCTGGCCCGCCACCGGTTCAGCAACGCCGTGCTCGATGTGCCGTTCGGTCCCACACGGGATGAGACGCTGGACATCTTCCCGGCCGCCGACCGCAACGCGCCGGTGTTCGTGTTCATCCACGGCGGCTATTGGCGCATGCTGAGTTCCAAGGAATTCAGCTGCGTGGCACTGGGCTTGAACCAGCTCGGCATCACCACGGTGGTGGTGAACTACGCACTGGCGCCCAAGGTGTCGATCGACGAGATCAGCCGGCAGGCGAGGGCGGCGGTGGCGTGGGTGCTGCGTCGCATCGATCGCTACGGGGGCGACCCCGAGCGTGTGGTGGTCGGCGGCCATTCGGCCGGCGGCCACCTCACGGCCATGTGCGTGCAAACGCCGTGGGCCGAAGAATATGGCTTGCCACAGGACCCGCTTCGCGGTGCCGTGATGGTGAGCGGTTTGTACGACCTGCGTCCGCTGCGCTACAGCAACATGCAGCCGCTGATTCAGCTGGACGATGGCGTCATTCAGCGCAACTCGCCGCTGTTCCACGCACGCGCTACGCCGACGCCGGCGCTGATCACCTGGGGCGGTGCGGAGCCGAACGAATTCCAGCGCCAGTCCGAGCGCTATCTCGAGCGCTGGAAGGAAGTGGGCAACCGCGCCAAGACCTGGGCGCAGCCCGAAGCGAATCACTTCACCGCCATCTACGGCTTCGAGGATCCCAAGAGCTTCCTGTGCCAGTGGGTCTTGCAAGCGGCCAATACGCCGCACCGCTGACCCATGGCCGACATCCTCACCGTTCATGGGCTGAGCAAGTCCTTCGGCGCGATCCAAGTCGCCAACGAGATCGACTTCAGCGTGGCCGAGGGCGAAATCCTCGGTGTGATCGGCCCCAACGGCGCCGGCAAGACCTCGCTGTTCGGCATGTTGTCGGGCCATGTGGCGCCGTCGGCCGGCCAGGTGATCTTCCGCGGCAGCGACATCACCGGGCTCGTCACGCACGACCGAGCCCGCCTCGGCATCGCGCGCACCTTCCAGGTGCCGCGTCCGTTCGGCCAGATGACGGTGTTCGACAACCTGCGTGTCGCGGCCACCTTCGCGGGTGGCCTGCATGGCGCCGACGCCACCGCGTGGATCGAGCGCACGCTGGCCACCACCGGCCTGACACGCTATGCCGACACGCTGGCCGGACGCCTGCCGCTGCTGGTGCGCAAGCGCCATGAGCTGGCGCGGGCCTTGGCCATGCGTCCCAAGCTGCTGCTCATCGACGAGGTGGCCGCCGGGCTCACCGAATCCGAAGTCAGCGAATTCATCGACCTCGTGCGCCGCATCCGCGCCATGGGCACCACGGTGGTCTGGATCGAGCACGTGATCCGCACCATGCTCACCGCCACCGACCGCCTGATGGCATTGGCGGGCGGCAAGGTGCTGGCCATCGGGCGGCCGCACGACGTCATCCAACTTCCACAGGTCAAGCGTGTCTATCTCGGTGTCTGACTCCCCGCAGGCAGCCCCGGTGCTGCGCGTCACCAGCTTGTCGGCCTACTACGGCGAGCTGAGGGCCATCTACGACATCTCGCTGGAACTGCAGCGCGGTGAGGTGCTCGCCATCATCGGTGCCAATGGCGCCGGCAAGTCCACGCTGCTGCGTTCGCTGGTCGGCTTGATGGGGCACGGGAGCCGCACGCGCATCCGCGGCACCATCGAGTTCAACGGCCAGCGGCTGGAGGCGCTCAGCCCCGACCGCATCGTCGATGCCGGCGTGGCGCTGGTGCCCGAAGGGCGGCGCCTGTTCACGCGCATGTCGGTCGAAGACAACCTGCTCGCGGGCGCCTTCCTGCCGCGCTGCAGGCCCGCCATGGGCGCCAAGCTCGAGGAGGTTTACACGCTGTTCCCGCGCCTGCGGGAGCGCCGCCGGCAAGTGGTGTCGCAGATGTCGGGCGGCGAGCAGCAGATGGTGGCCATCGGCCGCGCGCTGATGTCGTCGCCGCAGCTCGTGATCTTCGACGAGCTGTCACTGGGCCTGTCGCCGGCGATGGTCGATGAGATCTACAAGAACTTCAAGCGGATCGTGGCCGGCGGCACCACCACCATCGTGGTCGAGCAGGACCTCAACCGTGCGCTCGCCAACTGCACGCGCTTCGTCGTCATGCTCGAAGGCGGCATCGTGCTGGAAGGCCGCCCCGGCGAGGTGAGCGTCGACGAGATCACGGCCGCCTATTTCGGCACCGGCCCTGGCCATGCTGCAGGAGCCTCGCATGGCTGAGATCGATTTCTACTGGGTCGGCGTCGACCTCGCCAACGGCATTCTTTCGGGCGCCATGCTGGGCGGCTATTACGCACTCATCAGCGTGGGCCTGGCCTTGAACTTCGGCGTCATGCGGTTGGTGAACCTGTCGCACGGCGACTGGCTCATCGTGGCGGCCTACCTCTGCGTCACGCTCCTGAGCGTGATCCCGGTGGTGCCGTTCTGGTCGCTCGTGGTGGTGGTGCCGGTGATGTACGCCATTGGCTACGCGGTGCAGCGCGGCCTGCTCAACCACGTGTCGGTGCAGTCGGCCGAACGCCGCGGCATGTCGCCGGTGTTCGGGCTGATGCTGCCGCTGCTGGTGACCTTCGGGCTGTCCATCGTGCTCAGCCAAGGCATGCTGCTGATCTTCAACTCCGATGCGGCGACCATCCGCAACGACCTGTCGTTCTCGGCGATCCGCCTGACCGAAGACCTGAGCGTGTCCACCCTGCGGCTGGGTTTCTTCGTCGCCGCGGCGGTGTTGCTCGGGGGGCTGGCGTTGTGGATGCGCTCCACGCATGTCGGGCGAGCGATCCGCGCAGCATCCGACGACCCCGAGATCGCAGCACTGATGGGCATGCGCACCTCGCACATCTACGCCGTGGCCAGCGGCGTGGCGCTGGCATCGGCTTCGATCGCCGGATTCATGGTCGGCATGTCGCGCTCCTTCCAGCCGTTCGACGGCCCCCCGTTCCTGCTGATGGCCTTCGGCGTGGTGATCCTCGGCGGGCTGGGGTCGCTGGCGGGCAGCTTCGTCGGCGGCATCCTGCTGGGCATCGTGCAGGTGCTGGCCGGCACGTACTTCGGGCCCGCCGCGCAGCAGGTGGCGGGCTATCTCCTGATCCTGTTGGTGCTGGCCTTGCGCCCGCAAGGCTTGTTCGCAAAATGACGAAAGAGACTTCCGCCGTCCCCAGCCCAGCGTCGCGCCACGGTGCGACGCGGCGGCCCTTGCATGCCGTGGCCGCGTTGTTCGAAGGCCGCCGGGGGGCCGTGTGGCTGCTGGTCGTCACGCTCGCGCTGCTGATCCTGCCGAGTGCGCTGCCCAGCAACAGCTACACCCTGCACCTGCTCTTCTCGGTGTTCGTGTTCGCGCTGCTGGGGCATGCGTGGAACCTCATGGCGGGCTACGCCGGCCTGCTCAGCTTCGGCCAGCAGGTCTTCATCGGGCTGGGTGGCTTTGCGCAGGCGCTTGTCTTCTATTACGCGCAAACGCCGATCTGGGTCGCGTGGCCGGTCTCGGGCATCGTGTCGCTGCTGTTCGCCTGGCTGCTGTGCCTGCCATTGCGTGAAAGCGGCAGCAAGCGGCGCATGGGGATCGGCGTCGGCGTGGCCGTGGTGGTCTGGGTGCTGTACGAATGGCTGATCGCCGTCCAGCCCGAGGCCGACGTGTTCAAGAGCGACTACGTGCGCCGCGTGGCCATCTTGCTGCTGATCTTCCTGGGCGCGCTGCCGCTGCTGCGCCTGCAAGGCGCCTACTTCGCGATCGCCACCTGGCTCATCGCGGAATCGGTGGCGACCGTGTTCAACGGCTGGAATGTGGCGGGCGCCGGCGGCGGCATGCAGCTGAAGTCGGACGTGACGCCGCTGGCGCTGTACTACGTGGCCCTGGTGCTGCTGATCGTCACCACCGCCGTCATCTGGCGCTGGATGCGCTCGGCCTACGGCCTGGCGCTCACGGCGGTGCGCGACGATGAAGAAGCCGCACGCAGCAGCGGCGTCGACGTTAGCAAGGTCAAGGCGAGCGTGTTCCTGTTCAGCGCGCTCATCACCGGCCTCGCATCGGGCCTGTATTTCATGGACGTGGTGATCATCACGCCGCCGTCCGCGTTCGCGATCTCCTGGGCCTCCTACATCGTCTTCGTGGTGGTGGCCGGCGGCATGGGCACGGTGGCCGGGCCGGTGATCGGCGCGGTGCTGTTCATCATCGTGGACCGCCTGCTGGGGGCCGTGGCGGGGCAAGGCCTGCTGGTGCTCGGTGGCTTGTCGATCCTGCTGATGCTGCTGCTGCCGCGCGGCCTGATGGGTGTGGTGCACGACCTGCGCCACCCGCAGCGGGCAGGGCGCGGCCCGTCGAGCTGGCAACAGTTCAAGCGGCTGCTGCTGGGCCATAACGCCGACGCCGACCGCGAAGCCTTGGCCGACCAGCCGGGCGTGGTGGGTGCCTACCTCCTGCCGGGCAGCCCCTTGCTGACCCTGCGGCCCGATGTGCCGGCCTATGCCGACCTGCTGTCGGGCATGGCGCAGGTCTCGCGCGAGATCGAAGCGCTGCGCCCGGACACGCTGGTGGTGTATTCGACTCGCTGGCTGGCCGTGCTCGACCAGCTCTGGCAAGGCCGCTCGCGCATCACCGGCCTGCACGTGGACGAAAACTGGCACGAGTTCGGCGAGATGCGTTACGACATCACCACCGATGTGTCGCTGGCGCGTGCCTGTGCGAAGGCCGCGAACAAGGCCGGGGTTCGCTCCAAGCTGGTGGACTACGCGGGCTTCCCGATCGACTCGGGCACCTTGTCGGTGAATGCGCTCGTCAACGCGCACAGCGCCATCCCGATGGTGACGCTGGCGAACAACCTCTATCTCGACTACGAGGGCACGCGGCGTCTGGGCGAGGTGGCTGCGGCGCAGGCGACGGCGCAAGGAAAACGGGTGGTGGTGCTGGCGGTGGGCGAGTTGTCGGGCACCGCCTTCCGCGACGACCGCCCGCTTGAAGGAGACAAGGTGGCTTCGGCCACCGACGACGAATGGAACCGTCGCATCCTCTCGCTCATCGAGCAGCGCGAGCTGGAAGAACTGGCACGCCAGATGCCGGACTACATCGCCCAGGCCAAGGTGGACATGGGCTTCAAGCACTTCGCGTTCGCGCTCGGCGCACTCGGCGGACGGCTTGGCGAAGTGAAGGTTCTGGGCTACGGCCCGCAGTACGGCAACGGCGCCGCCGTTGTGAGGCTGCTATGACGCGAGGTGACAGGCGTGTTGGCCTGCACCGCATGAACACAGGCCTGGCGACGGGGCGAAACATCCTGCTGCAAGGCCTGGCAATCAGAGAGATCTTCTTATGAAGCAGTACCGCAATTACGTGAATGGCCGGTTCGTCGAATCGGCCCGTTGTTTCGACGACTTCAACCCCGCCGACGGCTCCGTCATCGCGCAGGTGCATGAGGCCGACCGTGCCACGGTCGATGCGGCCATCGCCGCGGGCCGGAGCGCCGTCGAAGGCCCATGGGGCAAGATGTCGGTGACCGACCGTGCAGCCTTGCTGTACCGCGTGGCCGACGAGATCGACCGCCGCTTCGACGATTTCCTGGCCGCCGAGATGAGCGACACCGGCAAGCCCACGTCGCTGGCTTCCACCATCGACATCCCGCGCGGTGCGGCCAATTTCCGCATCTTCGCGGACATGATCAAGACCGCCCCGCTGGAATCGTTCCGCACCGACCTGCCCGACGGTGCGCACGCCATCAACTACACCGTGCGCAAGCCGCTCGGCGTGGTGGGCATCATCTCGCCGTGGAACCTGCCGCTGCTGCTGCTGACCTGGAAGGTCGCACCGGCGCTGGCTTGCGGCAACGCCGTGGTGTGCAAGCCCTCGGAAGAAACGCCGGGCACCGCCACGCTGCTGGCCGAGGTGATGGATGCGGTGGGCGTCCCGCCCGGGGTCTTCAACCTGGTGCATGGCTTCGGCCCCGACTCGGCCGGCGAGTTCATCACCACCAGCCCCGACATCGACGCGATCACCTTCACCGGCGAGTCGCGCACGGGCTCGGCCATCATGCGCGCCGCGGCCGAGCATGTGAAGCCGATCTCGTTCGAGCTTGGCGGCAAGAACGCAGCCATCGTGTTTGCCGACTGCGACTTCGACAAGACCGTCGACGGCATGATGCGCGCCATCTACCTCAACAGCGGGCAGGTCTGCCTGTGCTCGGAGCGCGTGTTCGTCGAGCGCCCGATCTATGACCGCTTCGTGGCCGCGCTCGGCGCGCGCATCCGCGAGGTCAAGCTGGGCTGGCCCACCGATGCGCAAACCACCATGGGCCCGCTGATCTCGGCCGAGCACCGCGACAAGGTGCTGAGCTACTACGCGCTGGCCCGCGACGAGGGCGCCACCATCGTGGCCGGCGGCGGTGCACCGAAGTTCGGCGACGCACGCGACCAGGGCTACTGGGTCGAGCCCACCGTCATCGCCGGCCTGCCTGACACCGCACGCTGCATCACCGAAGAGATCTTCGGGCCGATCTGCCACGTGACGCCGTTCGACAGCGAGGCGGAGGTGATCCGTCGCGCCAACGACACCAAGTACGGCTTGGCCGCCACCATCTGGACCACCAACCTCAACCGCGGCCACCGCGTCTCGCAGGCCATGAAGGTCGGCATCGCCTGGGTGAACTCCTGGTTCCTGCGCGACCTGCGCACGCCATTCGGCGGCAGTGGGCTGTCAGGCATCGGGCGCGAAGGCGGCATGCATTCGATGAACTTCTATTCCGAACTCACCAACGTGTGCATCCGCATCGAGGAGGCCGAGCAATGACGAACGACGTCCCATCCACCCAGGCCGGCATGCCGGTCGACACCTTGCGCCACGTGGCCGAGATGCTCTGGCAATCGCATGAAACCGGCACACCCTGCGTGCCGGTGCGCGAATTGCTGGCCGCCGGTGGCAATGACGCCGCCTATGCGGTGCAGAACCTGAATACCGAGCGCTGGATCTCGCAGGGACGCCGGCCAGTGGGCTGCAAGATCGGCCTGACCTCGGTGTCGGTGCAGAAGCAGCTCGGTGTCGACCAGCCCGACTTCGGCATCCTGTTTGCCGACATGGCCTATGGCGACAACGAGGAAGTGCCCTGGCGCCGCCTGATGCAACCCAAGGTGGAGGCCGAGGTGGCGCTGGTGCTCGATCGCGACCTGCCCGACGAAGGCCTCACGCCTGCCGACCTGTTGCGCGCCACGGCCTACGCCTTGCCTGCCATCGAGATCGTGGGCAGCCGCATTGCCGACTGGAACATCCGCTTCATCGACACCGTCGCCGACAACGCCTCGTCCGGCCTGTACGTGCTGGGCCACACGCCCGTGAAGCTGGACGCGGTGGACCTTCGCCTGGCCGGCATGGTGATGGAGCGTGGTGGCGAACCGGTGTCTTTCGGCGTCGGCGCGGCCTGCCTCGGGCACCCGCTGAACGCCGCCCTGTGGCTGGCGCGCACGATGGCCCGCCTGGGCCGCCCGCTGAAAGCCGGCGACACCGTGCTGACCGGCGCGCTCGGCCCGATGGTGCCGGTGCGCCCGTCCGACGTGTTCGAGGCACGCATCCATGGCCTGGGCAGCGTGCGCGCTGCCTTTGGCGCCGCCGCTTGAGGAATACACCATGACCATCGACATCGAACGCCTCGCTGCGCGTCTGGACGACGCGGCGACCCACTCCCGTCCCGTTGCCCAGCACACCGAGGCCGACGGCCTCACGCTCGCCAACGCCTACGACGTGCAGAACGCGCTCGTGGCGCGGCGCATCGCGCGCGGACACCGCCGCATCGGCGTGAAGATGGGCTTCACCAGCCGCGCCAAGATGGCGCAGATGGGTGTCTCCGACATGATCTGGGGCGTGCTCACCTCCGACATGCTGGCCGAGGAGGGCGGCAGCGTGAACGTCGCTGACTTCGTGCACCCGCGCGCCGAGCCCGAGGTGTGTTTTCTGCTGCGCAAGCCGTTGGCAGGCGTCGTCACACCGCTGGAAGCGCTGGCCGCCGTGGAAGCCATTGCGCCGGCCATCGAGCTGATCGACTCGCGCTACGAGGCTTTCAAGTTCTCGCTGGCCGACGTGATCGCCGACAACGCCTCGTCGAGCAGTCTCGTCGTCGGGCCCTGGCATTCGCCGGACATTGACTTCTCCAACCTCGGCCTCGTGCTCAGCGTGAATGGCCGTGCGGTGGAACTCGGCAGCACCGCCGCGCTGCTTGGGCACCCCATCCGCTGCCTGGTGGCTGCGGCGCGCCTGGCCGGTGAAGCGGGACAGCGCCTCGAAGCAGGATCGCTGGTGATGGCGGGCGCCGCCACGGCGGCCGTGGCGTTGGCGCCCGGCATGCACGTGCGCTGCGAGATGCAGCAACTGGGCAGCGTGTCGTTCTCGGTGCGGGGCAAGGAAGCGTGATGACGAAGAGTACAGACACCACGGCCAAGCTCGTTGAAGGCAAGGCCATGCCGCGCGGCAAGTTCCCGCACGTCAAGCGGGCCGGCGACTTTCTCTTCGTCTCGGGCACCAGCT
Source organism: uncultured Rhizobacter sp. (assembly GCA_964493285.1). Lineage (GTDB taxonomy): Bacteria > Pseudomonadota > Gammaproteobacteria > Burkholderiales > Burkholderiaceae_C > Rhizobacter. The sequence continues at coordinate 2,919 of CAZBOF010000082.1, read as the reverse complement.
CGCGGCGGCCTGACAACTCCTTCGCTGGCGCCGAGGCCGACGCGATGGGCACCACCCGGCTCGACATCCGCGTGCAGACGCGCACCGTCATCGAGAACATCCGCGACATTCTTCAAAGCGTGGGCGCCGATCTCTCCGACGTGGTGGAGATCAGCAGCTACCTCGTCAACATGAACGACTTCGGCGGCTACAACGAGGTGTACGGGGAGTTCTTCGGCTTTGATGGCCCCGCGCGCACCACGGTCGCGGTGCACCAGCTGCCGCACCCGCACTTGCTGATCGAGATCAAGGCCGTGGCCTACAAGCCGCTCAAAGTGGCGTAGTCGCGGTGTCCACCGCCGCCGCCTGCGCGGTGCGATTCTTGTAGTCGAGCCTCTTCGCTTCAGGTGGGTGAAATGAAGCGGAGAGTCGTTAGCAGGCGCCTCCATTTCGCCGCTCTAAGCTGAACGAATTGCCATATGTCTGCAACCACCAGTGGTGAAGACCGGGAACGTGGCGGTGACCTGCTCGGGTTAGTCAATACTGTGAATCCTAGAAGACGGCAAGTCGAAGTCAGGATGAAGTTGCTGCTTGAACTCCGCCGGGATCAAGTATTGCAGGCTGCTGTGGGAGGGGACCTCCTCGGGGCCGTTGTCTGACCGCATGAACAGCGGCGCTCCATGCGCACGCTGACCAGCGTGACAAGACTTCGATGACCTTGTGATGAGTGCTTGGCACTGCGTCGAGCATGCTCAGTGCCGCGACTCGCTCGCCCAGGTCGTCAGCGCGTGAGTGACGACCGCCCTGATGAGTAGCCCCGATCGGGTCTCCATCAGCACATGACCCTGAAAGGCCATGTCCGCAGTGGCCTTCATCCTCCTGCATAAGCGTGAATCCGGGATCGGTGGTACTGACGTGGGAATTCTGTTGCTTATGTCCCGTCAAGGTTGATAGCAATACCCCCAAATGGGGATGTACTGAACTACGTGAAGAATGACTAAATAACCAGTTGTTTTTACGTTCTATTGGCATGTCAGAAAGCGAGATGGAGCGGCTATCCATGGAGTGAAACTGCATCGGCGAAGAGGGGGAGGTCGCCAAGGGCAGTTTGAAATGGCAAGAGGCCTGGGGAGCATCGACGCACCGGGACGCGTACAACAAACGACAGTAGGGAGTGACGGATGAGTTGGTATTTCACGAAAGCAGGCAGCTTGTCTGACCTTCCGCTTGTTAAAGGCTTTGTTGCGTTCTTCCTGCTCCTAAATTCATACACGTCCTTGGCAAATGAATATATCCGGGTTGATCCATTTGTTACCTATACAAGTCACACCTCCCCTTATCCACACTTTGTTTCATCAAGCGAGGCGCTTCAACATATGCAGCAATATGCTGAAAGCGTTATTGCGGCCAATCCAAATAAAAAATTAGAATGGGGTGAGGAGCTAAATTCAGCAAGCGGCGATGCGCGTTGCGACATAGTGCCAGCCATTGTGAATGAGCAGGCAACTCGCCATTGCAAAAGAGTAATTAGATACACAAGGGATAATTCGAATTCCCCTTGGCGAGTGGAGACTGACTCCTTCATTATGACGGGAATCTCCTTTCATTGCCCAACTGGATTTACCTCATCTTTCAAGGCTTTATCTTATCGAGACGGAGGTTACGTTAAAGAGTCAGTTCAGTGGTGTGAGAGGCGGAATGAGGAGGAGCTATGTCATCCTCGTGAATGCGGCGAAGGCTATGGCGTGATTGGAAACCCCATTAACGCCAATACAGGGATAAAGTTTCAAACTGAGAGAGATTACTCTCCTCTTTATTCAAGAGGAAGCACAATAACCATTGATAGATTTTACAACTCCATGCGAAGAGTATTCTCCCTCAGCTATTCCAGGCGGATTGCTGATTTGAGGGAGGCGAGAATATCAGAAAAGGAGTGTTACTCAGCCTACATAACTCTCCCGCTCCCTGCCAATTCATCACAACGCTATCTCCACTGCTTCAACTTTGTGAGAGGAGGGCATGAGGAGCCCTTTTCTCTGTCCGTAGATGACAAGGGGCAAGTAAATCGATACTTGGGTGAAGAATTGACAACAAGCAATCGACAAATGAATGATCGATTAACCCAAAGATTAGGCGGTGGATTTTTGTTAACAAGCCCATATCTCAATAAAATAGAAAGTTACTCGTCAAATGGAGATTTGGAACGAGTGAGCCATATCAATGGCCGAAGCATTATTGTCTCTTCGTCTTCATCGGGGTGGCCTGCGCTTCTAAGAGAAGAAAATGGGAGGGAGATAGAGTTTAGGGTTAATCAAAATGGCTTGCCAACTCAGGCAATACTACCTGGAAATGAAGTCATAGAGTATCTATGGAGTACCTCCTCTATTGGCGAGTGTGGCCATATTGGATGTGCCCGTCTGGTTAGTGTCGTATACCCCGATGGCACGCAAAAGAAATACTATTACGATGAATCAGACAAGGTTACCTCCTCCTTGGGAAGAGGTGGTCTTCTGACAAGGGTGGAGAGCGAGTTAGGGTCCAATCAAGGGTTATACAGATATCTTCATGATCGCCCAATATCAACCGAACAAGGCCAAGGAGTAAATAGATATTCAATTTTTTATTATCCAGACAATATAAGGCGAGAAGTGATTGATCCCCTCGGAACCTCCAGAATATATTCGTATACCAAGTTGGCGGGATATAGATTTTTGTCTTCACTTTTTGGAGGGGCCTGTTCATCGTGCAAAGTCAGGAGCCAAGTCCTCTTTACAGATGGAAATTTGTACAGTAGCGATGATTTTTCTGGTTATAGAACTTGCTTTTCACACAATCACACGCGCAACCTGGAGACGGTGCGGGTGGAGGGGTTGGGCACGAGCGCCAACTGCGCGAGCTATACAGGTGTGAACGCAGCGCTGCCGGCGGGATCAAGGAAGG
>CAZBOF010000081.1:0-18217 GCA_964493285.1 uncultured Rhizobacter sp. | reverse complement strand
GCGAACTCGTCGCGGATGGCCATCAGGCCGGGCATTTCGGTTTCGGCGATTCTGATTTCCTTGCGGCCCCAGGCGGCAAGGGAAAGGTCGGCGATGGCGTGGTCGTGGGCGGGTTTGAGAACGGCGTTCATGAGGTCGGGCTCCGGTCGATAGGGGAACCCGCAGGCCATCTCAAAAGGGAACCGGCAGATCTCACCCCTGATTTGGTCATGCGGGTGAGCGCGGTTGCAAACAAGTTTCCGAGCCTGGGGCGCCACGCCATGACGGGGGTGCCTTGCAACGCTCCTCGGAAAGTGGGGCGATTGTAGTGCAGCGCCCCGGCGCCGGGGGCGGCAGCGCTAACATCCAGCGCTTCGCACCGCCCAGTGCGTGGGTTCAAGGAAGTTGGATGTCGAACCTGAGCGCTTTGCGCCCAGTCATGCCGATCTTGGTGGGCGCGATGGTCATGCTGAGCCTGGGCATGGGCCTGCGCCAGAGCCTGGGCCTGTTCATGCCCCCGGTCACGCAGGACGTGGGCATCTCCGTCTCGCAGTTCACGTTCGCGATCGCCATCCAGAATCTGGTGTGGGGCGTGTTGCAGCCGGCCGCCGGGATGCTGGCCGTTCGGTGGGGTTATCGGCGCTTGCTCGTGGCAGGCGCCCTGTTGCATGCATTGGGTCTCGCCATGCTGGCCACGGCAGGCGGCATGACCGAAGTGATGCTCGGCGCCGGGATCGCGGTGGGTGTCTCGATGGCCTTCACCGGTCCGGCATTCGCGCAGGCGATCGCGTCGCGTGTGGTGCCGGTGGGCATGCGCAGTGCGATCCTGGGCATCGTGTCGGCGGCAGGCTCGCTGGGCGCGTTGCTGGCCGCCCCGATGGGCCAGGCGCTGACCCAATCGCTCGGCTGGCGCGTGGGGATGTTCGGTTTCGTGGCGCTCGCGCTGCTGATCCTGCCGGCCGCCTGGTATGCCAGCCGCGTCGACGCCTTGCCGGCGCCCAAGGCCACCCTGCCGGACACGTCCAACGCACGCCAGGCACTTGCGCAGGCTTTCCGTCATCCGCCGTTTGTCGTGATGTCGGTGGCTTACTTCGTGTGCGGCCTGCAGCTGCTGTTCCTTTCCAACCATCTGCCGTCGTACCTCGTGAACTGCGGCATCGACCCGATGGTGGGCGCGCAGGCGCTGGGCATCATCGGCGGCTTCAATGTGCTGGGCAGCCTCTTTTTCGGCTGGGCGGGCGGGCGCTTCAACAAGCTGATGCTGCTGGGCAGCATCTACCTGCTGCGCTCCTTGGGCATCCTGTGGTACTTCTCCAGCTTCCCCACGGTGCAGAGCACGCTGGTGTTCGCGGCGGTGATGGGTTTTCTGTGGCTGGGCGTGAGCCCGCTGGTGGCGGGGTCGATCGGCGAGACCTTCGGCCTGCGCTGGCAGGCGATGCTGATCGGCGTGGCGTTCTGCAGCCACCAGATCGGCAGTTTCGTCGGCGTGCTCGGCGGGGGCTTGCTCTATGACTGGCTGGGCTCGTACGACTTGGCCTGGCGCATCGCCGTTGGCGTGGGCGTGGTGGTGGGCCTGATCCAGGTGCTGGCTTCGCGCGACCGCCGTCCGCCCCCGATGCCGGCACCGGCTTGACGGCGTGGCGTTTGCGCCGCACTCGTCTCACAATCGCCCGATGAGCATCCCGGATTCCTCGCGCCCGCGCCCTTGGCAGGAGGTGTCCGAGGCGCAGGTTCATGCCGTGATTGGCGTGATGACCGACATCGACGACACCCTCACGCAAGACGGCCGGATCGACGAGGCCGCCTTGCGCGCGCTGCACGCGCTGCGGACCGCCGGCCTGCCGGTCATCGCGATCACCGGCCGCCCGATGGGCTGGAGCGAGCCCTGTGCCAAAGCGTGGCCGGTGGACGCCATCGTGGCAGAGAACGGCGCGGTCGCGATGTTCATGCGCGATGGCGTTCTGTGCACCGAGTACGCGCAAGACGAAGCGACGCGGGCGCGCAATGCGTTGCGCCTGCAAGAGGTGGCGCAGCGCGTCGTGCGCGAAGTGCCCGGCGCCACGCTGGCGCAAGACAGCCCCGGCCGCGTGACCGACATGGCGATCGATCACAGCGAGTTCGCGCACCTGGCCCCCGCGCAGATCGACGCGGTGCTGCGCGTGATGCGTGAAGAGGGCATGCATGCGACGGTCAGCTCCATCCACATCAACGGCTGGTTCGGCGAGCACACCAAGCGCAGCGCGGCCCACTGGATGGTGCAGCGCCTGTACGGCCGCTTGCTGGCGAGCGAACTCGACCGCTGGGTGTACGTGGGCGACTCGACCAACGACCAGCTGATGTTCTCCCACTTTCCGCTCAGCGTGGGCGTGGCGAATCTCATGCGCTTCGCGGACGTGCTGGAGGCGTGGCCGGCCTACATCACGGCGCAAGCGCGGGGTCTCGGCTTTGCGGAAGTGGCCCGCTCGCTGCTTCAGGCCCGGGGTCGGCCGGGCTGACGAGCGGCTGCATGCTCGTCATGGCGGCGGGCCCGAAGATGGTGGCGAAGGCCACATCCTTCGCATCGCGGCCCATGGCGATGCGCACGAGGTCGTCCACCGGTGACAGGCGGGTCGGATCGAAGCTGATCCACTGCCCGCCCAGCCAGGCCTCGAACACGGCGTGGAAATCCGGCGGGGGCTCCTCGAAGCTCGCGTAGCCGACCACCAGCCGAGCCGGAATGTTCAGCGCGCGGCAGAAGCTGACCGCAAGGTGTGCGAAGTCGCGGCATACGCCCGCGCGCTGGCGGAACACGTCGCACGCCGTGGTGGTGGCATCGCTGGTGCCGATCTGGTAATCGATGTGATCGTGCACCCAGTCGGCGATGGCCTGCACCCGCGCGTATCCGCGGGGCAGGTCGCCGAACATCTTCAGCGCGGCGCGTGACAGCAGGTCGGACTCGCAATAGCGCGTCGGCATGAGGTTGTGCAGCAAGGTGTCCGGCAACTCGGCGATGGCCATCTCCGGCGCATCGGCATCGCGCGCAAGCGGTGTGCGCTTCACACGGGCGCGGTAGTGCACGCACAGCGGGCCGGCCTCGGCCTGCAACCGCGCAAAGCGGTGGCCGACATTGGGATCTTCGAAGATGTGCACGGGGCGTTCAGGCGCGGCCGTGAACGATTCGTCCAGCACGGATTGATCGACGCCGTCCAGCGCATGCACCTGGAACAGAAAATCTGCCGGCCCCGCCAGCTCGTAGCGGAGTTCGCAGTCGACGTCGAAGACGCGACTGGGCGACGGCGCAAGGGTCTCGGCGGGAAGGCTCATGGCAGACAAGAAGGGGGTCGGGGATTCCGACATTGGATGGCGCCAGCAGGGGGGGCGGCCATCGGCGGGGAGCGCTTGCGCAGGTAGGACAAGCGCGCGGCGGCATCTTCCGGGTCCTGAAAGCCGTCGCGCCGGGGCCGGCGCAGTACGATGGCAGCTTTGCTGCCCGGATTCGCCAACACCTCATTGTTCACGGACCCGAGTCAAAGCGCATGGACCTTCGACATCTCAAATATTTCCTGGCTGTGGCCGAAGAGCTGAATATCGGGCGTGCCGCCGCGCGACTCCATATTTCCCAGCCGCCCCTGACGCGCCAGATCCGCTCTCTGGAAGAAGAACTGGGTGTCGAGTTGTTCGTGCGCACCGCGAAAGGTGTGGAACTCACGCAGGCGGGCGAGATCTTCCGGGAAGATGCCAACAGCATCCGCATGCTCGTCGAAGCAGCGATCGATCGCGTGGAGCGCGCCGGCGAGGGAAAGTTGGGCCGCCTGGATGTCGGAATCTTCGGCTCGGCCATCTACAACATCATCCCGAAGCTTCTGCAAGACTTCCAGAACCGCTTGCCGGGAGTCAACGTGGTGCTGCATCCCATGAACAAGGGCGAGCAGATCGAGGCGATGCGGCAGCGGCGCATCCCCGTGGCGTTCAATCGCATGAATGCGCCGCACCCGGACATCGGGCGTGAACTGGTTGCCACGGAGCGTTTGTTTGCCGTGCTGCCGGAGGGCCATCCGCTGGCGGCCGAATCTGCGGTTTCGTTTCGCGCACTGGGCGAGTACCCGCTGGTCCTGTTTCCCACCGTCGGGCGGCCGAGCTTCATCGACCGTGTGATGGACCTCTACAAGCAGCAAGGCCTCGTTCCCACCATCTCCCAGGAAGTGAACGATGCCGTGACCGGTGTCGCCCTCGTGGCGCGTGGTTTCGGCGTGACGTTGATTCCCGAGTCGGCGGCCACGTCGATCAAGATCGAAGGCACGGTGTTCCGCCCGTTCTCCGATGCACCGCAGGCCGTGGTCGACCTCAGCTGCCTGTACCGGGCCACGGACCAGTCGCCGTTGCTCAAGGCGTTTCTCGCGGTGGTGCGGGAGTACCGCGCAGCCAATGGCAGCGTTTAGTCCACGCTGAACGAGAGCCCCCTCGCGGGCTGGGTTCAGCGTGGCTCTTGGCTGCGAGACAGCGGAAGCAGGCGCTCGTCGTAGTCGGCCATCTTGGGCGAAGGCAGGGGCGCCAGCGTGTTCAGCCCGTCCAGACAGTGCCGGTAGTCGCGCAGGATCTGTTCGCGGGCCTGCGGCTTGATGTAGGGCACGTGCCAGGCCACGAAGGGCGGCAGCACGGTCATGCCCGTATACGCCAGCGTGCCGCGCAGAAGCGGACGCAGCATGTCGGCCAGCGGACCATGGATGCCATCGGGATCGAACATGTGCGGCTGGCCGCCGATCGTGACGCTGATCATCACGCGCTTGCCGGACAGGCCCCCCCGGTCGTAGAAGCGCTTGCCTCCATAGGCCAGGCCCGAGATCAGCACGCGGTCGATCCAGCCCTTCAGGATGGCCGGCGTGGAGAACCAGTAGATCGGAAAGTTCAGGATCAGCAGATCGCACCAGATGAGCTTGCCCAGCTCGGCGCGGATGTCCGGTGCGAGGCTGCCGGTCTCGTGCCCGTGACGTTGCTCCAGCGCGTAGACGAGGTAGTCGGGGTCGCGCCGCTCGGAAAAGTCGGCCCGGCTTGCCACCGGGTTGAAGTTCATCGCATACAGGTCGGACAGACGGACTTCGTAGCCGAGTGCGCGCAGCTGTTCCATGGCCACGTTGCACATCGAGGCGCAGAAAGACTTCGGTTCAGGGTGGGCGTGGACGATGAAAGCGTTCAAGGCGGGCCTTTGGGGGGTCAGGGGGGCGTGGCGCGAATTGCGCGGGCCTGGATCTCAGCTGCACGCGTGAGGCTTGCGGGGCTGCCGCCGATCGCCCAGTGCTCGGACGGGATCGGCCAGCAGCCGCCGCGCACCAGCTCGCGCTTCGCGCCGAGGATGTCGACAACCAGGTCGGTGAACCCGCTGAGGAGCTGATGGCACTCGTCGAGTGGCCGGCCGGCCAGCACCAGAAAGTGGAAATAGGGCGCGGGTTGCCCGCCCTGCGAGACCAGCTTGCCGGCCACGGCCACGTGCTGCGGCTTGTAGAACTCGGCGAACACGCGCACGCGTTCGATCGGGCTCTTGAGCGTGGCCGCGTAGTGCTCGCTCGCTGCCACAAGCAGCTTGGACACTTGCGTTTCGGTGTAGGCGTCTTCGACCAGATGGAACTGAAGGATGGGCATGAGCGTCTCTGTAGTCAGGCCGCGGCGCGGGTGATTTCTTTCAGCAGCCCGCGCTCTTTGGCCATGGTCATGGCGGTGTCTTCGATCATGTCTTCCTGGCCGCCGATCATCTTGCGGCGGCCCAGCTCGACGAGGATGTCGCGTGCCGGTACGCCGAATCGCAGCGCCGCGCGCTTGGCGGGCAGCACGAAGGTGGAATACACGCCGGCGAAGCCGAGCGTCAGCGATTCGCGGTCGACGCGAACCAGGTGGTCCATCAGTGGCACGATCACTTCCTCGGCCACGTCCATCAGCTTGAAGAGGTCCACGCCGGTCTCGATGCCCATGCGCTCGCACACCGCGGCCAGCACCTCGAGCGGCGTGTTGCCTGCACCGGCGCCGAGGCCTGCCACCGAGCCGTCGATGCGGCTGGCGCCGGCTTCGATGGCGGCGATGGAGTTCGCGATGCCCATTCCGAGGTTGTGATGGCCGTGGAAGCCGATCTCGGTTTCAGGTTTCAGCACCTCGCGCAATGCCGAGACGGCAGCGGTCACGTCAGCGGGCAGCATGTAGCCCGCGGAGTCGGTGATGTAGATCGTGGGCGCCCCATAAGACTCCATCAGCTTGCCTTGCGCGGCCAGCCCTTGCGGGGTGTTCAAGTGAGCCATCATGAGGAAACCGGTCACGTCCATGCCGAGCTTGCGCGCGAAGGCGATGTGCTGCGGCGAGGTGTCGGCTTCGGTGCAGTGGGTGGCCACGTGCACGCTGTGGGCGCCGCAGTCGAATGCGGATTGCAGCTCGCGCATGGTGCCCAGGCCGGGGATCAGCAGCACCGACACCTTGGCCTGCTTCATGCGCGGCACCACGGCACGCAGGTACTCTTCGTTGCTGGCCAGCGCGAAGCCGTGCTGCAGCGAGTTGCCGCCGAGCCCGGCGCCGTGAGAGACCTGGATCAGCGGCACGCCGGCCGCGTCCAGCGCGGTGGACACCTTGACCATCTGCTCGACCGAGATCTGTTCGCGCTTGGCATGCATGCCGTCGCGCAGGCACATGTCGTGCAGCAGGACCTTGCGGCCCTTCAGGGGCGAGGCGGCGTTGTTTGCGAGGGGGGTCGAGGTGCTCATGCGGGCTCCGTTGCCTTGAGTTGCAGCCGTCCGGCCAGGATGTCGTGCGCGAACATTTCCGCCGTGCGGCAGGCCGCGGCGGTCATGATGTCGAGGTTGCCGGCGTAGCGCGGCAGATAGTCGCCGAGGCCGGCCACTTCCATGAACACCGACACCCGCTTGCCGTCGAACACCGGCCCATTCACCAGGCGGTAGCCCGGCACGTACTTCTGCACCTCGGCGATCATGGCCAGCACCGAGTCGATGATGCGGTCCTGTTCCGGCTCGCCTTCGGTGAGGCAGTTGATGGTATTGCGCATGATGACAGGCGGCTCGGCCGGGTTGATGACGGCCAGCGCCTTGCCGCGCTTGGCACCGCCCACGCGCACCAGTGCGTCGGAGGTGGTGTAGGTGAATTCATCGAGGTTGGCGCGCGTGCCGGGTCCGATGGATTTCGACGACAGGCTGGCCACGATCTCGGCATAGTCCACCGGCTGCACCCGCGAGACCGCGTTCACGATGGGGATGGTGGCCTGGCCCGCGCAGGAGATCATGTTCACATTCATCTCGGCCTGCTCGGCCAAGCCGCGCAAGTTGACCGGCGGCACGCACAGGGGGCCGATGGCCGCGGGCGTGAGGTCGATCATCAGCACGCCCAGCGCGTTGAGTTGCCGCGAGTTCTCTGCATGGACATACGCCGACGTGGCGTCGAAAGCGATCTGGATGCCGTCGTCAAGCACATGGGGCAGCAGGCCGCCAATGCCTTCGGCCGTGGTCTTGAGGCCGAGGTCGCGGGCGCGGGCAAGGCCCTCCGAATTGGCGTCGATACCGACCATCCAGACAGGTTCCAGCACGTCGCTGCGCTTGATCTTGTAGATCAGGTCGGTGCCGATGTTGCCCGAGCCGATCAGGGCGCATCTGATTTTCTTCATTGCTTCACTCTCCGTTGATTTCGCGGTGCGTGACTCAGACGAACCGCACTGCGACGCTGCCCAGTTCCTGGTAGCGCGCGAGGACGTGGTCGCCGGCCTTGACCGCAACCGCCTCCGTGATGCCGCCGCTCATGACGAAACTGCCCGCAGGCAGTTCCTCGCCGAGTTCGCTGAGCACCTTGACCAAAAGGCAGATGGCATCGGCGGGGTGCGTCATGACGGCAGCCGATGCGCCCATGGCCACGGGCTCGCCGTTCTTCTCCATCACGACGCCCAGCGTGGCGAGGTCGATGTCGCTGGCGTAGCGCGCGCGCCCGCCTGAAACGTAGCGTGCGGAGGAGCCGTTGTCGGCGACCACGCTGGGCAGGTCGAACTTGAAGCCCGAGAAGCGCGAGTCGATGATCTCCAGCGCAGGCACCACGAAATCGGTGGCCGCGAGCACTTCGTCGCGGGTGCAGTGGGCGCCGGCCAGCCTGGCCTTGGTGATGAAGGCCACTTCGCATTCGATGCGCGGGTGAACCAGATCGTCTGTGCGAATTGCGGAGCTTTCGGGGCGGAACATGTCGGCCGTCAGGAACCCGATTGACGGCACGTCCACGCCCATCTGGATCATCTTGGCCTTGGAGGTGAGACCGGCCTTCCAGCCGACCTGGCGCTCGCCGCGATTGAGCTTGCGCTGGCGCAAGGCGAGCTGGACCGCATAGCCGTCGGCCAGTGTCATGGACGGGAAATCGTCGGTCAGTTTCGTGATCGGCGCGGCATTCGCCTGCGCGGCTTCGATCCGGTCGGTGAGTTGCGCGATGTCTTTGGGTGTCAGCGTCAGATTCACAGCGCGCTCCTTCCGTGAAAGCGGGCACGGCAGCTGCCGAGGCCGCCGACATGGCAGAAGAGTTCGTCACCGCTTGCGACCGGCACCAGCGACGACTGCGAGCCGGACAGGATCACCTCGCCGGCGCGGAACGGCAGCCCCAGTCGCCCGAGCGTGTTCGCCAGCCACACGACCGCGTTCACCGGGGAGCCCTGCACCGCGGCGCCGACCCCGGTGGAGAACAGCTCGCCGTTCTTGTGCAGTGTCATGCCAGCCATCGTGAGATCCAGCTTGCGTGGGTCGCCCCGGGCATCGCCGAGGATGAAGACGCCGCAGGAGGCGTTGTCGGCGACGGTGTCCTGGATCTTGATCTTCCAGTCCTGGATGCGCGAGTCGACGATCTCGAAGCACGGTGTCACGAAGGCGGTGGCCCGGATCACGTCCGCGGCAGTGATGCCCGGCCCGGCGAGGTCGCGCTCCAGCACGAAGGCCAGTTCGGCTTCGGCCTTCGGCTGGATCAGTGTGTTCAGGTTCACGCCGTCTTGCTCGGTGCACAGCATGGCTGAGGTGAGCTGCCCGAAATCGGGTTCGTAGACCCCGAGAAAATCCTGGATGGGCTTGCTGGTGACGCCGATCTTCTTGCCGACGATGCGCTCACCGCCTTCGATGCGCCGCGCCACCATGCGCAGCTGGATGGCGTATGCGTCTTCGATCGTGATCTGCGGCTCGCGATCGATCAGGGAAGCAACGACCCTGCGGTCGCGCCACGCGCCGTACAGCTCATCGCCGTAGCGCTGGATGGTGCTTGCGTCCATGCGGATGTCACCTTGATTGTTGGTGTGGGTGTGTGCCGCGTGCAATGTCGTACGCACGGTTGTCTCTTCGGGTTGCGCACACATGATTTGTGTGTCTTCGAACGAGTTTAGGAACGCGGTGTCGGCATCGTCCAATACCTTTGATTCGGCGATGTCATACCGGATCGGTATCGTTCAGCCCGGAGTGGCGCGGCATACCGAACAGGTATGCCGCCAAGCCCCAATCGGTATTGGAGTGCGGTACGGGGTCTGCGTACATTTGTCAGAACAACAAGAGCTGTAGCGCGCAGCGGGCGATGAGCCCGTCAAGCGCTCGGCGCGGAGACAAGAGGCTGAACGCCCGCACCCTGAGTCACCTGGTTATCTGCAAGCGTGACGCCGTGCATGGCAAGCCGAAAGACCCGGACCGTGCATCGGATGCGCGGACAGGTTTCGGCGAACGGTACCCGCGGGCTCCCGTTGCAGGTACTTCCTTTGGATTGGAGAGAGCATGCAGTTTTTGATATTCCTTCGCGATGCGCAGGATCCCGACGTACTGGCACGTCGCATGGAAGCGCGTCCGCGGCATCTGGCCCGGGCCGAGAAGTTCCAGGAGCGCGGGCATCTGGTGATGGGTGGCGCATTGCTCGACGAGAAGGGCAACGCGATCGGATCGGCGGCGTTCATCCAGTTCGAGACCCGCGCAGAGCTTGACGAATGGTTCGAAACCGACCCTTTCCGCCTGGCCAATGTCTGGGCCAGCATGGAGGTGCACGACTTCCGGATCGCCCCCCATTACCACGTCAAACCGATTGTCAAGGAGACGACATGAAAGACTATGTGCTGCGCATCGCCCACGATCGCCTGGGCAAAGGACAGCCGCTCGCGCTGGGCGCGCTCGACCGCGTTGTCTACTGCCGGCAAGGCAAGGTGCAGGTCACCAGCAACGGGCGCCAGACAACCCTGGGTGAAGACGAAGCGGTGTACACCGGCGGCACCTGCTCGGTCGAAGCGTTGGACGATGCCAGCGTGGCGTGGCGCTGGGAGCTTGCGCCGGTGGACGCGGCGTCCGGCAAGTTCGCGCAGGCCGAGTTGGGCGCGAACACCGATGTCCGGGGCGAGTACCCCTTGCCTTCCCTGGTGGATGGCATGAACTACGCGCTGCGCTGCGATCGCGTGTCCTTTCCTCCGGGCGGCGAGGCGCTGACGCATACCCATGCCGCAGCGGGTGTGCGCTGTGTGCACAACGGACAGATCACGGCCGAATGCCTCGGCAAGCTCTCGGTGTACAAGCCGGGTGACACGTGGCTGGAGCGTGGCCCTGACCACGTGTACGCCAAGACCTGGGACGAAGGCCCCATGAGCTTCATTCGCGTGATGCTCATTCCCGAAACCCACTTCGGCCGCTCGACGATCAGCTACGTGCGCGCCGAAGACCAGGACAAGCCGAAGTCGCAGCAATACCACCGCTACCTGGAAGAGAAAGTGACCTTGGAATGAGCGGTCACGACGCTGCACGCATGGCCGTGGTGGTTGGGGCCACGGGTGCGCTGGGCCGTGTGCTGGTGCAGTCCCTGCAGGCGCATGGGCTCACTGTGCTCGCAGTTGCACGCGACGCGACGGCGCTGGAGGCCATGAAGGCGGCAGCTCCCGGGCTGAAGGTCTGCGCGGCCGATATCGCCAGCGACGACGCCATCGGCCAGATCGCCGCCTGCCTCGAGGGCACGGTGGCGATGGCGGTGTCTTCGGTCGGCTTGCCGGTCGGGGGCGGGGTGATCGACGCGCCGCCGGGCCTCATGGGCGACGCCGCAAACATCAAGGTCGGCGGCATGGTGCGATTGGCGCGCGCCGTGGTCCCGAAAATGGCACGCGGCTCCCGCCTCGTGGCCATCGGCGGGCACTACGGGTTCGAGCCATCGGCCTATGCCGCCGCGGCGGGCGCGGCCAATGCCGCGCTGGTCAACCTGATGCGCCAGCTCAACTGGACGCACGGGCCGGCCGGAATCACCAGCCACCTGCTGGCACCCGGCCCGATGGATACCGAGCGGCTGCACCGCGTTGCCCAAAAGCGCGCAGAGCGCGACAAGCTCACGATGGACCAGGTGCTGGACAGCATGCGTGCCGAGTCGGCGATCGGCGAACTCACCACGCCCGAGCAAGTGGCATGGGCGACGACGTTGCTGCTCGCGCCGCAGGCGCAGGCACTGGCGGGCTCCACGCTCTTCCTGGACAGCGGCCTGCGGCGCGGCCTGCCTTGAATTCAGAGGAAACCACATGGGACAAGCAATGAGATCGATGAGTGACTCCAGCGTGCGGCCTTTGCATGCAGAGACACCGTCTACCGTCGCGCTGGAGCTGTCCGAGCTGGCCAAGCAATACCCCACCCGCGACGGCGGCGTGGTGCAGGCGGTGGCGTCGGTCAGCGCAACCATCCGCCAAGGCGAGTTCATCGCCATCCTTGGCCCGTCGGGCTGCGGCAAGAGCACCTTGTTGATGATGATCGCCGGGCTGGTGAAGCCCAGCGGCGGCACGATGCGTTTCGGCAAGGCGAACACGAACCCGGGCCACCCGGACTTCGGCATCGTGTTCCAGGACCCCGTGCTGTTTCCGTGGCGCACCGTCCAGGACAACGTCGAGCTTCCCGGAGAGGTGGTCGGCATGCTCAAGGCCGAGCGCGCGCAGAAGGCCCGCGACCTGATCAAGCTCGTCGGCCTGGCGGGCTTCGAGCGCCAGCTGCCTTCCGAGCTGTCGGGCGGCATGCAGCAGCGCGTGGCGATCGCGCGGTCGCTCCTGCTCGATCCCCAGCTCATCCTGATGGACGAGCCCTTCGGTGCGCTCGACGCGATGACGCGTGAACAGATGAACCTCGAAGTGCAGCGCATCAGCCTGGAGTCCAAGGCGACAGTGATCTTCGTGACCCACTCCATCGCCGAAGCGGCGTTCCTGGCCGATCGCGTGTTCGTCATGAGCGGGCGGCCTTCCACCGTGCGCGAGATCGTCGAGGTGTCGATCGACCGGCCGCGGCCGATCGAGTTGATGGCGTCCGACCGTTTCGGCGTGCATGTGTCGCGGCTGCGCCAACTGCTCAATGTTTCAGGAGATGCCTCATGAGTGCACAACCCGCTGCGGCGGCGAGCGCTTCGCCGCCGTCGCTT
This sequence comes from uncultured Rhizobacter sp., assembly GCA_964493285.1. Classification (GTDB taxonomy): domain Bacteria; phylum Pseudomonadota; class Gammaproteobacteria; order Burkholderiales; family Burkholderiaceae_C; genus Rhizobacter. The sequence continues at coordinate 5,851 of CAZBOF010000081.1, read as the reverse complement.
CCCTCTGCCAAGAAAGCCGTGCGCACGCCGCTGGTCAGCCGAGATTCCTTGCTTGTGCTGGCATTCACCGCGGTGCTGCTGCTCGCCTGGGAAGGCCTCGTGCGCTGGATGGAAGTGCCCCAGTTCATCCTGCCGGTGCCGTCGGCCATCGCCACGCGAGTGGCAGAAGACTTCACGAGCGGCCTGATCTTTCCGCACTTCTTCCAGACCCTGATGGAAGTCGTTCTCGGCTTCCTGCTGGCCGCCGCTATCGGCGTGGGCCTCGGAACGGTGGTGGCGCTGGTGCGTGTGGTCGAACGCGTGGTGTATCCGTTCATCCTGGCACTTCAGACCGTGCCGAAAGTGGCCGTGGCGCCGCTGTTCATCATCTGGTTCGGCTTTGGAAGCGAGCCGAAGATCGTGACCGCCGCGGTGATCGCGTTCTTCCCGATCCTCGTGAACGTGATCGCCGGGCTGAAGGCCACCGACCCTCGCCGTCTGCTGCTCATGCGCGCCTTGAAGGCCAGCTGGTGGATGACCTTCACCAAAGTGCAGCTGCCCGGCATGCTGCCCTACCTGTTCGCCGGCCTGGAGGTCGGGATCATCTTTGCGGTGATCGGCGCCATCGTCGGTGAGTTCATCGGCGCCGCGCAAGGCCTGGGCAGTCTCGTGATCCAGCGGCAGGCCTCGGTCGACGTGGCCGGCGTGTTCTCTGTGCTGTTCTATCTCTCGTTCATGGGCATCGCGCTGAATGTGGCGTTGCGCATGATCGCCCGGAGGTTCGCTTTCTGGGAGCGCCCGTCCGACCCGGTTTCTGCCTGAATACAACAAGGAGACATTGTGAGCATCAAACATCTGAAGAACCGATTGATGGCGGCGGGCCAGGCCGCGCTGCTGGCCCTGGGCTGCGCATTCGGAACCGCGCACGCGGCCGACAAGTGGGTCCTGCAGGCTGGCGTGCCGGCGCCCAACATCAACCTCATCAGCATCTACGTGGCGCAGCAGGCCTGCTTCTTCCGCGAGGAAGGGCTGCAGGTCGACATTCAGTACACCAGCGGCGCGCCGCTGGCCACGCAGCTGGTCGCCAGCAGCAAGGCCGACGTGGGCATCGTGTCGTACGAGCCTTATCTGCTGGGCTACGACAAGGGGATCCGTGGCAAGTTCATCTACCAGACCTTCGACCAGTTGATCTACTTCCTGGCCGTGTCCCCCGATAGCGACATCAAGACCGCGGCCGATCTCAAAGGCAAGAAGATCGGTGTCTCGAACATGGGCAGCGCCTCGCTCGTCATCGCCAAGTCGATGGTGCGCCGAGCCGGCCTCGGCCCGAACGACGTGACCTTCCTGCCGGTCGGCATTGGCGACACCGCCATGGCGGCCCTGCGCGGCGGCCAGATCCAGGCGCTGTCGTTGTGGGATGCGGCGTACGCCGGCCTCGAACGTGCAGGCAACAAGTTCCGCTACATCGATCACCCGGACATCGCGGCCTTCGGGAACGGCGGCATCTTCACCTCCGACAAGACACTGGCCGACAAGCGGCCGCAGCTGGAGCGCTTCACCCGCGCGCTGGCCAAGGCCAATCTCTTCATGCTGGCCAACCCGGAACAGACGCTCCAGGCCTACTGGCTCTCGAACCCCGCAGCGAAGACCGGCCTCGATCCGGCAACCGCGGTAGACAAGGGCATGGCCGAGATCCGCTTCAAGTCGCCGTTCTTCAACCGCAAGAAAGACGAGATGTTCGGCACGCTCGACACCGTGCTGTACGACAAGTACCAGCGCATCATGAAAGAAGAGGGTTCCGTGCCCGAACTCGTGCCCGCGTCGAACTTCATGGACGGCAGCCTGATTCCCGCCGCCAACAAGCTCGACCGTGACGCCATCATGCAAAAGGCGCGCGGCTGGACGGCGGCGCAGGCCTGCAGCAGCTGAGCTGACAGCCTTCAACGGGGCGCGTGCAATGCGCGCCCCGCCGTGTGCACAATCGGCCTGGCATGGCCGATTCATCCCGCCCCACCCACCCGCTTCTGATCGCCGCTGCGCTGGCGCTGGCCGCGGGCGTGTCACTGGGCCTGTCGCGCTTCTCCTACGCGCTGCTGCTGCCGCCCATGCGAGCCGACCTCGGGTGGAACTACCTGACGGCCGGTGCGATGAACACCGTCAATGCGGCAGGGTATCTGGTGGGCGCGCTCTGGATGCCCCGCGCGCTGCGGCACTGGGGCGCGCACGGTCTTTTGCTGTCCGGCGCGTTGGCGTCGGCGGTCTTGCTGGGGTGGCATGGCCTGGTGCTGTCGGACGCATCGCTGTATGCCCTGCGATTCGCCACCGGCATGTCCAGCGCGGCCACCTTCGTGGCAGGTGGGCTCCTTGCCGCGCGGCTGGTCGGCGCGCCGCCGGGGCTGGTGCTGGGCATCTACTACGGCGGTACGGGGCTCGGCATCATCGCGTCGGCGGTCGTGGTGCCGCCGCTCGTCGAAATGGATGGGACGCATGCGTGGCAGTGGGCGTGGATGGCGCTGGGTGCTCTCGCCTTGCTCGCCACGGGCGCGACGGCGTTTGCCACGCGCGGCCTGGGCGGCGCGCCCGGCCCGGCGGGCGCCGTCCCGTCGCGTTTCGACCCGCGGCCGATGGCCTGCGGGCTGGCGTCTTACTTCCTGTTCGGGCTGGGCTACATCGGCTACATGACCTTCGCCGTGACCTTGCTGCGCGAACAGCAATTGAGCAGCGGCGTGGTCGCGGCCTTCTTCGGGCTGCTCGGCGTGGGCACGCTGGCATCTTCGTGGCTGTGGGCCGGCCTGTTGCAGCGCTACCGAGGCGGGCAGCCGATGGCGCTGCTGAACGCCTTGCTTGCGGCGGCCACCGTGCTGCCCGTGCTGAGCACTCACCCGTTGGCGGTGTTCGTTTCGGGCGCCTTGTTCGGCGGCGTGTTCCTGCAAGTGGTGGCCTCGACCACGGCGCTGGTGCGCCACAACCTGCCCGGGGCGGACTGGGCTGCGGGCATTTCGGCCTTCACGATCACGTTCGCGCTGGGCCAGATCGCGGGGCCGAGCCTGGTGGGCGGGCTGGCCGATGGCAGCGGCGGGCTGCGCCGCGGCCTGGCGGTGTCGGCCGCCGTGCTCGCGCTCGGCGCCTGGCTGGCGTGGCGGCAGAAGGCTTTGCCGCTGCCGCTGGGGCGGGTGGCATGAACCTGTCTGCGCATCCGGCGCTGGATGGCATCCGCGTGTTCGAGCGCGGCTGGCTGTCGTCGAACAATGTGCTGATCCTGGCGCAGGGCGAAGAAGCCGGCGCCGTGCTCGTCGACTCCGGCCACCTGCGCCACGCCGAGCAGACCCGCGCCCTGGTGGCGCACGCGCTGGCGGGCCAGCCGTTGGCCCGCGTGGTCAACACGCACCTTCACTCCGACCATTGCGGCGGCAATGCCATGCTCCAGCGGGCATTCGGTGCAGCGGTGTGCGTGCCGCCCGGGCAGGCCGAGGCGGCGCGGCGCTGGGATGAAGAACACCTCAGCTACCGCCCGACTGGCCAGCACTGCGAACGCTTCACCGTGAACGGCGTTCTCGGGCCGGGCCAGGCCTTGCAGGCCGGGGGCCGCACGTTCGAGGTGCTGGCGGCACCGGGCCACGACCCCGACTCGGTGATCCTCTTCGACCGTGCCAGCGGCCTGCTGATTTCCGCCGATGCCTTGTGGGAGAACGGTTTCGGCGTGGTATTTCCCGAACTCGAAGGCGAGGCCGCGTTCCATGAGGTGGCGGCCGTGCTGGATCTCATCGAGACGCTGCCGGTGAAGCTGGTGGTGCCGGGGCACGGTGGGGTGTTCACCGATGTCGCTGCGGCCTTGGCGCGTGCGCGCACGCGCCTGACATCGTTCGTGAACGATCCGCAGCGTCATGCGCGCCACGCGGCCAAGGTGCTGCTGAGCTACCACGTGATGGAAGTCCAGGCCGAGACGCACGCCCGGTTGGGCGCATGGGCGGGTACCACGCCGCTGTTTGTTGCGCTGTGGGAGCGCGTGGGCCAAGGCGAAGCCATCGGCCCGAGCGCATGGGCCGCCTTGCTCACGCGCGAACTCGTCGCGGCGGGCGCGGTCACGCTGAGCAGCGAGCAGGTGCGCGCCGCCTGACGCGGCGCTTGCCGAAAAACCGACCCCGCGGGTTGGTGAAGCGCGCGAACGGGATGCGATCGCTGGTACGGTCGTTCGATGAACGACGAACTTTCCCTCTCTTCTTCCGCTTTTTCCGGCGCCACGTTCCTGGGTGCGTCTCTTCCTCATCTGGCCGTGGCCGCCCTGGCGACCCTGCTGACATACATGGCGATGACGCTGAGCGTGCGCTACGCCCTGGGCCGCTTCGCCGCGGGCGATGGCCGCACGGGCGCCGGGCGCGTGCTGTTCGAGGTCCTGGGCGGGACCAATCGCTGGCTGATCGCGCTGGTCGCATTGCTGATCGGCCTGGGCATGCTCAACCTGCCCGAGCCATGGGCCGGCCGCGTCGGCCAGTTGTGGTTCGTGGCGCTGGCGTTGCAGATCGCCCTGTGGGCCAACCGGCTGGTCAGCATCCTGCTGCGCCGCTACGCCGAGCACCATGGTGCGGCGAACGGCACGCAAGTGAGTGCGGCGGCCACGCTGATGTCGTGGGGCGTGCGCACGCTGTTGTGGTCCATCGTGCTGCTGGCGATGTTGTCCAACCTGGGCGTCAACATCACCGCCTTCATCGCGAGCTTGGGCGTGGGCGGCATCGCGGTGGCATTGGCGGCCCAGAACATCCTCGGCGACTTGTTCGCCTCGGTGGCGATCACGGTCGACAAGCCGTTCGAGGTGGGCGACTTCATCGTGATAGACAGCGTGGTGGGCACGGTCGAGACCGTGGGCATCAAGACCACGCGCATCCGCAGCCTGGGGGGCGAGCAGATCGTGATGTCCAACACCGAGATGCTCAGGCAGACGATCCGCAACTACAAGCGGCTCAGCGAGCGGCGCATCGTCTTCAACTTTGGCGTGACCTACGACTCCACGGCGGACCAGGTGGCACAGGTGCCGCAGATCGTGCGGGGCATCGTCGAGGCCAGCGAGAAGCTGCGCTTCGATCGCGCGCACTTCAAGGGCTTTGGCGAGAACTCGCTGGAGTTCGAGGTGGTGTACTACGTGCTCGACCCGGGCTATGGCGTGTACATGGACGAACAGCAGCGCATCAACCTCGCGCTGATGCAATCGCTCGAGGCGATCGGCGTGCGCTTCGGCCTGCCGGTGCGGACCTTGCGGATGCTGGCGCCGATGGGCGCCGCCCCGTCTGCCGCAGCGGCCTGAAAGCGCGACGAGGCCGCTGGGCCCCGTCGTTGTGGTTTGTGCAAGCTGCCGGGCCTTCAACCCGGCAGCAGCTTTGCGGGTTGCTTGCTGCCGTATGAGCGCCAGCCCCCAACCCGGGGTTCGCTTGCGCGAAGGCGGGTCTTGCAGGCCCAGGCGCTGCACGCAGCGCCTGGGCCTTGTGGCGTCGGCCGGCCCTGGGGGCCTTCACTTCGCGTTGCGAAGTGAGCCTGTGCCGCAAGCCGGCTGAACCGCTGCGCGGTTGCTGGGCTTACAGCCCAGGCGCTGCACGCAGCGCCTGGGCCTTGTGGCGTCGGCCGGCCCTGGGGGCCTTCACTTCGCGTTGCGAAGTGAGCCTGCGCCGCAAGCCGGCTGAACCGCTGCGCGGTTGCTGGGCTTACAGCCCAGCCGCTGCACGCAGCGCAGTCGCCTTGTCCGTCTTCTCCCAGGTGAACTCGGGCTCGTCGCGGCCGAAGTGGCCGTAGGCCGCCGTCTTCTCGTAGATGGGGCGAAGCAGGTCGAGCATCTGGATGATGCCCTTGGGCCGCAGGTCGAAGTGCTCGCGCACCAGCTCGG
>CAZBOF010000080.1:13890-18257 GCA_964493285.1 uncultured Rhizobacter sp. | reverse complement strand
CACCCCGCCACATCGACCTGCGCCCGTTCGTGCTCAGCGGCAAGGATGTGCAGATGGTGCCCGGTGGCCTCACGCGGGTGGCGCTGAAGGAAGGGTCCCTGGTCGTGAATTCGTCCCAGGGCGGCGGGACCAAGGACACCTGGGTGCTGGAAGCCTGAGATGGAGGGCCCCCAGTCGCTTCGCTCCTGCCTTGCAAGCCGCGCTGGGCCAGCGGCCCAGCTCCTCGCCAGGCACAAACAGTCCACTGGACTGTTTGTGTCCGGGCTCGGCCCCCAGGGGGCGCCGCCTGGCGGACCGGCAAAGCCGGATCCGTGGGCGTTGCTGGATGGGGCGTCGATGTGCTTGCCTAGTTTGGAGAACGTGCATGCTGTCTAGAACCGCCGACCACCTTTACTGGATGGCACGTTACATGGAGCGGGCCGGTCAAGCGGCCTTGCGGCTTGCGGCGCAGCCACAACACGGCGGCGCGCGAAAGCGCGCGGCGGGTTTTTTGGCCGAACGGGAGTTGAACGATGCTGTCTAGAACCGCCGATCACCTGTATTGGATGGCACGCTATATGGAGCGGGCCGGTCAAGCCGCTTTGCGGCTTGCGGTGCAGCCACAACACGGCGGCGCGCGAAAGCGCGCGGCGGGGTTTTCGGCCGAACGGGAGTTGAACGATGCTGTCTAGAACCGCCGATCACCTTTACTGGATGGCACGCTATATGGAGCGGGCCGGTCAAGCCGCTTTGCGGCTTGCGGTGCAGCCACAACACGGCGGCGCGCGAAAGCGCGCGGCGGGGTTTTCGGCCGAACGGGAGTTGAACGATGCTGTCTAGAACCGCCGACCACCTGTATTGGATGGCACGCTATATGGAGCGGGCCGAAAACACCGCCCGCATGCTCGACGTGAACTATCAAACGGCGCTGATGCCCCAGTCGGTCGACGCGGCCGAAAATGGCTGGCGTGGCTTGTTGAGCATCTCCGAGCTGACCGAGGACTACACGGCGCGCTATGGCGAGATCACGGCCCGCCGGGTCATGGACTACATGGTGCGCGACGAGCGCAACCATTCCAGCATCTACAGCTGTTTGCTGGCTGCGCGCGAAAACGCGCGCGCCGTGCGGGGCACCTTGACCACCGAGGTGTGGGAAACGCAGAACCAGACCTGGCTCGAGTTCTTGCGCATGCTGCGCGCGAAGGCGTTCGAGAACGACCCGAGCGATGGCTTCGAATGGGTGAAGTTCCGCTCGCACCTGTCGCGCGGCGTGACGGTCGGCACGATGCTGCAGGACGAGGCCTTCCACTTCCTGCGCATCGGCAGTTTCCTGGAGCGCGCCGACAACACCGCCCGCATGCTGGACGTGAAATTCCATGCGGTCGAAAGCGAGTTCTTCGGCTCCGGCGCGGCGGGTGCCAATGGGGCCAAGGACCAGGAGTACGACTTCTATCACTGGTCCGCCATCCTGCGTTCGGTTTCGGGCTTCGAGGTGTATCGCAAGGCGTACCGCAATGTGATCAAACCGGAGAAAGTGGCTGAGCTGTTGATCCTGCGCGCCGACATGCCGCGCTCGCTGGCGGCATGCATGGACGAAGTCGTGGGCAATCTCTCGCGTGTGGCCAACGAGCAATCGGGGCACACGCTGCGTCTGGCTGGCCGGCTCCAGGCGGATCTGCGTTTTGGCCGCATCGACGAGATCCTCGCCACCGGGCTGCACGCGTTCCTCAGCCAGTTCCTGGAGCGGGTCGGAACGCTCGGGGTGGGTATCAGCCGGGACTTCCTCGTGCCGGTGGCCACCTGAAAAGCCATGCGACTCGCCATCGACCACTGCACGCGTTACGACTACAGCGTGCCGCTGAGCTATGCGTTCCAGTCGCTGCGCCTGACCCCGCCTTCCAATGCGCACCAGACGGTGATCGACTGGCGTATCACTGCGCCTGGCGCCTTGTTCGAGCAGCGAGACGAGTTCGGCAACCTGGCCCACAACTGGAGCATGGCGCGGCGGACATGCACGCACATGGTGCGCGCAGAAGGTGCGGTCGACACCTGCGCTTCCGCCTGGCTGGACGCGGACGATGCGGTGCCGCCGTGGCTCTACCTGCGCAGCACGCCGCTCACGGCGAGCGATGCACGCTTGCAGTCCGTTGCACGGGAGTGCCTGGGCGACGCACCCGATGAGGCTGGCGCCGTTGCGCTGGCCGAGCGGGTGCGTGCGCTGCTGGTGTACCGGCCCGGAACCACCGGTGTGCACACCACGGCGCAGGAGGCCCTGTCCTTGGGTGCGGGCGTGTGCCAGGACCAGGCCCATGTGTTCCTCGCCGCCTGTCGCTCGCATGGCGTGCCTGCACGCTACGTCAGCGGCTATTTCTACGCACCGCATGCGGCACGGATGGCCAGCCACGCCTGGGTGGACGTGGCGCTGGGCGCGCCGTTGCCGCGCTGGTACAGCATCGACATCACCCATGCATGCCCGATGGATGAGCGCCACGTGCGCCTGGCTGTCGGGCTGGACTACGCGGCCTGCGCGCCGGTTCGGGGCATCCGCGAAGGCGGCGGCGACGAATCGATGCGCATTTCCATCGAGATCCGCGACACCAGTCTCTCGCGATCACATTCACCTGCTTGCCTGGAGCCCTGATGTCGATTCACGTCGCACTCAACCATGTCACCCACTACCGGTACGACCGGCCCATCATGCTGGGTCCGCAGGTGGTGCGGCTTCGGCCGGTACCGCATGCGCGCACGCGCATCCTGAGCTATTCGATGCGGGTTCTGCCCGCCAAGCATTTCATCAACTGGCAGCAAGACCCGCAGGGCAACTACCTCGCGCGGCTGGTGTTCCCGCAGCGCACGACGTCCTTGCGCGTCGAGATCGATCTCGTGGCCGAGATGGCGGTGCTCAATCCGTTCGATTTTTTCCTGGAGCCGCAGGCCGAGCAGTTTCCGTTCACCTACGATCCTTCGCTGGCCGGGGCGCTGGCGATGTACCGCGCCACGGCGCCGCTGACGCCGATGTTCGAGCGCTATCTCGCCGCGCTGCCGCGCGAGGCGGCTCCCACGATCGACTATCTCGTGGCCCTGAACCAGAAGCTGCAGCGCGAGATCCGCTACCTGATCCGCATGGAGCCCGGCGTTCAAGAACCCGAGACCACGCTGCTGAACGCATCGGGCTCTTGCCGCGATTCGAGCTGGCTGCTGGTGCAGCTTTTGCGCCACCTGGGCTTTGCCGCGCGCTTCGTCTCGGGCTATCTGATCCAGCTCAAGAGTGACGTGAAATCGCTTGACGGCCCCAGTGGCGCCGAGGCCGATTTCACCGACTTGCACGCCTGGTGCGAGGTGTACCTGCCCGGTGCGGGCTGGATCGGCTTCGATCCCACGTCGGGTTTGCTGGCCGGAGAAGGGCACATTCCGCTGGCGTGCTCCGCCGAGCCGTCGGCCGCGGCGCCGATCAGTGGCGCGCTCGAAGAATGCGAGACCGCGTTCGAGCATCACATGCACGTGTCGCGTGTCTGGGAGGCGCCCCGCGTCACTTCGCCGTACACCGACGATCAGTGGCAGCAGATCGAATCGCTGGGCCATCAGGTCGACGCCGATCTCACGCGCAACGACGTGCGCCTGACCCAAGGCGGCGAACCCACCTTCGTCTCGGTGGACGACCGCGCCGGTGCCGAATGGAACACCGAGGCACTCGGCCCCACCAAGCGCCTGCTCAGCGCCGACCTGATGGACAAGCTGCGCGCCAAATATGGGCAAGGCGGTTTGCTGCACTGTGGCCAAGGCAAGTGGTACCCCGGCGAGCAACTGCCGCGGTGGTCGCTCAACCTTTTCTGGCGCAAGGACGGCCAGCCGATTTGGGGAGACACCACTTGGTTCGCCAACGAGCACCGCAACGATGGCGTGACAGCCGAGCAAGCGCAGGCTTTCCTGCACGGCGTGGCCGAGCATCTGGCGCTGGATCCCGCGCACGTGTTCCCGGCATTCGAGGATGTCTGGTACTACCTCTGGCGCGAGCGCAAGCTGCCGGCCAACGTGGATCCGCTGGACGCCCGCCTGTCCGACCCGCTCGAGCGCGACCGCCTTCGCAAGGTTTTCTCGCAAGGGCTGGAGAAGGTGGTGGGCCACGTGCTTCCGGTGGCGCGCAATGAAAAAGCCGGCGCACGGCGGTGGCGGTCGGGACCGTGGTTCCTGCGCAGCGAACGCTGCTACCTGATCCCGGGCGACTCCGCGATCGGCTACCGCTTGCCGCTGGACTCTCAGCCCTGGGCGAATCCGAACCACATGCCCTGGATCCATGTCCCCGACCCCACTCAGCCATTGCCCTCGCTGCCGCCGCACCGGGTGATGCTTCAGACCGTGCTGGCAAGCCGCCGCGAGGCGTTGCGGCC
>CAZBOF010000080.1:7291-13790 GCA_964493285.1 uncultured Rhizobacter sp. | reverse complement strand
CCTGCACTGTCGCAGTCCGCGGCCGACATCACGCGCGTGGCGATGACGGCCGAGCCGCGCGATGGCCGGCTGTACGTGTTCATGCCGCCGACTGCCGCGCTGGAGGACTACCTGGAACTCGTGGCGGCGGTGGAAGCCACGGCGGCGAAGATGCAGTTGCCGGTGATCCTGGAAGGCAACGAGCCTCCGAAGGACCCGCGCCTGACGGTGTTGCGCGTCACCCCCGACCCTGGCGTGATCGAAGTCAACATTCATCCGGCGCACAGTTGGGGCGAGCTGGTGGCGCAGACGACGCATTTGTACGAGGCGGCGCATGAGACCCGGCTCTCCACCGAGAAATTCATGCTCGACGGGCGCCACACCGGCACCGGCGGCGGCAACCACTTCGTACTGGGGGGCGCCACGCCGGCCGATTCGCCGTTCCTGCGGCGGCCCGACCTGCTTGCCAGCATGGTGGGCTACTGGCACAACCACCCGAGCCTGAGTTATCTTTTTTCTGGCCTGTTCATCGGTCCCTCAAGCCAAGCGCCGCGGGTCGACGAGGCGCGCAACGACTCGGTCTATGAGATCGAGATCGCACTGGCCGAGCTGCAGCGTCAATCGCCGCCCGGTGAGGGGCCTTGCCCGCCGTGGCTGGTGGACCGCCTGATGCGCAACTTGCTGATCGACGTCACCGGCAACACGCACCGCGCCGAGTTCTGCATCGACAAGATGTACTCGCCCGATGGCCCCGCCGGGCGCCTGGGCCTGCTGGAAATGCGTGCCTTCGAGATGCCGCCGCATGCACGCATGAGTCTCACGCAGCAGTTGCTGATGCGGGCGCTGGTGTCTCGCTTCTGGCAGCAGCCTTATCGCCCGCAGCGCCTCAAGCGCTGGGGCACCGAGCTGCACGACCGTTTCATGCTGCCGCACTTCCTCTGGCAAGACCTGTGCGACGTGCTCGATGAACTGAACGAGTTCGGCTACGGCTTGCAATCGGAATGGTTCGCGCCCCACCTGAATTTCCGCCTGCCGCGCTTGGGGGATTTCAGTGCGCAGGGGGTCGAGGTCGAGTTGCGCGCGGCGCTGGAGCCTTGGCATGTGCTGGGCGAAGAGGGCCGCATCGGTGGCAGCACGCGCTACGTCGATTCCTCGGTGGAGCGTTTGCAGGTGAAAGCCACCGGGCTGGTGAACGATCGTCATGTGCTCACCTGCAATGGCCGGGTGGTGCCGCTTCAGTCCACGGGGCGGGTGGGCGAGTTCGTGGCCGGCGTGCGCTATCGCGCATGGGCTCCGCCGTCGGCACTGCATCCCACCATCGGCGTGGACACGCCACTGACCATCGACCTGCTCGATACCTGGATGAACCGCTCGCTCGGAGGCTGCCAGTACCACGTGTCGCACCCGGGCGGGCGCAACTACGACACGCCGCCGATCAACGCCTACGAGGCGGAAGCCAGAAGGCTGGCACGCTTCTTCCGCATCGGCCACACGCCGGGCAACATGGCGCCGGCAAGCGAGCCGCGCAATCTCGATTTCCCCTTCACGCTGGATCTGCGGCGCGGAGCACGTCGCACCGCTTGATGGCATGCGGTGACAAACCGCACGGCTGGTCGTTGCGCACGCCGTGCGGGAGAGTTTGCGCGGATGGCTCTTCTCCGTTCATCCCCGAGAATCACGCTTCCCCCGCCGACACGCTGATTGATTGCCATGCTGAGCCAGTTGCTCTGCGGCTATGCCGCCCTCGACGACCGCTACGACGAACTGCTCGCAGCGCCGGGGCAGCCGCGGGCGCACTGGAACACCTTCGTGCACGCACTGGCGGGGCGGGAAGGGCCGGCGATCGGGGAGAGCCTGTCGCTGATGGAGCGCCGGATCCGCGAGAACGGCATCACCTACAACGTGTATGCCGATCCGCAGGGGGCTGACCGGCCGTGGGAGGTCGACCCGCTGCCGCTGCTGCTGTCGGCCGCCGAATGGGAAGACATCGAGGCGGGCGTGGCCCAGCGCGCCGAATTGCTCAACCAAGTGCTCGGTGATCTGTACGGCGAGCAGGCGCTGTTGCATGGCGGCGCGATTCCACCTTCGGTGGTGTTCGGCCACAGTGGGTTCTTGCACCCGCTGCGGGGAATCCGCCCGCCTGGCGGCGTGCATCTGTTCAACTACGCCGCCGACCTTGCGCGCTCGCCCGATGGCCGGTGGTGGGTGGTGGGTGATCGAACGCAGGCGCCTTCGGGCGCCGGTTACGCGCTGGAAAACCGGCTCGTGGTGTCGCTGGTGTTTCCGAAGCTGTACCGCGAGCTGCATGTGCAGCACCTGGCGTCGTTCTTCTCGAGCTTGCGCGAATCGCTGCTGCGCTGGGCGCCCAAGGGCGATGGGCCGCCTCTCATCGCGTTGCTCACGCCCGGGCCCTACAACGAAACCTACTTCGAGCATGCGCTGCTGGCGCGCTATCTCGGCTTCACGCTGGTGGAGGGCAGCGACCTCACGGTGCGCAACGGCTGCGTCTGGCTGAAGACCGTTGAAGGCCTGCGGCGCGTGCACGCGGTCTTGCGGCGCCAGGATGATGACTACTGCGACCCGCTGGAACTGCGCTCCAACTCCGCACTGGGCGTGGCCGGCCTGACCGACTGCGCCCGGCGCGGCACGGTGCTGCTGGCCAATGCGCTCGGCTCGGGCGTGCTGGAGTCGGGAGCGCTGCTCGGCTACCTGCCGCGACTGAGCGAGAAACTCCTGGGCGAGCCCCTGCGGCTCCCGTCGGTGGCCACCTGGTGGCTCGGCGAAGCCGCGGCGTTCGACGACGCATGGAAGCGGCTGGATCACCTCATCATCAAGCCGCTCGATCGCGCCGCGGGCGAGCCGCTGGTGTTCGGCGCCGACCTGGACGAGAGCGAACGCGCCCGGCTTCGCGAGCGGGTGGCGGCCCGCCCACAGCGCTATGTCGCGCAAGAGTGGGTGCATGTGTCGCAGGCGCCGGTGCTGGAGCGCAGTGCCGCGATGGAGCAGTTGAGTGCGCGCACCGTGGGGCTTCGGGTGTTTGCCGTGGCCACGCCCCAGGGTTACCGGGTGATGCCCGGCGGGCTGACCCGCGTCGCCGGCGATGGCGATTCACGCGTGATCGCCATGCAGCGGGGCGGCCGCTCCAAAGACACCTGGGTCCTGTCCGAGGGCCCGGTGAATGCATCGTTCTCGCTGCTGTCGACCACGGTCACGCCCGCCGACCTCGTGACGTCGCGCGGCAACGTGCCTTCGCGCATCGCCGAGAACCTGTTCTGGTTCGGGCGCTATGGCGAGCGCTGCGATGCCTCGGCGCGGCTGCTGCGGGTGGCGATCGGCTCGGTGCTCGGCCACGGCGACATGAATGCCGAGACGCTGGCCGACGGCATGCTGCCCGTGCTGGCGCTGGCGCAGCGCATGGGGCTGATGGATTCGGCCGAGAACCCCGGCCCGGGCCTGCTGCGCGCCGCCACCCATCCCGATGAAGGTCTCAGCGTGAAACTGCGAGAGCTGACGCGTGTCGCATTCAGCCTGCGCGACCGCATGTCCACCGACAGCTGGCGCACGCTGAACCAGTTGTCCACCGACCCGGTGTTCCGCCGCGGCAGTTCGCTGCCGCTGGCCTTGGGCTGGCTCGACCGCGCCGTGACCTCGATGGCCACGCTGTCGGGCTACACGCTGGATGGCATGACCCGCGGCAGCGGCTGGCGGTTCCTGTCCGCCGGCCGCGTGGTGGAGCGACTGTCGCACCTGTGCCTCGTGCTCCAGGCCGCCATGCAGGAGGGTCGTGCGTCGGGTCTGGACTGGTTGCTGGAACTGGCCGACTGCACCGTCACCTACCGGTCGCGCTACCTCGTGGCGCCGGAATGGCTGCCCGTGCTCGACATGGTGGTGCGCGACGACACCATCCCGCGCTCGATCGCTTTCCAGGCCAAGAGCCTGGGGGAGTTGATCGAGAAGGTGGAGCGCAAGCACGGGCGCTTCGCAAGCGATGTGTTCGCGCCGGCCGCGGCGGCGCTGGGCAGCCTGCAGGTGTCCGACCTGCGTCCTGAGAGCGAGGCGCTTGCCTCGGTGATCGCCCAGCTGCAGGCCGCGGCGCATGCGGTGTCGGATGAGCTGACGCTGAAGTTCTTCTCGCATGCCGATTCGCGCAGCGTGCTGTCGCTGGTCGCATGAGCACCGCGCGCAAAGGCGGTTCGGTGGCGTCCGTGCCCGAAAGCTACACCGTCGAACACGAGACCCGGTATGTCTACGCTGAGCCGGTGTCGCAATCGTGGCAGCTTGCACGGCTGACGCCTCGCCAGCTGCCGTGGCAGACGCTGGTGTCGTCGTCCCTCCAGATCGACCCGCGACCGGACGAACGCCATGAAACCCGTGACGGGTTCGGCAACACGGTCACGCATTTCAGCCTTCACGGGGCGCATCGCATGCTGACGGTGCGGACGTCGTGCCGCGTGGCGGTGGCGCCGCGTCCCGTCGCATCGCACCGGCCGGCCGCGGCGTGGGAGACGGTGCGGGACGCCGTGCGCCTGGACCCCTCGCCTGCCGATCTGATGCCAGCCCAGATGAGCGAGCCCACCTCGCTGGTGCCCGCCTCGGAGGCGGCGCGCGCCTACGCCAGCGAGTCGCTGACGCCGGGGCGTCCCTGGCAGGATGCGGTGACCGACCTGATGCACCGCATTCATCGCGATTTCGAGTTCGACCCCGATGCCACCACCGTCAGCACTTCGGTCGAGGACGTGATGCGCCAGCGGCGCGGCGTTTGCCAGGACTTCGCCCACCTGATGCTGGCTTGCCTGCGCGGCCACGGCTTGCCGGCGCGCTATGTGTCGGGCTACCTGCTCACCGACCCACCTCCCGGGCAGCCGCGCCTGGCGGGCGTGGATGCCTCGCATGCCTGGGTGGCGGCCTACCTGCCCGGCAGTGGCTGGGTGGAGTTCGATCCCACCAACGATCAGATGGCGGACGTGCGGTATATCACGCTCGCCTGGGGTTCGGATTTTGCCGACGTGGCGCCGTTGCGCGGCGTGATCCTTGGCGGAGGCGCGCAAACCATGGCGGTGCGTGTGAGTGTGATCCCCGGTTGACGGGTTCCCCCCGGAAATGAGGGCCTCGAAGTGCGGGGTTACGTGGGATAGCGTGCTCTCGATATCGTTCAGGACATCGGTGGGGTGTTAGCGCGAACCTGGGCGGCCGGACACGATCTGGCTGCGAGTACAAAGGTGGCGAGCCTGTCTGCAGAGAGTTGTTCGATGATCAGGAAGCAAGAAATCCAGGAATCGTGCCGCGCGCCGGCTGAAGTGGTCGAGCGCACGGTGAAAGGCTGGGTCGATTCCAGCTGGGAACTCAAGCAGGGTCTCGAAGTGACGGAAGACCTGCCGATGGATGCCTGGCCGCTGAACGTGGCGCCCCCGCCCTGGGCCGCGGCCTGAGGCCGCCGATGCCGCTACCGGCGCGAAGCGGCGCCGATGGCTTCGCCGATCAGCGCTGCGGTGCGAGCCGGTTTCTCCAGCGGAAGCAGGTGGCCGGCTTCCGGCACTTCCACCGTTCGATCTCGGGGACGCATGTGCTGCCACCGCTTGAAAGCCGCCGCGCTGAACACCGGTGACAGCGCGCCGCGCAGCACGCCGATCGGCGGCAGCGCTTTGCGAAGCAACGCCCACACGCTGGGCGGCTTTTCGTACAGCGTCGACTCCCATGCCGTCTGAAATCGCAAACGCCACAGCCCGTCGCGCTCGTGCAGGCCATGCCGGAGCACGTCGTCCAGCACGTCGTCCGGCACCCGTGCGAGCCAACGCATCGCGCGTTCGTGCGCCCAAGCCTCGTCACGGGTGTTCCACCGGTCGACACGCCGGCTGGCCCAGCGAGCCATCGGCCCGTGGCGCCCGAGCGCGCGTGGCCCGTGGTGCAGCAGCCAGGCGCCCCAGGCCGGCAGCGTCGGCGGTTCGATGAGCACCAGGCCCTTGAAGCGTTCCGGCCGCTGGGTGGCGAGCATCAGCAGCGACACGGCGCCCAGCGAATGGCCGACACCCCACATGGGTGCGGGCGAAGCGTCGAGCAGGGTGCCGAGATCGGCAGCGATCTCGCGCCAATCACCAGACGGCGCGATGCCGGTGCGCAGCGGCTTCAGCTCGGGCGCCCGCACCTCGAAGTCTGCCGCCAGAGGGCGCAGCATCTGCGTGTAGGCGCCTGGCGAGAAGCCGTTGGCATGGGCGAAGAAGAGGGTCGGCAAGGCGGCGGATGGCATCGGTCTGGGGCGATGGGCGCGTCGCCTGCGCTCAGCGATCGACCCGCTCGCGCACTTGCGCGATGGCTTCGCCCAGCTCGATGACCGCCATCGCGTAGTAACTTGACCAGTTGTAGCGCGTCACGGCGTAGAAGTTGGCGGTGCCGGCCACGTAGCTGCGGGCGGCGTCGCCATTCTCCAGCTCGACCAGCGCGAGCTGGCCCTCGTGCCGGCGGCCCTCTGCGCTCAGCCCGGCGCCGCGCTCGGCGAACTGCTGGGCGGTGAAGGTGGGCAGGA
>CAZBOF010000080.1:0-7281 GCA_964493285.1 uncultured Rhizobacter sp. | reverse complement strand
TTTCGCCGTCGATTTCGACGGCGAAACGGTTCCAGCTGCTGGGCATGAACTGAGGCATGCCCATCGCACCGGCGTAGCTGCCGGTCAGGGAGAGCGGGTCGATTCCCTCGCTGTGGCACAGCACGAAAAGTTGCTCCAGCTCGGCGCGGAAGAAGCCGCTGCGGTCGCTGCGCCCGGCGGGGAAGTCGAACGACAGCGTGGCCAGCGCATCGATGACCCGGAAGTTGCCCATGTGCCGGCCGTACAGCGTTTCCACGCCGATGATTCCGACCACCAGGGCGGCCGGCACGCCGTACATCTCTTCCGCGCGGGCGAGCCACTTTTCGTTCTGGCGCCAGAACTCGACGCCGGCACGGATGCGAACCGGTTCGACGAAGCGTGCGCGGTAGGCCGCCCAGTTCTTGGGTGCGCCGCCCGCGGTCGGCATGATGAGCCGCGCAACGCTCGGTATGAAACGTGCCTTGGCGAGGTGGCCCTGCACCCATGCAGGGTCGAGGCCTTGGCGCGCCGCAAGCTCGGCGCCGAAGCGGGCCACGTCCTCGCGTTGCTGGTAGGCCGGTGATTCCGGGGCAGGCGAGCGGGCGGCCACGGGAGCCGCCATGAGGACCGAGGAGAGAAGCACTGCAGCGATCGTGCGCGTGCGGGACGCAAGGGTGGACAGGAGCATGGGAGTCATTATCGAGCGGGGGTGGCCGCGGCGCGGCGCAGCGCACGCGTCTCGGCTTGGACGGCGCGCAGCCAGCGGGCGGAAGGCCGGGCGGCGGGCGCGTGGCCGTAGCGCTGCTGATCCAGTTGCATCAGCAGGGCCGCGAGTTTGCGCCCGCCCGGGCCGAAGCGTTGCGCGACCTCTTGCGAGAGCGTGCGTGGCGGCTGATGCGGCAGGGCCGGCATGCCCAGCCCCCGCAGTGCGCGTCGCAGGGCCAGGCCTTGGCGTTGCCAGGGGTCTTGCCGCCGGCGATCCCACCAGGCCCAGCCGGCAGCCAGGAGCGAAAGGCCGCTGAGCGCGGCGGCGAGCAGCAGCGCGAGATCGGACCATGAGGGCGACGTCAGGCCGAGCTTTTGCATCAGGTCCATTTGCTGACCGCGCGAGTAGCTCAGCACCCACTGGTTCCAGCGGTTGTTCAGGGCCTCCCAGGCGCTGCGCATGCGGGCGGCGAACTGCGGATTCAGATTCGTGAAGGTGTCGGCCACCACGCCGGCCGAAGGCACGAGGTTGCGGCTGCTCTGGATGCGCTGGGGCGCCACCGCCGCCGTTGGATCGGCGCGGACCCAGCCGACCCCTTCTTGCCAGTATTCGGCCCAGGCATGGGCATGGCTGCGCCGCACGACGTAGTAGCCATCCACGGGCAGCGGGTCGGTGCCCTGGAAGCCGGTGACCACGCGCGCGGGAACATCGAGCGCACGCATCACGACGACGAAGGCGGCGGCGAAATGCTCGCAGAAGCCGTCTTTGCGATCGAGCCAGAACTCGTCGATCGCGCCGAACGGATCGGTCTCGCCGTAGAAGCCCGGCGCCAGCGTATAGGCGTAGGTGTCGGTGCGGATGTGCTGAAGGACGGCCTCGGCCAGTTCCGTGGCGCCCGCATGGACGAGGTGCGGCGCGTCGCCCAGTGCGCGCGCCCAGGCCAGCGTGCGCGGGTTGTAGCCCGGCGGCAGGTAGACGTTCTCGCCCAGAGAGGCTGCGCGTTGCTGCGGCCCATGCGCGTAGCGGGTGTGCGCCGTGGCCGTGAAGCGGATGCGATCGCGCGGGGGGCGGTGGGTGGACCACAGGAGGGTGTCGCGCCGCATCACGCGCAGGTTCTCGATCGGCTCGACTTGGACGGTGGCTTCAAGCAGCGGCAGCAGCGGCAGGTGCATCGGCTCCAGCGTCACCTCGTACGCGATCGACGGGCCTTGAACGCGCAGTTCGGTGCGCGGCTCGATCATCGACGCATAGCTCGGGGTCCAGGTCCTGCCGTCGAACCGTTCGAGCACCGGGCCGCGGAAGTACATCGCCTGCGGTGGGGGCGGCGGGCCGAAGAAGCGCAAGCGCATCGCGATGCTGTCGTCGTTTGCGATCTCGGCCATCGATCCCATCTGCATCGAGTTCGACAGTCCGGTGGTTCCGAACGCGTCGTGGGGCACGCCCCACAGCGGGCCGATACGCGGGAACAACAGGAACAGCAGGACCATGATCGGCGCTCCCAGCAAGGCGGTGCGAAGCGCCAGGCCGCCTGCCTGGCGCAAGCTGGGCTGGCCCACCGGCATGTGTGCGAGGACGAGCGCGGTCAGCAGGCCCCACACCGAGACCAGCATGGCCAGCGCGACCGGCAGCGTCTGCGAGTACAGGAAGTGCGTGAGCACGATGAAGAAGCCGAGGAAGAACACGACAAAGGCATCCCGGCGTGCGCGCAGTTCCAGGGTCTTCAACGCCATCAGCACCACGAGCATCGTGATGCCCGGATCTTTGCCGAGCAGTGAGCGGAAGGACCAGACGGTGAGGGCGGCGGCCACCGCGAGCACGCCCACGATCACCCAGCGCCCCGGAAGCGGCTGGTTGCCCAGCGCAAGCCGGGCGCGCCACAGCAGCACGGCCGCGGTGAGCAGGCTGCACCACAGCGGCAGCCGACCGGCATGCGGCAGCACTGTCCAAGCGATCACGAAGAGCAGGAACAGCGTGTCCCGGGTATCGCGCGGCAGGTGGCGCCAGCCCACCCATCGGCGCAAGGGGTTCGCTCTGGCCGGCGTCAGTTCCATCGCGCGAGAACTTCCAGGCACCGTTTGCGATGGCCGTCTCCGCTGTCCACCGGCAGCTCCGTGCCGGGGAGGCGCAAGCCGTAGGCGGCATGAGATCGGTCGGCGGCCAGCACCCACGCCGCGAGGCGCGAGAGGCGGTCTTCGGGTGCCAGGCCGCCGCAGTGATGCCAGTCGAGCCAGAGCTGCTGCTGGACCGACGCACTGGTGTCGCGGCTCACCAGTTCCCCACCGGCCGCCAGGGTGCGCGCGGCCTTCTTCCACATCACCAGCTTCAGCGAATCACCGCGCCGGTACGTGCGAACGCCTTCGACGTCGCTGCCCTCGGCGCTTCGCCGCGCCGTGGCGCCGCCCGGCGCGGCATGTGCCGGCGGCATCGCGGGGACGGGCGTTTCCGGGCGCGGATACACGAGCACGCTCGCGGCCGGTCGCCACACGGTCCAGGCGCGGAACAACCCCAGCGGGAAGCGCGTTTCGGCGTGGATCACCGGCACACCCAGGAGGCCGCGGCGGTCGGCGGTGAAACTGATCTGTGCCTGGGCCTGGCCGCCTTGCGGCACGTCGGTCCAGCTGATCTGGTGCGACGGCGACAGGGCCATGCGCAAGCCGATGCCGTAGCGCGCCCGCTCGGGGCTGGTGAGGGTGGTGTCGAGCAGTGCGGCGTCGCCGGCGAACACGGGCAAGGGGGGACGCAGCCGAAGCGTCAATCCACGCAGCGTGTTGTGCGTCAGGTAGATGGACACGGCGCCACTGCCCGCGAGCAGGAACGTCAGTACGTAGCCGAGGTTGAGCTGGTAGTTGATGGACGCAATCAGCAGCGTGAGCAAGGTGATGCCGAACATCCAGCCCGCCCGGGTCGGCAGGATGTAGATGTTGCTTTGGGTCAGCAGCAGGGTGTCGCTGCGCGGATGCCGGTCTTGCCACCACGTGCGCCACCACCGGCGCCAGCGGGCGAAGACCCGCTCGGACGAAGGCGGGGGGCTGCTGCCCGATGCGGCCGGAACGGGTTGCACCCTGGCCTGCCTAGGGAACGGCCACCGCGGCGAGCAGTGCGCGCACCTGCTCGCGCGCGCCGCGCCCGGCGCCTGCCACCGGCACGAGGCGGTGCGCGGTGGACTGGGTGAAGATGGCCTGGACGTCGTCGGGTGCCACATAG
Source organism: uncultured Rhizobacter sp. (assembly GCA_964493285.1). GTDB lineage: Bacteria > Pseudomonadota > Gammaproteobacteria > Burkholderiales > Burkholderiaceae_C > Rhizobacter. Next base: position 3,392 of record CAZBOF010000080.1, on the reverse strand, counting down.
TCGCGCTGGTCGAGCAGCGCAAACGCCTTGGCGGCGCGCAGCACGGCGATGCCGGCTCGCGGGCTGAGTCCGTCGACGAACCAGGCGCCGCCGCGCGTGGCCGCGATCAGGGCCTGGAGATAGTCGAGCAAGGCATCCGATGCATGGACGCGCAGCACCTCCTGTTGCGCCGCGAGCAGCTCCTCGGGCGTCATGACGGCAGCGAGCGCGCCGATGGCTTCGCGCCGGTCGGTGCCGGCGAGCAGGGCGCGTTCGCTGGCCTTGTCGGGGTAGCCCAGGGTGAGGCACATGAGAAAGCGGTCCAGCTGCGATTCGGGCAGCGGATAGGTGCCGAGCTGGTCGGTCGGGTTCTGCGTGGCGATCACGAAGAAGGGCCGTGGCAGAGCGCGCGTTTCGCCTTCCACGCTCACTTGATGTTCTTCCATCGCCTCGAGCAGAGCGCTTTGGGTCTTCGGGCCCGCGCGGTTGATTTCATCGGCGAGCAGGACCTGCGAGAACACCGGCCCCGGGTGGAAGATGAACGCTTCCTTGCTTCGCTCATACACGCCCACGCCGATCAGATCGGAGGGCATCAGGTCGGCCGTGAACTGCGTGCGCGAAAACCGCAGGCCCAGCGACACCGCCAGCGCCTGCGCCAGCGTCGTTTTGCCGACGCCGGGGACGTCTTCGATCAGCAGGTGGCCGCCCGCCAGCAAGCACGCAACGCAGTCACGCACTTGAGGGCGCTTGCCCACAATGATCGTGCTAACCTGCTCGATCAAACGGTTGAGTTGTGTCGCAAGGGCTGGGTTCATGCATGCAACGATACCCGACCCGCGCGCATCGATTCATGTCCACAGCCCTGTACACCCACCCCGATTGCCTGGCGCACGACATGGGGCGCGGCCACCCCGAATGTCCACAGCGGCTCGACGCGATTCACGACCACCTGCTCGCCACCGGCCTGGACGGCTTGCTGGAGCACCGTGAGGCACCCCTCGTCGCCATCGACGACCTGTTGCGCGCGCACACCGCCGCGCACGTGATGCGCCTCACCCAGCGCCTGGAGCATGTGGCGCGAACCGGCGGGCATTACGCCTTCGATCCCGATACGAGCGCCGGCCCGGGGACCTGGCTTGCGGCACAGCGAGCGGCAGGTGCCGCGGTCGCCGCCACTGACGCGGTCTTGGCCGGCAGCGTGAGCAACGCCTTCTGCGCGGTGCGCCCGCCCGGCCACCATGCCACGCGCGAGACACCCCAGGGCTTCTGCTTCTTCAACAACGTGGCGGTGGCTGCGCGCCATGCGATCGAGGTGCACGGGCTGACGCGTGTGGCCATCGTCGATTTCGATGTGCATCACGGCAACGGCACCGAAGACATCATTGCCTCAGACGAGCGCATCCTCATGGTGAGCTTCTTCCAGCACCCGCTCTATCCGAACAGCGGTACCGAGCCGCTGGGCGACAACATGGTCAACCTTCCGGTGCCGCCCTATACGCGCGGCATGGAGGTGCGCGAGCTGATCGAGGCGCTGTGGATGCCGCGGCTTGAAGCCTTCCGGCCGCAAATGGTGTTCATTTCCGCCGGCTTTGATGCGCACCGCGAAGACGACCTCGGCCAGCTCGGGCTCGTGGAGGCCGACTACGCCTGGATCACGCGCCGCATCAAGGACGTGGCCGAGCGGCATGCCTCGGGCCGCATCGTTTCCTGCCTGGAAGGCGGCTATGCGTTGAACGCCCTGGCGCGCAGCGTTGCCGCCCACCTGCGGGTCCTGGCCGACCTCGCCCCTTCGGCTTGACCGGTCGCCTTCCTCTTCAGCCATCGCATGAACACCACATTCGACCTGCAAGACCTTCAACAACTGCTCCACAACTTGATGCGGCCCGAGGCGCTGATCGAGGTCGCGGTGCTGCTGGCCTGCCTGGGCCTGTCGTGGCTGGCCTGCGCGGGATTTCGACGCACGCTCCGTGTCGATGGAGCGGTCTTGTTCGGGCGACGCTTGATCGACGGCGTGCTGTTTCCGGTGTTGGCGCTGCTGTTTGCATTGCTGGCCCGGGAACTGCTGGCGAACCTCCTCACGCCTGCCGTCTTCCGGGTGGCGATCCCGATCCTGACGGCGCTGATGCTTCTGCGGCTGTTCGTGCGCGTGCTCGCGGCGGCATTTCCGCAGAATGCCTGGATGCGCGCGATCGAGCGGGCCGTGATGTGGGTTGCGACCACCGGTGCAGTGTTGTGGGTGCTGGGTGTCCTGCCGGCACTCATGGCCACGCTGGACGACGTGCACTGGAAAGTGGGGGGTACCGAGATCTCGCTGAGCCACCTGATCGAGGGCTCGCTGACCGCGGCGTTGGTGATGTTGCTGGCGCTGTGGGCATCCGCCGCGCTCGAGCGCAAGATCGTCGCCGGCACCGCCACCGACCTGTCCACGCGCAAGATCATCTCCAACCTCGTGCGCACGGTGCTGTTGTTCGTCGGCTTGATGGTGGCGTTGTCGGCGGTCGGCATCGACCTCACCGCCTTGAGCGTGTTCGGCGGCGCGATCGGCGTCGGCCTGGGCTTCGGCTTGCAGAAGATCGCTGCCAACTATGTGAGCGGCTTCGTCATCCTGGCCGAGCGCTCGCTGCGCATCGGCGACATGGTGAAGATCGACAACTTCGAAGGCCGCATCACCGACATCCGCACGCGCTATACCTCCATTCGCGCGCTGGGCGGGCGCGACGCCATCGTGCCCAACGAGATGCTCATCACGCAGCGCGTGGAGAACTCGTCGCTGGCCGATCCGCGGGTGTCCGTGAGCACCGCTGTCCAGGTGGCCTATGGCACCGACGTGCGCGCACTGCGGCCCAAGCTGGTCGCCGCCATGCTCGGCGTGCCCCGCGTGCTGCCCAAGCCGGCGCCGAGCGTGCTGCTGTCCAGCTTTGCAGCCGACGGCATGGACCTGGCTCTCGGCTTCTGGATCGGCGACCCCGAGAACGGGCAGGGCGGGGTGAAGTCCGATGTCAATCTCGCGGTGCTCGACGTCCTGAATGCCGAAGGCATCGAGATCCCGTTTCCGCAGCGTGTGATGCACACCCTCGCCCCGGCGAAGCCCGGCGAATGACGGGCTGGCGCGCACTGGCAGGCGCGGCCCTGAGTGCGGTGGCGTGGCTGCTGGGCGCCTGCGCCGCGGCGCCCGTGCAGCCGGGGCTCGCCAAGGAGTTCATGGTGGCTTCGGCCCACCCGCTGGCCACTCGGGCGGGTTACGACATGCTCGCGGCTGGCGGCAGCGCCATCGATGCGGGCATCGCGGTTCAACTGGTGCTGACGCTGGTGGAACCCCAGTCCTCGGGTATCGGGGGCGGGTTGTTCATCGTCCATCACGACGGCCGCACGGTGCAGGCCATCGATGGCCGCTGGCGCCGTTTCGCGGCCAT
>CAZBOF010000079.1:0-18276 GCA_964493285.1 uncultured Rhizobacter sp. | reverse complement strand
GTGCCGCTGGCCTTCGCGCTCACCGAGGGTTCGGAGCAGCGCGCGCCCATGGGCCAGGCGGTGATCGGCGGCGTCATCACCTCGTCGCTGCTGACGCTCGTGGTCGTGCCCGTTGTCTACTGCTACCTGGACGACCTCACCCAGTGGCTGCGGCGCCTGTTCGGCCTGCCTGCCAACGAACCTGCCGCGGCAGCCCTTCCCTCCGGCAACGTCCCCGGCACCCCCACCTAAAATCACCGGTTCTTCTCTTCACTTGATATTGCGAGACCATCTGCCATGAACACCGAGCAAGCGCGCTTCAACATGATCGAGCAGCAGATTCGCCCCTGGGACGTGCTGGACGCCGGGGTGCTGTCGCTGCTGGCCGTCGTGAAGCGCGAAGACTTCACCCCACCCCAGCATCGCGCCATGGCGTTCTTCGACACCGAAGTGCCGCTGCCCAATGGCCAGTGCATGCTGGCGCCCCGGGTCGAAGCGCGCCTGCTGCAAGAACTCGACGTGCGCCGCCACGAGCGGGTGCTGGAAATCGGCGCCGGATCGGGCTACATGGCGGCGCTGCTGGCGCACAAGGCACGCCAGGTCGTCACCCTGGAGATCGACCCGGAGCTGGCCAAGATGGCCTCGAACAATCTGCGCCGGGCCGCGATTCCCAACGTCAGCGTGGTGGAAGCCGACGGCTCCAAGGCCTTGCCATCGGCCGGGCCGTTCGACGTGATCGTCCTGTCCGGCTCCGTGGGGATCGTGCCCCCGGCCCTGCTGGCCGAGCTGAAAATCGGCGGCCGCATGGCCGTGATCGTTGGCCAGCAACCCGTCATGCGCGCCGAGATCATCAGCCGCGCCGGCGAGCAGGACTACCGCGCCACCGCCGTATTCGAAACCGTGGCCCCGCGCCTGCACGGCTTCGACGAGCCGCCACGGTTCCGCTTCTGATGCACCGCGTCGGGGTTCAAGAACTGCGTGCGCTGGTATCCGGCTTCGGCACGGACAGCCAGCCGGTGCTGCTCGACGTGCGCGAACCCTGGGAGGTGGCCCGGGCTGCGCTGAACCTCGACGGCGTTCGCACGGTGTGCATTCCGATGCAAGAGATTGCGGCCCGCTTGGGCGAACTCGATCCCGCGCAACCGGTTCTCGGCCTGTGCCATCACGGTGTGCGCAGCATGCACGTGCTGCACTTTCTGGAACGGGCGGGCTATGCGCACGTCTACAACATCGACGGCGGCATCGATGCATGGTCTTCGCACATCGAACCCGCGGTGCCGCGGTACTGAGTTTTCTCCATCAAGGGCGTTTCATGACTGCTTCCAGGTTTCGCATGCACTCCTTTGGCGCACTGCTCGGTGCCTGCGCGCTGACACTGCTGGCACCCGCCGCGCATGCCCAAGGCCTGCAAGAGATCTATGACACCGCCCGCGGGTACGACGCCACCTACATGGCCGCCCGGGCTCTGGCCGAGTCGGCGCAGTACCGCGCCGAACAGGCGCGTGCGTTGCGCCGCCCGCGCGTCGGCCTGGAGGTATCGGCTGCCCACACCACCAGCGACACCCCCGTCGCCAACAACAACGCCACCAGCCCGAACGCCGCCCTGCGCGGAAGCCAGACACTCTTCAACCGGGCCAACGATGCCACCATCGCCCAGGCCGATCTGGCGTTGGAGTCGTCCCGCGCCGACCTCGATCTGGCGGAGCAGGAACTGATCGTCCGGGTCGCCCAGGCCTACTTCGACGTGCTGGCGGCCAAAGATGCGCTGGCCACCGCCCAAGCCGGCAAGAAGGCGATTGCGGAACAACTCGCTTCGGCCCGGCGCAACTTCGAGGTCGGCACCGCCACGATCACCGACACCCGCGAGGCTCAGGCGCGCTACGACCTCGCCACCGCACAAGAAATCGCGAGTGAAAACGACCTGCTCACGAAGCAGATCGCGCTCGACCAGCTCATCGGCCGCACCGGGGTGACGCCGGTTCCCCTGGCCACCCCCGTCGTGTTGCCGCCGATGCAGCCCCTCGACGTGAACGCGTGGGTCGGGCTCACCGACACGGCGCCTCAGGTGCGTAAGGCGCGCATCGGCTATGACGTCGCCCAACTCGAAACCACCAAGGCCGAAGCCGGGCACCTCCCCACCATCGACCTCGTGGGCGGCTACAGCCGAGGCCGCACCTCGGCCGACGGCCGCCAGAACGGCATGCCGTTCGACTACTCCGGCCCGACCAAAGGCTCCAACGTCGGCGTCACCCTCACGCTGCCGCTGTTTGCCGGGTACTCGGTGCAGAACCGCGTGAAAGAGACGCTGGCGCTGGAAGAGCAATCGCGCAACACGCTCGAAGCAGCCCGCCGCTCGGTGGCACAGGCCACACGGCAGGCCTACTTCGGCGTGCAATCGCTGCAAGCGCAGGTGAGCGCCCTGGAGGCGGCGGAGTCGTCCAGCCAGCTGGCGCTCGAAGCCACGCAGCTCGGCTACCGCGTCGGCGTGCGCGTGAACCTCGACGTGCTCAACGCGCAGACGCAGCTCTTCACCACGCAACGCGACCTGGCAAGGGCGCGCTACGACGTGCTGGTGAACAGCCTGCGATTGCGCCAGGCTGCCGGCCAACTGAGCCCCGGCGACGTGGCCGCGATCGACGCCCTGCTGGTGCGCTGAACCCGGGAGCACGCCTGCAAACCGCGGGCGCACTCGATATACTCACGCCCGCACTCGTCATTGGGGAGTAGCCGACCTGCCGTCCGCGGCAGGGGCTTGCGTCAACACACTTGGCCCTCACGGCCATGGCGCCAGCAGCTCCACCGCCCGGCAAGACCTTTGACTGCACTGCTTCCTGGAACAAGGGCCGGGGTCGCGGTGCGGTCTCTGGTATCCGCTCGGCCCTGGAGTTGTCATGGAAGCATTCTTCGTCTCGACCGGCGTCGTCGCCCTGGGTGAAATGGGCGACAAAACGCAGCTGCTGGCCATGCTGCTGGCGGTCAAGTTCAAGCGCCCTCTCCCCATCATCCTGGGCATCCTCACCGCCACGCTCATCAACCACGCACTCGCAGGCCTCGTGGGCGGCTGGATCGCGTCAGCCCTCGGCCCGGATGTCCTGCGCTGGGTCATCGGGCTGTCGTTCCTGGCCATGGCGGGCTGGATGCTGATTCCCGACAAGCTCGACGACGCGCCCGGCACCGGCGCCCGCTATGGCGCGTTCATCACGACGACGATCGCCTTCTTCCTGGCCGAGATGGGCGACAAAACCCAGATTGCCACCGTCGCCCTCGCCGCCCGCTACGTGGAGCTGTGGTGGGTGATCGCCGGCACCACGCTCGGCATGCTGATCGCCGACGTGCCGGCGGTCTTCATCGGCGACAAGCTCGCGCGCAAGGTGTCGATGAAGCTGGTGCACGGCATCGCCGCGGCGATCTTCGCCACGCTGGGCGTGCTCACCTTGTTGAACGTGGCCCGCTTGTTCTAGGAAGCACCGAGGCAATGTGCCGCGCCATGCGCTGGGCAGCGCCACGGTGCTGCGCAGCAAAGGCCTGCGCCCGCTGCGCCCAGGCATTGCGCTGCGGATCGCTCGCCAATGCCACCGCGTGTGCCACGCCTTCGCTCATGCCGGCCACGCGTTGCGAGGCGCCGCCGGCGAGAGACAACTCCGCAGCCTCGGCGAAGTTGAAGGTGTGCGGTCCCATGACCACGGGGCAGCCGCAAGCCGCCGCCTCGATGAGGTTCTGGCCGCCCAATGGCGCAAAGCTGCCGCCGAGCAGCGCCACGTCGGCCAGCCCGTAGTAAAGCGACATCTCGCGCATGCTGTCGCCCAGCCAGACATCCGCCTCGCGCGCCGCGGTATCGGGCGCATCGGGCCAGGCACTGCGCCGGGACAACCGCCAACCGGCGGCGGCCATCAGCCCGGCAACCTCGTCAAAGCGCTGCGGATGCCGCGGCACCACCAGCAGCAAGGGCCGCCCCGCTTCGGGGACTTTCGCCCAGGCGTCCAGCAACAGCGCCTCTTCGCCTTCACGTGTGACGGCCGCCAGCACCACCGGCCGACCGAGTGCCGCACGCCATGCGCGCCCACGCGCGAGCAACACCTCATCGGGCGCAATATCGAATTTCAGGTTGCCGCACACGCGCACATCGCGTGCCCCCGAGTCGCTCAGCCGCGCTGCGTCGTCCTGCGTCTGCGCAAGCACCATGCGCAGCGTGGCGACCGCCGGATGCAGCACGGCGGCCAGCCGCTGTCCTTGTCGATGACTCTTCACGCTCAAGCGTGCATTGGCCAGCACCATCGGCACGCCGGCATCGTGCGCCGCATGCAACAGGTTCGGCCAGATCTCGGTTTCCATCAGCACCCCCACGCGCGGACGGAACTGTTTGAAAAAACGCTGGACCACGCCAGGCGTGTCGTACGGCAACCAGGCTTGTACGTCGCCTTCGCGCAGCAACTCGCGACCGGCATCGCGACCGGTGGCCGTGCTGTGGGTGAGCAGCAGCTGGAGTGCCGGCGCCTGCTGGCGCAACGCATCGATCAAGGCCGCAGCCGCCCGCGTTTCGCCCAGGGACACCGCATGCACCCAGATCCCGCCTTGCCACGCCGCACCGCCATAGCTCCCGAGGCGCTCGCCGATGGCGTGGCGGTACAGAGGTTCCGCCCGTCCACGCCACCACAGCCGCAGCACATACACCGGTTGCATGAGCCGCAAGAGGCTCGAGTACACGTGCCGCGCAAGGCGCGCACGGAAACCCCCGGCACGCATCAATGCCACGCCCTGCGCACGGCGTCCCACGCCTCCCAGACCTGCTCGAGGCTGGGCGTGGTTTCGGCATCGACGGCCACCTGGTGCAGGTGGCCGTGCGAACGGCGCGGCCCGGTCCGCCAGGCGGTCGGGAAGTTGTAGATCTGCACATGCGGCAGATCGAGCGCCACCGCGATGTGGCTGAGGCCGCTGTCCACGCCGACCACGCCATGCGTGGCGCCCATGGCGTCCACCAGCGCATCGAGCGGCATCTGCGGCCACACCTGTGCGCTCGGGCCGATGGCACCGGCGATGCGCTGTGCGCGCGCCAATTCCTCGGCGCCGGCGTGGGGCAACGCAATCTCGATGCCCTGCGCCGCGAGCCTCTGGCCCAGCGCCACCCAATGAGTCTCTGGCCACAGCTTGTCGGCCCGCGACGTGCCGTGCACGAAGACGACGGTGGGTTGCTGCAAGCGCGGTGTGCGGCCCACCAGGCCGAAGCATGGCGAGCCGTGTACGCGGTAGTTCAGCGCACGTGCAGCGATCTCGCGGGCACGGTCCAGTGCGTGAATCCGCGTCTCGAGGGTCAAGGCCTGGTCCACCAGCCAGCGCGCAGGCCACTCGAATGCCGAACCTTCGGTGCGGTTGGCCATGCCGAAGCTCGGCCCGCGGGCAAGCCGCGCCACCAGCACCGACTTGGTGAGCCCCTGCATGTCGATGACTGCGTCGTAGCGTTTCGCGCCCAGGCGGCCACGGAAGGCCCGCCACTCCGCTCTGACCGCAGCCGTCCACCAGCCTTTTCGCCAGCGGCGCTGCGCGCATTCGATGATGTCGTTCACGCCCTGCACCCGCTGCAGCACCGGCGCGAACGCGGGCTCGACCACCCAGTCGACCTGCGCATCGGCATACACCTGCCGGATGTCGTGCACCACGGGCATCGTGTGCACCACATCGCCCAACGACGACAGCTTGACGATCAGAACCTGCACGGGCCGCGGCTCAGTGTGCGGCGGCGGCGATCTGCGCGTCGGGTTTGGCGGCCAGCAAGGCCGCCATGAACTGGGACTCGATCCGCTTCAGGGCTTGCGGCGTGTGGCCTTCGAAGCGAAGCACCAGCACCGGCGTGGTGTTGGAGGCGCGGATCAGGCCGAAACCATCGGCGTACTCGGCCCGCAAGCCGTCGATCTTGATGATCTCCTGGGCGCCGGGGAACTTCGCGGTTCCAAGCAGCTTGTCGACCACCCGCTGCGGTTCACCCTCGACGCAGGGCACATTCAGTTCCGGCGTGCTGAAGCTGGTCGGCAGCGCATTGAGCACTTGGCTCGGATTCTTGCTGCGCGACAGAATCTCCAGCAGGCGCGCGGCCGTGTACGTCGCGTCGTCGAATCCATACCAGCGCTCGCCAAAAAAGATGTGCCCACTCATCTCCCCGGCGAGCGGCGCCTTGATCTCTTTCATCTTGGCCTTGATCAGCGAGTGGCCGGTCTTCCACATCAGCGCCTTGCCGCCTGCGGCGCGGATCACGGGCGCGAGGCGCTGCGTGCATTTCACGTCGTAGATGATGGTCGCGCCCTTGTTGCGCGACAGCACGTCGGTGGCGAACAGCATCAGCTGGCGGTCGGGGTAGATGATCTGGCCGTCTTTGGTGACCACGCCGAGCCGGTCGCCATCGCCGTCAAAGGCGAGGCCGATCTCGGCGTCGGTGTTTTGCACCGTGCGGATCAGGTCGGCCAGGTTCTCCGGTTTGCTCGGGTCCGGATGATGGTTCGGGAAGTTGCCGTCGACCTCGGAATACAACTCGGTCACCTCGCACCCCAGCGCGCGCAGGATGCCGGGCGCCGAGGCACCGGGAATGCCGTTGCCGGAGTCGACCACGATCTTCATCTTGCGGGCGAGCTTGCAGTCGCTCACGATGCGATGCGTGTACTCGGCCAGGATGTCCATGGAAGCCGACCGGCCCGGCGCCTTCACGTAATTCTCTTCTTCGATGCGACGGCGCAGCGCCTGGATCTCCTCGCCATAGATGGCGCGCCCGCCAAGCACCATCTTGAAGCCGTTGTAGTCCTTCGGGTTGTGGCTGCCGGTGACCTGGATGCCGCTGTTGCAGCCATGCGCGCCGCGCGTGGCCGCCACGTAATAAAGCATGGGCGTCGTGACCGCGCCCACGTCCACGACGTCGAGCCCGGTGGACGCCAGGCCCCGGATCAACGCGGCCACCAGCGAGGGGCCGGAGACGCGCCCATCGCGCCCGACCGCCACCGCCCGCTCGCCAATCGAACGCGCCGCACTGCCGAAGGCCCGGCCCAGATGCTCGGCAAAGGTCTCGTCGATCGTCTTGCCGACGATGCCGCGGATGTCATAAGCCTTGAAGTTCGACGCTGTCACTTGCATGCTGCTCTCCTGGAGGTGGGCGGATTGTAGAGAGGCTCTCCCTCGCCCCTGATGCGATTCGGGACATGTCCGAAAACGGCGAGCCCGCCCGATGCGGGCGACCATAATCCCGGCATGCCGCTCGATCACGACGCCGCCTACAAAGTCCTGCTGGCGCGCGATGCCCGCTTTGACGGGCGCCTGTTCGTCGGCGTCACGTCTACCCGCGTCTACTGCCGGCCGGTGTGCCGGGTGCGCACGCCGCGGCAAGAAAACTGCCGCTTCTTCGACAGCGCCGCACAGGCTGAAGCGGCCTCGTTCAGGCCTTGCATGAAATGCCGCCCCGAGATCGCCCCGGGCGATGGTCTGGCGTGGTCGGTCACGGACGCGTCACGCACCCTGGCCCGCCAGGCCGCCGCCTCGATCGATGCACGTCTCGGGGACGATCAATTGCTGTCGATCGCCACCCTGGCCACGCAGCTTGGCATCAGCGACCGCCACCTGCGGCGCATTTTTGCCGCCGAGCACGGCGTGACCCCGTTGCAATACCTGCAAACGCGCCGCTTGCTGCTGGCCAAGCAGTTGCTGACCGACACCCCGCTGCCGGTTTCGCAGGTGGCGCTCGCCAGTGGCTTTCGAAGCCTGCGCCGATTCAATGCCGCCTTTGCGGACCGCTACCGCATGAACCCCGCCCGCTTGCGCGAAGGCACGTGCGACACGGCACGTACCGCCAGTGCCGCGCTGCGCATCGTGCTCGGTTACCGGACGCCATACGACAAACCCGCGATGCTGCGCTTTCTGAGCCAACGCGCCATCCCGGGCGTGGAGGCCGTGGACGGCGAACGCATCCGGCGCAGCGTGCGCGCGGGAGCCCTGGGTGGGCAGTCGCCCGCCGGCTGGCTGGAAGCTTCTTTCGTGCCGGACACGCCCGATCGGCCCGCGCAGGTGGAGGTGCGTTTCGCTGTCTCGATGGCTCCCGCCAGCGCGCGCGTGGTCGCAGCGGCCCGGCGCTGGCTCGATCTCGACGCCGCACCCGACGCGATCGACCGCGCCTTGTCCGACCTGCCCGCATCGCCGGGGCTTCGCTTGCCCGGCAGCATCGACGCATTCGAGATGGTGGTCCGTGCCGTGCTGGGCCAGCAAGTGACCGTCGCCGCGGCGCGCACGCTGGCCATGCGGCTGGTGGCGCGATTCGGCGAAGCCCAGGCCACGCCATGGCCGGACCTGACCCGGACCTTCCCTTCGCCGCAGCGGCTGGCCGAGAGTTCAGTGGAAGACATCGCGTCGCTGGGCATCATCCGCGGCCGAAGCAGCGCCATCATTGCGTTGGCGCAGGCCTGGCCCGCCCTCGCCCCCCAGCTCTGCGGCCACCCCGACCCCGAACGCCTGGTCAAGGCCTTGTGCGAACTGCCAGGCATCGGGCCATGGACGGCCCACTACATCGCCATGCGAGCGCTCGGCTGGCCCGACGCCTTCCCGCCGAGAGATGTCGCCGTGCTGAATGCGATGAAGTCCCTGTTCGGCGTCACCGGCCCCGCCGCAGCCGACATGCGGGCGCAGCGTTGGCGCCCCTGGCGGGCCTATGCCGTCCTGCGCCTTTGGAACAGCCTTGCACCCGCCGCTTGACAGCGAATTCTCCCTCCTCCCCCTGCACACGCGCTCGCGTCCTGCCATCCGGCCAGAGACGCGGCTCCCACCTGCCGCACCCATGAAAGGCATGCGTTGAAACCGATCCACTTCACCGAACTCCTGGCCCTGGCCGCGCTCTGGGGCGGCTCATTCCTTTTCATGCGCATGGGCGCAGCCGATTTCGGTCCCGTGGCGCTCGCCTTCATCCGCGTGATCGGCGCCAGCGCCCTGCTGCTGCCGCTGCTGGCCTGCGCACGCCAGATGGGTGCGCTGCGGCAGCACTGGCGGGCCATCTTCCTGCTGGGGCTCATCAATTCCGCCCTGCCGTTCATTCTCTTCAGCTACGCCGCGCTGTCGCTCACGACCGGCCTGCTCGCCGTCTTCAACGCATCCTCATCGCTGTTCAGCGGTGCGATCGCCTGGTGGTGGCTGAAAGACAGGCTCTCCCCGCCTCGGCTGCTCGGCCTGGTGATCGGCTTCGCAGGGGTGCTGTGGCTGGTGCTGGAAAAAGCCTCGTTCGGCAACTCAAGCGGCCACGGTGGCACCTGGGCCATCCTGGCCTGCCTGGGTGCGACGCTGTCCTATGGCTATTCGGCCTGCTTCACCAAGCGCTATCTCACCGGCGTCCCCTCGATGGCGCTGGCCGCCGGCAGCCAGTTGTCCGCCACGGTTTTCCTGGCCATCCCGGCCTGGATCTGGTGGCCCACGCAAGCACCCTCCGCCATGGCCTGGACCTCGGCGATCGTGCTGGCCGTCCTGTGCACCGGGGTGGCCTACATCCTGTTCTTCCGCCTCATCGAGAACGTCGGGCCCGCCAATGCGATGCTGGTCACCTTCCTGATCCCCGTCTTCGCGGCGGGCTGGGGCTGGCTGTTCCTCGGCGAAGGCATCACGTGGGTGATGGTGATGGGCTGCGCGGTGATTCTCTTCGGCACCAGCCTGACGGCAAGCCTGCTGCGCCTGCCATCGCGGCCACCAGCCGACAACCCGGCATCGCGCTCTTGAGTCGACAGGTCCAGTTCTCGGGGGCAAGATCGATGGCCCCCGCGCCGGCGCGCTGCAACGGGCGACGTGCCGGCGCTGCATGCGCACTACTTGGCAGATCGCGGCATTCGCAGGCCCAGGCTGGCCCAGGCTGGCCCTGCATTGATGCTGTAATGCGCCGCAGACATTGGAGTTCTCACTGCCATGCCCGTCATTGCCGTGGTCAATCGCAAAGGTGGAAGCGGCAAGAGCACGCTGGCCACCCACCTCGCGGCACATTGCGCCAACAGCGGCCTGCGCGTGATGCTCGGCGACGTGGATCGGCAGCAATCCACCCAGGCTTGGCTGCGCGTTCGCGCCACCCATCCGCACCTGGACGACACCCCCATCGTCGGCTGGTCGGTCGACCCGAAACTTGGCCTGCGGCCCCCCAGCGGGGTGACCCACGTGGTGCTCGACACCCCGGGCGGCCTGCGGGGCTTCGATCTCGCACGCGTGGCGCTGTTCGCCGATGCAATCGTGATGCCGGTGTGCAACTCCGTGTTCGACCGGGAGTCGGCCGCCGACTGCTACGCCGAGTTGAGCACCCTGCCCCGCGTCGCGAGTGGACGCTGCCGCGTTGCGGCCGTCGGCATGCGGGTGGATGCGCGCACCAAAGGCGGCGATGTACTTCGCGACTGGGCAGAACGCCAGAAGTTGCCGTTCGTCGGTGTCCTGCGCGAAACGCAAGCCTATGTGCGCTGCATCGAACGCGGGCTCACCTTGTTCGATTTGCCGACGAGCCAATCCCGGGCCGATCTGGATCAGTGGCAGCCGATTCTCGACTGGCTCCATCCGGTGCTGCACAGCCCAGCCCCCGCACCGCAGGTGCAAAGGCCGATCGATGTGATCTCAACTCACCGCGCAGTTCCTGTTCAGGCCGCTTCGGCGCCCGAGCCCGCCAGCCGCACAGGCCTCGCCTCCCGCGAACTCAGGCCTCGCGCGTCCGTGATGAATCGCGTGGGCGCACTGTTTGGCGCACTGGCGGTCCCGCGTTTTCTGCAGCGTTGAGCGATGCCCCGGGGTCAGTCCCGAGGCCAGGGCGCGCTGGGCAGGATTTCCCCGGTACACACGCCGAAGCCGATGGATCGGAAACCCGGCTTGCGTGCCCAGGCACACAACTCGATCTCGTCGCCATCCTCCAGCCAGCGACGCGATTCACCATTGCTGAGATGAATTGCCTGCTTGCCGGCCTCGGTCATTTCGGTCAGGCAAGCCATCGATTCGCGCGTCGCACCGGACAATGTCCCACTGCCCATCAGGTCGCCGGGCCGCAGTTCGCAGCCATTGCTTGCGTGGTGGGTCAGCATCTGCGCGAATGTCCAGTACATGCTTCGCAGATCGGTCTTGCTGATGCAGTCGCCCGGCAGGCCGGCATCGCGCATGGCCGCCGTGCGCAAATGCGCCGTCAGCTCGACAGCCAAGCCTCCGGCTCGCCGGTCGCCAGCGCCATCCAGGTAAGGAAGGATCACCGGGTCGCCAGGCTCTCGCAGGGCGCCCGGTGTCGCGAACGGCGCCAGGGCTTCGCAAGTGACGACCCACGGCGACACGCTGGTCATGAAGCTCTTGCCGAGAAACGGGCCCAGCACCTGCTCCCACCACTGGATGCTCTTGGCTGACCAGTCGTTGAGTAGACAGTAGCCAAACATGTGGCGTGGCGCCGCGCTGATCGCAATCGGTTGCCCCTGGGGAACCCCCTGCCCGACGAACAGGGCCAGCTCCAACTCAAAGTCCATGGCCTCGGCCGGCCCGAAGGTGACCTCGCCATGGGCGGCGGACCGGGATTGTCCGTTCGGACGCCTCACCGGCGTCCCGCTGACCCGGATCGTTGAGCTGCGGCCGTGATATGCCACGGGCAGGCTCTTGAATGCCGGTGGCAATGGCGGCTCCAAACCTTTGAACCGGCCATGCCGGCTCGTGTGGTGCACGGAGGTCAGGAAGTCCGTGTAGTCGCCGATCTCGCACGGCACCTGCATCTGAACTGCGGCCTGGGGAATCAGCGCTTCCCGCGCTCGCCCCGTCGAGGGTGATGCCTCGGGCCCCAGTGTCAGCAGCGCCGACAGCTGCGCTCGCAGTGCCGAAACCGCATCCGAAGGACAACCCATCAAGACCCGCAGCGAAGCCGAAGCGGCGCCCGCGGCTTCGGCCGCCGGGCCCGAGAACAGGCCCATGGCATGGGCTGCCGCAAGGTCAAGAACTTGGTCACCGATGCCCACGCCCACCCGCTGGCCCCGCCCCTGGACAAACGTTCCGAACGGCAGGTTCTGGATGGGAAAGGGAGAGCCGCCATCGTTGGCCGAACCCACCCAGCTTCGGCGTGCGGGATCGTGCGTGGCGTTGATCGCCGTCACAGGACGCCTCCCGTTCGCAAACTCGACTCACGCGTCCATTGGTCCAGGAGCGTTCGGGCCTCGCGCGCGTACTCGGACATCTGCTGCGTGGATACCGTGGGCACGGTCAGTTCCACGCGCAGGCCATTGGGGTCGAAGAAGTAGATCGACTCGACGAAATGGTGGTCGGTCACGCCCAACACCTCCACGCCCGCATCCTGCAGGCGACGTTTCATGGCCAGCAGACGCTCGCGGGAGTCCACACGCAATGCGATGTGATTGACCCAGGCGGGCGTGTTCGGCGACGGCGCGGCGACAGCACCATCGCCCAGGTCGAAGAAGGCAATGAAAGACCCGTCGCCCATCTCGAAGAAGATGTGCACGTAGGGGCAGAACTCTCCGGTGCTGGGGACGTGATCCTGGCGGATCACATGCACCAGCGGGAGTTCCAGCAGGTCTTCGTAGAAGCGGCGAGTCTCTTCAGCATTGCGGCAGCGCCACGCGAAGTGGTGCAATCCCCGGATACGGCGCGGAGTCGTCATGATGGCCGGGCAATCAACGAACTGCTCAGTCGAGCGTGATGCCGAGCTTGGAGATCACCGGATCCCATTCGGCCGACGTCGCCACGATGGCCTTGCGGAACTCTTCCGCACTCGAAGCGACCGGCTCCAGGCCCGCCTCCACCAGCTTGCGCGACACCTCGGGGGTTCGCACGGCCTTCACGAGTTCGGCATTCAGTTGGACCACCACGCTGTCGGGTGTCTTCGCAGGCGCGACGACGCCGACGAACAGCACTGCCTCGAACCCGGAGAGGCCGGCCTCGCTCATCGTCGGCACCTGCGGCAATGACGCCAGACGCGAGCCCGCGGCCACACCGAGCGCCTTCAATCGGCCGCCTTCGATGAACGGCCGCGCGGTCGCCAGGTCAAGCATCATGGCGTGGATCTGACCGGCGGCCAGGTCGGTCACCCCTGCGGCGGCACCGCGGTACGGCACGTGCAGCATCTCAATGCCCGCGCGCTGCTTGAACGCCTCACCCGCCAGGTGGTGGGGCGTTCCGTTGCCTGGCGAACCGTACTGCAGGCCACCCGGGGCTCGCTTCGCCATGGCGATGAACGACGCCAGCGAGGTGGCCTCGGACGAGGCCGGCACGACCAGCAGCAAAGGCGCACGCACCAACAGACTCACCGGACGCAGATCGCGGTCCGCGTCATAGGGTAGCTTCTTGAAGAGGTGCTTGTTGTTGACCATCACCCCGTTGTCACCGTTGAAGATGGTGTAGCCGTCGGCAGGCGCCTTCGCCACCATGTCGGCGCCCAGGTTCGCACCCGCTCCCGGTTTGTTCTCGACGATGACCTGCTGCCCCGTCTGGGCGGACACGACCGTCCCCACCAGCCGCGCAATGAAGTCGCTGCCACCGCCGGCCGGGTAACCGACGACCCAGCGGATCGGCTTGTTCGGGTAGGTCTGCGCGCTGGCCGACACACTCATCGCGCACATCAGCAGCACCGCTGCAAAACGTCGACTCATCAGCATGATTCATATCTCCTTTGTGCTCTGTCTTTTCGATTGTTGGAGGGCGCCAAAACCGCACAACAGCCCCCAGATCCGTTCGGGATGAACATCCACGCTGTCCCCGCGCCAGGCGACATGTCGGTCGGGTCGCACGATCGTGTAGTGACAGGGATACTTCTCGCGCGCGGCATCCGGCAGACGGTGGTACCGCGCCGGCACGGCCCGTGATGCAGCCGATTGCGCCAGACGTTCCGCGCCGTCAGGCGGGCCACCGGACTGCAAAATGCAGAACCCTCCACCGAACAGGTCCAAGGTGGAGCGTTCTTCCCCGATCCACACATGCGGGGCGCGATGGCCCGGCCTCGAACTGGGGGTGAAGCAGGACAGCGAGTCGGCCGGTTCGTCAGAGCCATCGGGAATGCAGATGGGTGAGTCGTTGTACCGGTAGCCGAGCGCACCACCGATGGAGTTGAACTCGCGGGTGAATACCGCCACCAACTTGGCCCCGAGTTCGGAACGCACCGCACGCCCATGCGCCGAATCGGCATGGATTGCATCCCCGCAGGCACGCAGCTGCGGCTCGAGCGCCAGCCAATCACGGTAGATCTCGCTGGCCATCTCCGATGTGCGGTCAGCACCTTGCCGCCGCTCCACTTCATAGCTGTCGAGCAAGCCGGGCCCACCCCACCCGCGCAAGCAGGCGTGCAGCTTCCAGGACAGGTCAAAGCCATCCAGGATGCCCGTGTTCATGCCCATGCCGCCGGTCGTCGGCATGGTGTGCGCCGCGTCGCCCGCCAGAAAGACGCGCCCGGTGCGAAAGCTGGATGCGGAAGTCACTCCGCTGATCCACGGGATGACATCGTTCACCGGTTCAAACGCGATGTCGTCGTTGCCGATCGATTCACGGATGGCGCCGATAATGCCTTCGCGGCTCACGCGCGAACCTTCTGCAATCAGCGTCATCCGGTAGAGGTCCCGGCCATCGATGGGCAGCAGCGATTTCGACAAGCCGGCCGGCGACACAACGTTGTAGCGCCCCGCCTCCCGTGGCCCGTTGTGTTGCGCCAGTTGGGGGCTCCTGAACACGATCTCCGCGGAATGGCCGAGCTGGCTCTTGTACTGCCGCTGAATCCCCAGCTGTTCGCGGACCTGACTGCGCGCGCCATCGCAAGCCACCATGTACCGGGCACGGATGGTGCCGAGCCGTTCCGTGGCGATGTCGCGCACCCAGGCGGTGACGCCTTCGCCATCCTGCTCGAATCGCTCCAGCCGGTTGAGAAAGCTCACCTGGACCGGCGCCTGGTTTTGGGCGAAGCGCTGCAAGATGGCGTTGAACCAAGTCTGCGGGCATCGCTGTGCAAAAGTGGGGCTGTCGGCCGGCGGCTGCATCTCGGCAATCGAGGGCCAGGCGATGCGGCCCAGCTCATGGCCGGCAATCGACGTCACATACGCGATGTCTTGAGAATGCCCATGCGGCCATCCGCAGTTCCTGAGGTCGGTGGTGATGCCCCAGCGCCTCGCCAGCTCCATCGTGCGCACGCTGACGGAGTGAAGACGTGGATCGAATACCTGCCCGTCGGTGGCTTCAATCAGGCAGCAGCGCACACCGCGCGTTCCGAGATCCCCCGCCAGTGCCGCGCCCACAGGCCCGGCACCCACAACCAACACTTCAGTTTCGAATGAAAGAATGCTCATGAATGCTGCTCTAGGCGCGTCGCTCGAAGAAGCGCCGCGCCGCAGACGCAGGTGACGTTTCCATGGGATGCACTGTGCGCGAGCGCCCCCACGCCTGTCAGTCCTGATGCAACGGGACGGGGTAAACCCTGGAGCAGCCAAAGCCGACGTGGCTCGGCGATAGACTTCCGCCACCGCTCAAACGCAATCGGAACAGAGATGAACAGCTGGGCCCTTGCCTCACAAAGCGACTCGTACGTGACCGTTCCCATGGCATCGGCGATGGTCCGCGCCATCGGTTCTGCAGGATTCGCGCGCGACGTCCTGATGGCGGTACGGCCCTACTTCGAGTCGGCGTACTGCTCAATTTTTTCCATTCGCCAGTCGGGCGAAACGCAAGTGGTGGATGTCGGTGGTCTGGAGCCAAAGCTGGATGGCTCAAGGCCCGCCAAGCGCTACATGGAATTGAAGTTCTATGTCCAGGACCGGCTGCACGATGTGGCCGACGGATTGGCTGGCACCCGCATGCTGACCCTGCAAAGCGTGAGCGACATCCCCACCGAAGCCTACCGGGTCGACTGCTATCAGTCGCTTGGCTTACATCAGCGCTGCTCGCTGGTATTCCGAGAGGACGGGGGCATGCTCACCGCGCTGAACTTCTACAGGCTCAAGCAAGACAGCATCTACTCATCGGCCGAGCTGGACTTCATCAAGGCGTCTGCCACCTTGCTGTGCAGCGTTGCCGAGCGGCACATGGCCCTGCAGGGCGCGGTGAGCGCACCCGCCAAGCGGGCCGAGGCCCTGTTCAATGAGGCCGGGCTGAGCAAGCGCGAGCAATCCGTTCTCTTGCACGCGCTCAACGGCCTTTCCAACAAGGAGATCGCCCGGCAACTCGGGCTGGAGGCGAGCACCGTGGCCACCTATCGCGAGCGCGCCTACAGGCGCCTGGGCATGTCCCGGCACACCGACCTGGTCAAGCACCTGCTCCATGGGGATGCCGTCTGACAGCGGACAGGCGACGCTGATGGGCGCGCCGCTGGCGCCGCATCGCCGCGCGCCCTAGATGTCCAGCCGCTCCTGCGAGAGCGGCTTGCGCTCCGTCATGTTGAAGCGCCCCTGGTAGATCGGCCGCCCGCCGGTGGTCGGGCCCTGGTACTGCACGTACAGAATGACGCCGCCTGTGTCGGTTCGCAGTTCTTCTTCAAAGTGCGGGTCGGCGTGATAGACCATCGTTCCCTGCGAATAGCGCTTGCCGCCGATGTCGAACTCGCCCTCCAGGATGTACCAGATCTGGGCAAAGTCGTGGCGATGCCTCGGATGCGAGGAGCCGGGTGCGTAGCGCACCAGTCCCGCATTGGGTTCCGTCGGGTGCTCCGGCGTGGGATGGAACACCATCTTGCTGTCCTGGCCTTCGAATCGCAGATGTTCCCAATCCATCTCGTCGGGATGACGGTACTGCGGGGGCAGATCACTGTTCTTCGTTTCGCTCATGGCTTTGTCCTTCGGGGTTATCTGCGCTGCGCGTGTTTGCGAATCAGCGCTTCTTCAACGAAATCCAGCCGATCCTGTCCCCAGTACGCATCGTCATCCACGAAGTAGAAGGGCGAGCCGAAGACGCCTTTTTCTTGCGCATCCCGGGTGTTCTGGTCCAGCACCGCCAAGGCCTCGTGTTGGCGAGCCCGCGCCAGGAGTGCATCGCCATCCAGGCCCATGGCCTGGATCAGGCGATGCAAGGTCCGGGCGTCAGAGACGTCCTGCTCTTCAACCCAGATCGCCCGGTGGATCAGGTTCGTCAAACGCCCCGCATCGAAGCCCGCTTGCGCTGCGGCGATGATGGCGCACGCCGCGAGCGTGTCATCGACTGGGTAGAAGCGGGGATGCAATGTGATCGGAATCCCGAGCTTGTCGCGCCAGCGCTCGAGTTCGACTACGCGGTAGTCCTGCCGCTGCCGCGAGCGCTTCTGCAAGACGATGCCCCCCGTGCCTGCATACACCTCGGCCAGCTTCATGGGGCGATAGAGGATGCGGGCCCGCTGACGGCGCGCGAGCGCCTCGAGTCGCTCGCCGCCGAAGTACGCCCAATCGGAAAGAACGGAGAAGAAATACTCGATGGCCGGCGCACCCACCGATGCCGACCGCCTACGCGGAATGCGAGGTATCCATCGTCGTCGACGCGATACGAATGATGAGAGCCGGGGTTGGCGCTGTCCCCATCGATACACGAGACATGCTCGCGAACCCTTCGCGCCAAACGACACATGGCGGCAAAGTCTGATGAACTCCAAACCCGGCGGGTCCGATCATTGACCTCCGCGTGGTAGTTGGCACCGGAACCAGGCATGAGCGGATAGCGCGAATCGAACAAGATCATCCGACCTAGCGCGTCAAATTCGCTCTTGCAGTTCGCAGCATTCGGGAAATCTATCTCTGTAGCAATGTCTGCCAGACGATGTCCGAAGCGTCTCTTGAGATCTCGTTCCAGCATGCCCTCACGGCAACCCACGTAGGCCTTCACCACGCCCGCCTTTAAATACATCTCCACCGCGTACCCAAGCAGCAACATGGATGCACGGGGCAGGCCCACCAGCTCACTCCAGGCACGCGGAATTTCCTTACCTAGTCCTCCACCCTCGACAACGTCGGGAAACCGCCGCCGCTTAATCAACCACGTAGCACGCGTGGTGCGGGAGGAAGCCAACAGGCCGTCACCCTCTTTGATCCACTCCCTGGAATCAAAGATGCCACTACTCCTTGAAGTGATCTGGTTGATTCTGATCATGAGTACCGCCCATCCCCTCAGATCATGCGACGCAGCGCATCGCGGCACACCCCTCGCTCGATTGGCGGAACAAGGCGCATCCACCTGCCCCCTCATGCCTCACGGACGCACTGCTTCGGCGAAGTGTTCCCATAAGTGTTCCCACGGTTCAGACAAAGAAAAACGGGTTACAGCAAAACTGCTGTAACCCGTTGATTTTATTGGCGGAGTGGACGGGACTCGAACCCGCGACCCCCGGCGTGACAGGCCGGTATT
>CAZBOF010000078.1:18272-18543 GCA_964493285.1 uncultured Rhizobacter sp. | reverse complement strand
GCACGTGGACGGCTGGGACGACCCCCGCATGCCGACCATCGTGGGCCTGCGCCGACGCGGCTACACCCCGGCCAGCCTGCAACTGCTGGCCGAACGCAGCGGCGTGAGCAAAGCCGGTGGCTGGCTCGACTACAGCTCGCTTGAGATTGCGCTGCGCGACGACCTCGACCCGAAAGCACCTCGCGCCTGCGCGGTGCTCGATCCGCTGCGGCTCAAGCTCGTCAACTTCGCCGCAGGGTTCGCGATGCCCGGCGTCGCCGAACACCTCGGC
>CAZBOF010000078.1:0-18262 GCA_964493285.1 uncultured Rhizobacter sp. | reverse complement strand
GTCAACTTCGCCGAGGTGTTCGGCGACGCCGGGCATCGCGAACCCTGCGGCGCACCGGTTCACCCTGGCCACGCCGAGCGCGGCAAGCGCACGTTCTCGCTGACCGAGGAGGTCTGGATCGAGCGGGAGGATTTCATGGAGATCCCGCCCAAGGGCTATCACCGCCTGTATCCCGGCAACAAGGCACGGCTCAAGTACGGCTACGTGATCGAGTGCACCGGCTGCGAGAAAGACGCCCAGGGCCAGGTCACCGCAGTGCTCGCGAACATCGTTCCCGACACGAAGAGCGGCACTCCCGGCGCCGACGCCATCAAGGTCAAGGGAGTGGTCACCTGGGTGAGCGTGGCGGAAGGCATGCCCGCCGAAGTGCGGCTGTACGACCGCCTGTTCACCCAAGCGCAGCCCGATGCAGGCGGCGGCGACTTCCTCAGCGCCATCAACCCCGGCAGCAAGAAGATCGTCGCGGCCTACGTGGAACCCGGACTCGCTGCGGCCCGTCCCGATGACAAGTTCCAGTTCGAGCGGCATGGCTATTTCGTCGCCGACCGCCACGATCACGCGCCAGGCAGGCCGGTGTTCAACCGCACCACCACCCTGAGAGACACCTGGAGCAAATGAGACAGCGCACGCACCGCCTCGGCCACGGTGCGACGCACGCACCCGGCACCCCGCAGCGCGTGCACCACCTGCAAGGCGCGGCGGGCCGCCACTGACCCGCCATGGCGATGTCGCTGCCCGCCCACCTGCAGGCCGATTGCAAGGCGTGCCGCGGCCTGTGCTGCGTGGCACTGCCTTTCGACGCGTTTCAGGGTTTCGGCTTCGACAAACCCGCCGGCGCGCCGTGCCGGCATCTCGCGCCCGATTTTCAATGCACCATCCACGAGCGTCTCGCTGATGCCGGCTTCCACGGTTGCACGGTGTTCGATTGCCACGGTGCCGGCCAGCGCGTGACCGAAGAGTTCGGCGACACCTGCTGGACCGAATCGGAGGCCACCGCACACCAGATGTTCAACCGCTTTTTCGTGCTGCGCCAACTGCACGAATTGCGGATGCTGCTGACGGTGGCTCTCGAGCACACGCGCCCGCACACCGCACGCGCGCGGCTGGCAGCGCGCCGCGATGAGATCACCGCGCTGTGCAACGCGGGAAACGGTATCCCGATCGACCTGGCCGCGGTGCGCCGCGACACCGTGGCGCTGCTGCGTGACGTCAGCGGCCGGATTTCGATCGCCGCTGCTTCTTCTTGAGTTCGCGCTGCGCTTCGGCTTCCAGGCCGTCGGCCTGCCATTGCGCGAACTCCGCCGGCGTCTCGAGCGTGATGCGCCCGAGCGCGCCGGCCCGAAAATCGTGGATCAGCACTTCGGCGGCTTTTTGCAGGTTGACGCGCCCGCCCGCCTGCAAGGCCCCGCGCTTGCGCCCGATCTCCGTCAGCAGGGTTTCGTCTGCCTCATGGGGCACATCGACCTCCAGCCTGTAGCGCTGGATCAGACGCTGCGGATAGTGCTGCTTCAAGTAGCCCAGGAGTTCGAGCGCCACGACGTCGTCGTCATAGGCGTTGCGCCCCACCGCACCGCTGGCCGCGAGGTTGTAGCCGCTTCGCTCGACGATGATGCGCGGCCACAGCATGCCGGGGGTGTCGTACAGGTAGAAATCGCTGGCCAAGGCGATGCGCTGCTCGGTTTTGGTGATACCCGCTTCGTCGCCCGTCGCCGCAGCTTTCTTGGACACCAGCGAATTGATCAGCGTGGACTTGCCCACGTTGGGAATGCCGCACACCAGCACTCGCAGCGGCTTGGCCAGCCCGCCACGCGAAGGGGCCAGCGCGCGGCAGGCCTCGATGAGTCGCTGCGCCTGCCCCGCCTGCAGCGCTTCGAACGGCACGGCTCGCGTGTCGGCCTGTGCGTTGTAGTGGGCCAGCCATTCGTCGGTGCGTTGCGGGTCGGCGAGGTCGTGCTTGTTCAACAGCTTCAGCTTGGGACGGGCGCCCGACAACTCCGTCAGCAACGGGTTCGCACTCGACGCAGGCAGGCGGGCATCGAGCAGCTCAATGACGACATCTGTTTCTTGGATGCGCTCGGCGATCGCCTGGCGCGTCAGGTGCATGTGGCCCGGAAACCATTGGATCGGCACGGAATGCTCCTACACCGCCAGCGCGCCGCTGAAAAGCGGGCACCGGGGAGAAGCATGCAGGATGGCTCGGAACACGGATCTCCTCTGACACAGCGCAAACGAGGATTGTGTCAGACCTCGCCGCGTGGACGCGGCGGCCGAGCGGTTCAGTGCATGTCGCTCAGCTGCACCGCAGGCGCCGCGTACTCGCGGCCCACCACGGTGCGGGCATAGAGATAGTTGTCGCGTGCACGATCACTCAAGGCATCCAGCTGAACCCGCCCTTGCGCATCGCAAGGAAATGCCAGCGCGCGACCTTCGTGAAAGAGCGACCTGAACCGCAGCTCATACCGCGCAACGCCGAGCATTGAACCCAATTTGCCAGCCATGGCAGCGACCTCCTTCAACTCTGTGTCACCCATAACGCTACACAGAGCTTAGGAGTTGACCGCAGCCATGCCTCTCGTCCGCGGCCTCGACACCCTGTCCGAAGCAGCCTGTGCGCGTTGTAGGAAGTGTGCTGACATTGCACGCGCAAAAGAGCGCCCCCCCCCCCGATTCGCGGGCCTCAAAACTCGGAGGGAAGCCCCGGCAGGCTGTCACCGGCCACCAGCGTGTTCCCCATGCCGAGCAGCTCGCGCGCCCGTTGCAGGTTGAGCAATTGCTCACGGGTGCGCCGGATGTGCGCCCGATCCCGCTCGATCTCCCACACGAGGTTGATCAGTTCGCGCTGGGTTTGCGCCACGCGCACCCGGCTGACCGAAAACGTCGAGAACAGCAAGGCGTCGCGCCGCAAGGTGTCGAGCAGGAGGTCGCGCACATACTGCAGGCGCTGCGCCTCGGTCATGCGCGGCGCAGCGCGGGCGTGGTCGGCCACCGTGAAAGGCGACTCGCGCGGTGTTTGCAGCCCGGCAGGCCGCGGCGCGGGCGGCGCCGATGGGGCAGGCACGTCGGGGAGCGCCGACGGGGCCTCGGCGACGGCCGGCCCGGCCCCGTCTTCGGCGCGCAGGGGCCGTTCGGGCCCGGCATCCTGCGCCGTGGGCTCGAACCCGTCGACGGCATCGCTGGGCCCGGCCACCGGGGCCTCCGCGGCGGCGACACCGGGCTCGGAGAGTTCATCGACGAGCACCTGGATCACCGGCGCGTCCGCCAGGCCCACCTCTGGCTCGGCGGGCTCCGGAGCGGCCACCGCGGCGGGCACGGCCACCAGACCCAACTTCACCAGCTCTTCAAAATGCTGCGTCTGGGCACCGGCCTTGTTCGCCATGCCCAGGACCTCGCCGAGCGATCGCTGGCCATCCACCAGCAGCAGCACCGTGCGATGGCGCTGGCTGAGCCGGCGCGTTCGCAGGCGCAACTCCTCCAAGCCAAGGGCAGTTTTGATGGGGGCGTGCGGGTCTGTCATCACGGGCGGGCGATTGAATGCGCGATTGTCGCGCGATCGGCCCCTGCCGCCCACCGTCCGCCACACAACTCAGCGCTGGCTGCGTGCCTTGCGCCCGTCGATCTCGGCCAGTTGCTGCTTCAGGAGCAGGAACAGCACACGGGCCGTCTCCTCGCTCATGCTGAGCGTGGTGCTGAGGTTGTTCTCTCCACGCCCCGGATTCGCCAGCACCAGCGCATCGATGCGCGCTTCGATCAGCCCGGTGCGGTGGGCCATGGCCTTGATTTTCTGCAGCTCGATCTGGTAAGTCTTCAAAGGCCCGCTCCTGCTCGCAAAGCCGCCAGCGTACTGCATGCCAGCGCCTCCAACGCCTGCCGGCGGCAGGGAGTCCGCAGGCTGGTTAGCATGGTGCCCATGAAACTCCTTTACGTCGCCGACCCCATGTGCTCCTGGTGCTACGGATTTGCCAAGCCCCTGGACGAGCTTCTGAATCAACCGGGCGATGCCGCGCCGCTGAGCCTGGCCGTGGTGATGGGCGGGCTGCGCCCATTCACCACCGACGCGCTGACACCTGAACGAGCGGATGAGCTTTCCGGCTACTGGGGCCAGGTGGCGCAGGCCAGCGGCCAGCCGTTCGCACCGAACCCGCACCCGGCGCTTCACGGCCCGGGCTTCGTGTACGACACCGAACCGGCCAGCCGCGCCGTGGTGACGGTTCGCTCCCACTGGCCGAAGCTGGTGTGGCGCTATCTGAAGGCGATCCAGCACGCGTTCTACGCTGAAGGCCGCAACATCACGCAGCCCGAGGTGCTGGCCGACGTGGCGCAGTCGTTGGGCATTCCAGCCGCCGAGTTCGCCCCAGCCTTTGCGTCGCAAGCCATGCGCGACGCCACGCTGAATGACTTCCGTCAGGCTCAGGAATGGGGTATTCGGGGTTTCCCCGCCCTCATCGCAGAGCACGGCGATCACTTGCATCTCGTCGGGCAAGGCTTCATGCCGATCGACGCACTGCGGGCACGCCTGGATGCAGCCCAGACAGCGCACTAGGGTCCGTTCACACTCAAGAGCCCCCGCGCCAGGCATGGCGAGGTGCAGGGCAAGGCGCAGGCGAGGCCGTGTGCCCTGGGCACACAACGAACCTGCAACGCCGCCGTGCGCCTCGCCATGGCCCAGCCCTTCAGGTGATCTCAGGAAACGGGCGCCATCGAGGCGCAAAGCGCAGCTGTAGCACTTGCTACAGCGAGCATTTGCAACGCTGAGGGCGCCCGTTTCCTGAGTCACGCGGGTGCTCATCGAGTGTGAACAGACCCTAGCCAATGTCTCTTCCTGGATGCTGGTGAGCGACAGCCCGGATAGGTACCGCTCATCCCAAACTGAACGAGGTGCTTCTGCGTGGCGAGAAAGGATGTCGGAGGGAACGATCTGCCCCGCTCAGACGTCCTGATGGAGCCAAGGGTTGGGTTGAATTCTTGAAAACCCAAGGCAATTGCTTGCGATTTACAAATAATGCAAATATGCTGTCTGTTTGCATTGGAGGCAGGCATGAGACATTGGCAGCGGATCTGCGCGGCACGCGACATCCACGAGGACAGGCCGCTCGGCCTTGAAATTTCAGGCAAGCGCATCGGGATATTTGTCGAGAATGGCCGCTGTCATGCGCTCGACAACATCTGCAGCCACGCCTTCGCGCTTTTGTCCACCGGATGGGTTGAGGATGGGGCGGTCGAGTGCCCACTGCATGGCGCTCGTTTCGATCTCGAAACTGGTGCGTGCGTCTCAACCCCACCCTATACCTCGATCAATGCCTTCCAGGTACGGGTGGAAGGCGATGACGTCATGCTGCTGGTTGATGAGAACGGTTCCGCAGTTCCGAAAGCGGCCGGCATCGTCACTGCGAGCACCGACGGCGAGGAAGCTGGGACCCAATTTTGACCGTGGCAACGGGACAGCCGAGTCCTACTCGGCGTGACGGATCTGCGATGCGGTTCGGCGGGATCGTCAAGCCCGACAACGCGTCGAGCCAGATCGCTGAAGGGGATGAGCAACGCCAACAGAACGCATCGCCCGAGATGCCGAGTTCGCCAATGGTCGGAACGTCCGGCAGCGCGGCCACTCGGCTAACTACACGTCGCTGAGCACGCGATCGCCCACCGCCTTCTCGACGGCGGCTGCCATCTTCAGCAGGCGCCCGTCCGACCACCGGTTGGAAAAGAGCGTGATGCCGAACGGCGCACCCTTCCCGTACTGCCCCGCAGGAATGGAGACAACGGGGGCCCCTGCCTTGCCAGTGCACCTCGCGGCAGCGGTCATGGGAACAAGGAGAACGTCCACATCGCTCGACTGCATCGCCGCAACGATGCCCGCTGCGTCACTCAGCACGATGTCGCGGCGCCGGTCAGCCAGGTACTGAGCGTTTCGCACGCCGTCCGTTGCGTTCGCCGCTTGCAAAAGGCTTTGTCCAAAAGGCACGGCCTGCGGATGAAGCTCATTCCATCGGATCAGCGTTTCCATGCTGTCGATCCCGCAAGGGCGCAAATCGGAAAGGAGGCTGTTCAGGCTTGCCTTGAACTCCGTCCGGAATACACAGGAGCGGGCTTCGTGCAATGGATCAGCCGTCGGCAGATCGCAAGGATCAACAATGACAGCGCCCTCCTCCGAAAGCGTGTTGAGCACCCGATCCAGCGCAGGTGCCATCTCGTCCGACATGACAAGATCAGCCTGCAGGCGTCGGGGTACTCCGATCCGAAGGCCATGCAATGACGGGGCGCCCCTTGCCTGCTCCAAGACCATGGGACACGAAAGAGTAGCGCTATCGCGCACATCTGGCCCTGCGATCGCTTGCAGAACGAGCCAGGCATCCTCCACGCAAATCGTCAAGGTTCCCGGACTGTCTTGACTCGGAACGAGCGGTACCACGCCATGCCGACTCACGAGCCCGACCGTTGCCTTGAAACCAACGATCGAAGAATGCGTCGCAGGCGTTTGGATGGAGTTTTGCGTTTCCGATCCGATGGCGAAAGCACAGAATCGTGCCGCGACCGCAGCGGCCGATCCGACACTTGAGCCCTGCCCCCGGTCGTAACGTATTCCCAGCGGGTTTCGCACCACCCCACCCGCGCCGCTGAACTCGGCTGGCATCACGTCTGAGACGAAGTCGGCGAACTCCGTCAGATTGGTTTTTCCAAGCAAGACCGCGCCGGCCTCCGAGAGCCTGGTCACCAAGGTCGCTTGGTATGGGGGTACGAAGGTGGCAAGCGCCGCGGCACCTGCGGCCGCGGTACACCCATCGGTGGTGAACATGTTGTCCTTGACCAGGTACGGCACGCCGTGAAGCGGTCCGCGAATACGCCCCGCTTCAATCTCGCGGTCCGCTCGTTCCGCACTGGCGATGGCCATGGGCGACACGGATCTCACCGAGTTGATCCCATGAACTCCGCGGTCAAATCGCTCAATGCGATCCAGGTACCACCGGGTCACTTCGGTCGAGGTGATCTGGCGTGCTGCGACGGCATGACCGATGGCGCGGGCCGAGCCGTGACGCAGAAGCTCTGCAATGTCCATTGATGAGTCTCTCAATCCGATTGATCAAGCACGAGATGTGGAGCCAACTGCGTTGCGGCTTCAAATGCGGCACATGGGCCGATCAGAGCGCTGTCGTTCTTCACCGATTGCCGAGCTTTCGCAAGGGCGCGCGTACCGGATTGAAGTCCACCATGCACCGCCATGCATCGTTGACGATCGCGCCGGACCCGATCAAGTCAACAGCCGCATCACTGCCCCTGACCGGGAACCCCAATGGCGACAGGCCGGACCATGGAGCCCGCGCCGCCTCGAATTCTCAGCGGCAGGATGATGGTGCACGACTCCCATACGGCATCGCGCGCCAGCTCATCGAGCTTTGCGTTCTGGATCTGGTGGATGCCGGCTTCGACCAGCAAGTGATGATGGATGACGAACGGAAAGCCCTTCGGGTAGCCCTCCGCGGGAGGCGCCTCGCCTGCAAGTTGGCCGTGATTGACCGCGTCCGTGAATGGATTGTCCAACGCCACGAGCACCACGGCGCGATCAGCGAGATACCGCGCTGCATCGTGACCCAACCCAGGCCCCTTCGTGTAGTAGTGCTTTTCGGTTTCAACGTCTTTCCAGTGCTCGCCCCAGCCGGTATGGATGTAGACCACGTCTCCCGGAAGCACGCCTCGATCCCCGAGGCTTTGTGCAGCGAGCATCTCCTCGATGTGCGCTGCCGACACCGTGGCGCCTGCATCCAGGGTTCGGCCCTTGCCGATGTGCCGCTTCGCATCCAGCAACACAGCCGAGGTGACGATGGGCGGCACCTTGTCGATTCCGAGGTGCTGGAGCATGGAAGACGGTTCCGGCTTGACTTGCTGCTGTGTGTAGCCGCCGTAGTAGACCGCCTGCTCTGATGGGAACGGGGATGTGCCGTCCCATTTGAGGGGAATCCGGCCGAAGTGTCCGAGCGCATCGATGTGCGTGCTCTGCCCGCCTTGTTCTCCGGTCATCGCCTCCATGTTCGAGGCATGAAAGGAATTTCGGATGCCGCGGGTCGCACGGGGAACGAAATTCAATGCCGCGCACATGGGTGAATGCGACATCGTATTGGTGATCTCGTGGGAAAGCTCATAGCTTCTTGCGCCAGCAGCCACCAGATGCTGCGCCGCACGCCACCAGGTACCAGGGCCCAGCGTGTTGGCCATGCCGCGTTCATCACCCGGGGGCCAAGGTGGAGAGGGTACCGCTGGAGCTTCTGTGAAAGACTGGGACATGGGGAATCTCTTTAGATGAAAGAAGAGGGCCGGGCGGACTACTCGGGCTTGATGTTTCCTTTGGTGATCACGGCCGTCCATTTCGCACGCTCGGCTCGCATCAGACTCGCCATCTCCTCCGGCGTGCTGTCCAAGGGGTCAATTCCAAGTTCCGCCAGCTTCTGCCGGGTCGCGGGGTCGGCAGTGGCCTTGCGCGCTTCGTGATTGAGCCGCTGAATGATGGTCGGCGGCGTGCCAGCAGGCGCGACGAGCCCTTGCCAGATGGCCATCTCGTAGCCCGCAACGCCGGATTCGGCGACCGTGGGGACATCCGGCAATGTCGGCGATCTGTTCCGGCTGACATTGGCGATGATCCGCAGCCGTCCGGCCTTGATCTGCGACATCGCGGTCGCCGTGTCGATGAACATGGCGGGAATCCGGCCAGCAAGCATGTCCTGCATGGCCAAGACGGAGCCCTTGTAAGGAATGTGCTGAAGCTTGACGTCTGTGAGCTGCATCAGCAACTCCATTGCCAAGTGGTTGGAAGCAGCGATGCCTGCCGAGCCGAACGCCATATGACCTTGCTCTCGTCGTGCTTGGGCCAGAAAGTCCTTCACGCTGCGGATGGGCGAATCGGAGGGAACTGCGAGCACCATGCCGTAAGAGGCGACCAGCCCGATGGGTGCGAAATCGCGTGCGGGGTCAAACGGAAGCTTGGGGTAGAGCGCCGGAGCCACCGCAAACGTCGGCATCCCGGACATCAACAAGGTATACCCATCTGGCGCGGCCTTGGCAACGGCATCAGCAGCAACGATCGTGCCACCGCCCGGTCGGTTCTCAACCACGAAGATCTGCCCCAGCCCCTCAGACATGGACGTTCCGAGAATTCGCGCGTTCAAGTCGGTCCCACCGCCGGCAGCGAATGGGAGAACAAGCCGAATCGGGCGTGATGGATACGCAGACTGCGCCATGGACTTGGCGCCGAACACGAGAGACCCCGCAGCGAATGGCGCTGCGATGAGCGCACGCCGGCGCAGAGATACAACCTTCGTCATAGAGGCTCCTGGTGAATGCAATTGACTTGCAAGAAAGACGGGAACTAGGCGCTAGAAGCCGCCCGTTACCTCGAGCACATGCCCCGTGACAAAGCCACTGAGATCATTGCTGCAAAGAAACAGGAGAGGCCCGGTGCAATCTCGCGGCTCGGCGACGCGGCCAAGCGGAACCATCGATGCCAGCTGCACCAGCTGCGCCGGCGTCGCTTCGCGCTGAAGCGCCGGCGTGAGGACCGCACCCGGCGCAATGGCGTTCACACGAATGCCATCCGCCGCTACCTCCTTGGCAAGCTTGCGGGTGAAGCTCGCGATGAATCCTTTGGCACCGCTATAGAGCGCCTGACCCGGACTGCCTGCGCCACGGGCAGCGATCGAACCGACATTCACGATGCACCCCGCGCGGTTCTGCCGGAAGTGCGCGATTGCAGATCGCGACATGGCAACCATCGAGCGGACATTCAGATCCATCAGCTCGTCGTAGTAGTCATCGTCCGCTGCAGCGAGATCGCGCCGAGCGACTGCCCCGCCGACGTTATTGACAAGCACGTCGAGCACGCCGAAGCGCTCAACGACCTGCTCCACAACACGCTGAGCCGCCCCGCGCTTGCGCAGATCGCCGCCAAAAATGGCGGTGGAATCCGCCCCTTGAGCGGCCTCGTCAGCCAGTCGCTGCGCCTCACCCCGGTTGGCGTGATAGTGAAACGCCACGCGACAACCCAAGCGAGCGAAGCGCAGCGCAGCCGCCGCGCCGATCCCGCTGCTTGCGCCGGTCACCAGAATCACTTTTCCACGCAGGTCCTCCAACGGCAGAAGATCGGTAGACCGCGTCAGATCGGAATTCTCCATAGAGCCCTTGATAGCAGTTGATGGGTACTTCAGTTCGATTTCAAAGCAGCGCGGGAGTAGCGTCTCCATGTGCCGCCACCCGCCCCAAGCGCGCATGCTTCGCCGGTCTGGCGACGACATCTTGCTGAGTCGCAAAGAGGTGGGTGAAGGCGGACCACGACCCGACCTCGGGCCTCGTCCGCTCTTGCTCCGCTTTCATGAACAATCACCTTTCTCACGCGGTAACGCTACCGGTGCGCGCAGCCCTTGCGCTGCCAGCGCACGCAGCTGCGCCTTCGCCTGTTCACGCTTGGCGGGCGGCAGCCAGGTTCGCTCATGTCCCCACAGGCTCAGCCCGGGCAGATCAGCGACTTTCCAGTCAGAGTCGATGAGGCGACCGGCCCAGCCCAGTTCAAGCATCCATCCATCGGGTGTGACCAAGTAGAACGAAGTGACATGGTCGTTCGAATGTCGGCCCAACGTCACGCCGATGGCATCCGGACGCTCCAGCGCCATGTCGTGCGCGCGGCCCACGTCGTCCCAATCGTTGTACTCAAGCATGAGGTGGTACACCCCTGCACCTGTCCCCGTGTCGGCCAATCCGAGCGTGTGATGGCGTGCATTGACGTGATAGAACTCCACCTCGAAGGGTGCGGTCGCGCGGTCGCTGAGCCGGAAATGCAGGACATCGCGATACAGCGCGCACATCTCTCGATAGTGGCCTGCCTTCAGCGCGACGTGGCCAATGCCCAGATCGCCAGTTCGAAAGCCTCCAATCGGACGCCCCGGCACCAGCGGCTCACGTGCCTCCCGAAGACCCCAACTGATCTCGATCCGATTGCCGTCGGCATCACAACAGTGAACCATGTCTTCGACGGCGCGAAGCTCGATCTCGGAGGGTGAGCCTTGCGCAATGGTGATCCCCGCAGCCGCCAACTCGTCACAGGTGATGCCAAGTTGGTCGCCATCCTGGACTTCAAAGCCCATGGCCAGCGATGGTGCATCTTCGGTCGCAACCAGCAGCAGCCGCTGAGCCTTGCCGTCCATTCGCAGACGCACCGCGCGCCCCGCCTCTACCTGCACCTCATGGAGCCCGACGAGCTGAGTCGCCAACTCGCGCCACTCGGCCAGCCGCTGAGTAGAGACGACCACATACGCTAGCTTGTTGATCACGTTCTTCCTTCCTGCGGGACCACGATCATCGAGTGGCTCACGCGATGAAATCAGTATAAGTACAATATTTGCAAATAGCAAATGATTAGGGTAAGTTCGGAGACATGCGCGCTGCGCACATATTTGTTCATCGCACCCGACTCGCGAGATCACAAATGCAATCCAACGGATCGTCGCCGTGCTCGCTTCCGGCGCTCATAGAAGGGGAGCACCGCTTTCAACGTGCCTGGATCACTCCGGACTTGCGGAATGCCATCACCTGCATGACGTCACGGTTTCGGGTCGGCCCGTGGTTCATTCAAGAGCGGTTCACTCCGGCGAAAGCGCGGTGCTTCGGCGAGCGGGTGGACATCGTGCTGTCCGTGGCATTCACTTTCCACGGCAACACGATGCTTGAGCTGCTGCAGCAGCACACAACGCATGCCTCGCCTTTTGAGCCTGCAGAGTTGCCGCGCGCCATCAACGACGACCGGATGCACCACGTTGGAATTGCAACGTCAAGGTTCGACGACACCACCCATCGCTACCTCGCCGACGGGTTCTCTGCCACCTTCTCTGCTGATCCCCCTTTAGGCCGCCTCGTGATGCTGTCGTCCCCTGAAAGCCCGACAGCTGTCGAGTTGTTGGAGTGGACGCCTCGCAGGCGTGATCTCTTCGAGGGCATCCGCCAGGCCGCAGCGAACTGGGATGGCACGCAAACGATCCGGCATCTCACGTCAACAGGTAACTAGCCATGCTTCAGTATCGATTCCTTCCATCGGCGGGAGCACAGCCACTGCCAGACACATCACGAGGGCAGCCCTGGGTCATGTACTCAGCTGACATCGAGAGACCTCCCATTCGCTGGCCTGACGGCGCGCGCGTGGCTCTGTGGTTGTGCCCCTGCATTGTTTTCTACGAGTTCGTACCGCCGACGAATCCGTGGATCGACGCTTGGGCGCGCATGCCAGCCCCCGACGTGATGGGGTACTCGCGTCAGGACTACGGCAGCCGCGTCGGCTTCTGGCGCATGCTCGATGTCCTTGATCGACACAAGGCACGCAGCACCGCAGTGGTCAACACGGAAGCGCTCGTTCGCTTCACCGATGTGACGCGCGCCATATCAAGCCGCAAATGGGATGTCGCCGGACATGGCTCTGCCAACACGCGGTTTGTGTATGGCATGTCTCCCGAAGAAGAGTTGGCCAGCTATCTGGAAATGAAGCGCGTTGCGAGAGAAGAAACCGGCGTCGAGATGACCGGCATGGGCGGCGCGGGCCCTCAGGCTGCAACGCCTCAGACGCCCGACCTGCTCGCAAAGGCAGGATACCTTTACCACACAGATTGGTTCTGCGACGACCGCCCTTTTCCGCTGCGCGTTCACGAAGGCCGGCTCATCGCGATGCCTTATTCCGTTGAGATCAACGACACGCTGATCGTTGGCGCGGGCGGCGAAGGGAAAGACTTCTACGAAATTGTGTGCAGGCAGTTCGACCAGCTCTACCAGGAAGGCGAAGTCGACGGCCGCGTGATGTGCATCTCGGTTCATCCCAACCTGATCGGACAGCCTCATCGGATTCAGTGGCTGGACCGCGCACTGTCGTACATCGCAGGGTTCGACAAAGTTTGGCATGCCACCGGCGAGGAAATTGCCCGCCACTATCTCGAGCGACATTACGAAGCGGATGTCGCGACCCTGGGTGAAAACTGGAAGGTGTCTGATGACCGTGCTCGCTGAACCACCCTACTATGGGCGCTCTGCTTTGCCCCAACGCCCACCATACTCATGGCCGCAGGATGCATCTCTCGCCTTGGGCTTCGTGGTCAGCATCGAATCGTGGGAGCTGGCACCACCACATGACGCCCTCGTTCCGGCCAATGTTCCCGGAGCGTTTGGTCGAGGCCCCTATCCCGATCTCGGAACGTACTCACGCCGGGAGTACGGCAACCGCATTGGGATCTTTCGCGTCATGCGCATGCTGACGGCATACGGCTGGCGAGCGACAGCCGCGATCGACGCGATCACATCAAAGAACTGCCCCCCAATCCTGCGCGAGTGCCAACGCCTCGGTTGGGAAGTTGCAGCCCACGGCATCGCCGCCACGCGCATCCTCTCGTCGGCGATGAGCAACGATGAGGAAGGTCGCTACATCGATGCGTCCTTGAAAGCGATCGAAGACGCGAGCGGGACTCGTCCGTGCGGCTGGCACAGCCCCGAGTACGCAGAATCAGCCGAAACACCTGCCCTTCTCGCTCAACGCGGGTTGGGCTATGTGCTGGACTGGCCCAATGATGAACAGCCGGTCGAGATGCGCACGGCGCATGGAGCGCTTGTCTCGCTCCCAATGTCGCTCGAACTGGACGACGTTTACGCGCATTGGCAAAGGCGGCTGTCCATGGCCAGCTGGCGGGATGCAATCATCGACGCCATTGACCAGCTGTCGAAGAGTTCTCCGAAGCAGGGGCGACTGTTGTTGCTCAACCTGCACCCCTGGCTGATCGGCCACCCTTACCGAATCACGTATCTCCGTGAGATTCTTGAGCATGTGCAGCGATGCTCGGGCATCTGGGGGGGCACCGCGGGGGAAATATTCGAATGGCATCGCAGCCAGGCGACGGCGCGGTAGCCCTTCGCACGCCGCTCAGGACGCGCTGGCAATCGCCTTCAACGGCCGTGTGGCATCTGCGAGCACCTCTCGGTCGACCTCAACACCGCTTTCAATGATTCGGCGCCCGACTGCGGCATCACGCCGCGCGTTCAGCGCCGCCATCCCGACGACGCGGTTGCCCTGCATTTCAAATAGGCAGCAGGTGCCAGATGCGACATCCCCGCGCATGACCCATGCAGCCCCTGCACTCAGCCAGCCTGCCATCTGGAGATTGAGGTCACCTTGGTCTGACCAGAACCAAGGGGCAGATTCATCCTGGGTCGCGACGCCCGCCGCCGAACGGCCGGCCGCGTAAGCCTGGTTCTCGGCCACCTGCCACGACTCCCGTCGAACCCGATGGGGCATGCCTCGCACGGGATGTTGCGTCACTTCGCCAGCCGCATAGATGCAAGGCACGGAGGACTCTCCATGCGCGTCCACGAGGATGCCGCTATCGGCCACCACGCCCGCTGAAATCGCCAAGTCAATGTCGGGCTCGACCCCGATACCGACAACAAGCTCGTCGACACAACTGCGCCGACCGGAACTCTCGAGCACAAAGCCCTTTCCTTGCTCGGTTGGCAAGATCCGTGGGGCGGTGCCGAGTGAGAACTCGACACCCCTCAGTCGATGAAAGGCCTCGACGGCGTCGCCGATCACTGCGGGCATGACGCGAGACAGCACTCGCGCCTCACGGTCGTACACAGTCACCTCACAGCCTTTGGAACGCGCAGCCGCGGCAACTTCCAATCCGATGAACCCTGCCCCAATGATCCCGATGCGGGCTCCTGCCACGAGAGCGCCAGCCAACCTCTGGGCATCTTCAAGTGTTCTCAGGTAGTGCGGCTGGGTGCGCCAGCCGGGATGAGGGGTCAGCCGGCGAACCCGTGACCCGGTGGCGATGACGAGTCGATCGAATTCGAGGTACTCACCACCGTCCAACAACAGACTTCGCTCGCCAAGGTTCAGGGAATTGGCCCGGCGGCCCAGCTTCAAGGCAACCCCGTTGTCTGCGTAGAACGCCGTCGAAAGGCGTGGTGCTGGAAGACCCGCCGCATCGAGCAACCCCTCCTTCGACAAGGCCGGCCGCTCGTACGGCAAGTGGGCTTCGTCACCGACAAGCGTCACTTTGTGACGTCTGCCGGTTGAGACGATGCCTTCACAGACACGGGCGCCCGCCTGTCCCGCGCCGACGACCACGATTCGCAAGTCTGTGATGTTGTCCATGAGGGTTACTTCTGTCCGGGTTGATTCAAATAGTGCTTGAAGTCTAGTTCAACATTTGTAAAATACAAATAATTGAGAATCCAACAGATCACCTAGAATGCCCACGACCCTTATCAACAATGGACGTTTGCTCCGCAATGGAGAGGTGCATCTTGGCGAAGAACATTCCGGATCGGCGTATCGCGTATCGGTTCTCAGTCCTATCGACGCTGCAGACACGGGCACTCGCGGCCATGTACAGCAGCAAATTCGGGCTGACCGTCAACTCATGGTGGGTGATGGTGGTGATTGGTCGCTATCCCCGGTCCTCTGCGAGTCATGTGGTGGAGAACACCACGCTCGAGGCCGACAAGGTCACTCGCGCCGTCGACATGCTGGTCGAGAAAGGCCTCATGTTGCGGCGAGAGGATCCCGACGATCGACGCCGTGTGGTCCTGACGCTCAGTGCGAGCGGCGCGCGCGTATTCGAGGAAATCGAAGCGGTGAGGAAAGCCCTCGAGGCTTCTTTCCTGGAGGTTCTGAGCGACGAAGAACTCCAGTCGCTGTACTCGATATTGGACAAGCTCGACGCGCGCAGCAAGGATCTCTTCAGCCACAAGGACGTGTGGACGACGGTGACGAGCAATGTCTCGCCAGCTCGTGCCACACGGAGCAGTTCCACCGCCGCCACACGGCAGCGGTCTCGTACCTAAGCGGTGAACGTGGAGAGACCTCCGCCATCGCGAAGGTCCCTTCCACGACACACCAACGAGGTCACTAGATGGTTACAGCAGTAGAAAACGAACGCCTGACGCAAGTCGGCCCTGGCACCCCCATGGGCAATTTGATGCGTCGGTACTGGATCCCCGCCGCCATGGCCGAGGAAATTTCGGGGCCCGGCGGCGCGCCTGTGCGGATCAAGCTTCTTGGTGAATCGTTGGTTGCCTACCGGGATCCGCATGGCACGTTGGGGCTCATGAAGGAACACTGCCCCCATCGCGGCGCATCACTCTTCTACGCACGCAACGAAGCCGATGGGCTGCGTTGTCTCTATCACGGCTGGAAAATGGGGCCCACGGGGCAAGTTCTCGAGTGCCCGCCAGAGTCGAACAGCGAAGAGTTCGCCAGTCGCCTGCGGCACACCGCCTATCCCGTTCGCGAGGCCGGCGGCATTGTTTGGACTTACATGGGCCCGGCGGAGCACGAGCCCCCCTTCCCCGCTTTTCCTTGGCTGAACATCAAGCAGCCCAATCTTCTGGTCGTCAAGATGTACCAGGATTGCAACTATCTGCAAGGCTTGGAAGGCGACCTGGACCCAGCGCACCCGAACTTCCTTCACAAGGACTTCGAGACGTCGCCCGATCAAAGCTGGAATGCAGCCGGATGGGCATCCATTGCGGACATGATCAACACCGGCGTGCCGACGATCCAGGTTGAAGAAACACCGTACTTGATGCGTGTGGGTGCGATCCGAAAAACCGCCGATCCCAAAGTCAACTACGTGCGTGTGGCTGAACTCATTGCGCCGTTCTACGCTCACGTGGGAGCCGGTGTCCATGAATCGAGGCTGTTCAAAGCCTGGCATCCCATTGACGATCACAGCAGCTTCACTTTTTATATTCACTACGATCCGAATCAGCCCATCGACGCTGAATCCGCCTACCGAAACTGGGGGCATCTGACAAGCGCGCCAGACTACCGCACGCCTCACACCAACGCGAACAAGCACCTCCAGGATCGCAAGCGGATGGAATCGAACTTCTCAGGCATTCTCGGCGCCGCCGTTCAGGACCGAGCCGTGCAAGAGAGCATGGGCGCCATCTACGACCGTACGCAGGAACACTTGGGTACGAGCGACATCGCGGTGATTCAGCACCGCAGGCTGTTGCTGAGAAAGATGCGCGATCTCGAGCAAGGAAAGCCCCTTCCCGCGCTGGATCCGGCCTTGGACTTCAATCTGCGTGGTGCCTCATGCTTCATGCCATCGGATCAACCTTGGCAGCATGCCATCCAGTTCCAAGAGGAACAGGAGCGGGGTTCACCGCTGAAGCCGCACGAACAAGCAGAAACCGCTTGAGGTGGCTGTCGGGGGGCTGGGGCCCCCCGGCCCCCGAGACTTCACATTCAGGTGCGCGCTGCGCCTTTGCCTCCGAGTGGGGTGATCAACCGCGATCCTCCGCGCCGTGGCTTGGCAGGGCGACTCTGTCCAGTTCATTCGCGGTCTCCATCGCTCCGGGTGGTAGGGCCCCCAACAGATTGCTGGAGCCACGACGCGCAGCACGGGTTCGGCTCCACAGGCGCTATGCCAGCTCGGTCTCCTTGGCCGGCGCCGCAAACTCGATGCCCAGGTAGGCCGTGATGGCCGAAGGGTCGTTCACCGTGCGCAACACGGCATACGCCGACTCGGCCTCGGGATACCGACGACGCAGGTAGTTGAGCCACTGCTTCAACCGCCCGGCCCGGTGCCTCGCGTCCACGTGGGCAGTGACCAGCGTCCAGAACACCCGCATCAGCGGCAGCACCTGCGACCACGGCAGCGGCGGCGCGCCCGGGCAGGAAATCGCCCTCGCCAGCCCTGGGTCGCTGACCATGCCGCGCCCGAGCATCAGGTGCTCGCAGCCCGACACTGCGCGGCAGCGTCGCGCGTCGTCCACGGTCCAGATCTCGCCGTTGGCCACCACCGGGATCGACAGCGCTTCGCGCAGCGCAGGCAGTTGCTCCCAGTAGGCGGGCGGGCGGTAACCGTCATCTCGGGTGCGGGCATGCACGACCAATTCCTCGGCGCCGCCCGCCTGAAGCGCCAAGGCGCAATCGAGCGCGCGCGACGTGTCGTGAAACCCCAGCCGCATCTTGGCCGACACCGGCATCGACTCGGGCACTGCGCGGCGCACGGCCGAGACCAGCGCCTCCAGGCCGCGAGGGTCGTGCAGCAAGGCCGCGCCGCCGCCATGGCGGTTCACCACCTTGGCCGGGCAGCCGAAATTCAGGTCGATGCCGGCCGGACCCATGCCCGCGAGCCGGGCCGCGTTCTCCGCCAGGCACACGGGGTCGGACCCCATCAATTGCGCCCGCACCGGCACCCCCGCCGCGGTGCGCCCGCCGGGGCGCAACTCCGGCACG
>CAZBOF010000077.1:0-19267 GCA_964493285.1 uncultured Rhizobacter sp. | reverse complement strand
GGCCGCCGCAGCCAAGTACGGCCTCAAGACCGTCGACATCCTCGTCGAGCTGGGCCGCCGCCGAATGGTCGGCGGACAGGAGGACATGATCGTCGACGTCGCCCTCGACTTGATCAAGCAGCGCGGCTGAGCCCGGCCGATGGGCGCGGTGCGTGGCCATGCGTCGCCCATCGCATCTCGCCCGCGCCGGCCCTGAAGGCAGAACGCATCCCGCGGCCTGCCCTCTTTGCGCGGCTCAACCGCGCAGCAGCTCGATCATGCGCCGCACCCACGGGTCGTCGGCGTTGGCAGCGTTCAGCGCGGTGTCGAAATGACCGCTGCCTTCGAGCACCAGTTGTTCGTGCGCGCAGCCGGCCTCGGCGAGCGCCTGCGCCATGGCTTCATTGCCGCGGACGATGCGGTCGAAATCCTGCGAGCCGTAGCCGAGCACGGTGTACGGCACGCCGGGGTGCACGAACGCGATCGGGCTGGCGTCGCGCGCCTGCGACGAATCGCCCAGCAGCATCTCGTGCACACGCGCTTCGGCACTGCCTTCAGGCCGCTGCGCGAACTGCAAGCTCATCTGCGAGCTGAGCGGCGCGAAGGCCCTGATCGACGACACCGGCACACCATGGCGCGCGAGCACGTCCTCGCGCGTGAGCACCAAGCCATACAAGTGCCCGCCGGCCGAATGCCCGCCCACCACGATGCGGGTGGGATCCCCTCCGTGCTGGCCGATGTGGCGCACCACCCAGCCCAAAGCGGCGGCGCAATCCTCCGCGGGCATGGGGTGCTTGTGCTGCGGCGCCAGGCGGTACGACACCGACACGAACACGACCCCCGCTTCCACGAAAGGCGGCGCCATCAGGCCGCACCACTCCTTGTAGCCATGCGTCCAGGCGCCCCCGTGCGCGAACACCATCACGGGCGCGTCGGTGAGGGCGGTGTCTCGCGGCAGGTAAATGTCGAGCTTCTGCCAGTAGTCCGTCCCATAGGGCACATCGATCACGTGCCGGCAATGGCGCTGCGCCGCTTCGGACAGGCGCAGCGCATCCTGCGCGTAACGCTCCGCCTCGGTGGGATACAGCGGCGTCTGAGGCGGAAGGTCTTGAAAGCTCATGCAGGGGGTCCTTCGGAAGACAGAGCGGCTGCGACGCCACGCGACCTGGCGGCATCAGGAACAAAACGGGGCGACGAAGGCAGGCCGCTCCAGGCGTCGGCGATGGCCCGCGCGGACGCGCTGAGCTGGTCGAGCAGCTCCTGGGTGCGCTCCACGGGCAGACGCGCCGACGGACCGGCCACGGCGATCGAGGCGATCACCTGGCCCTCGCGCGTCATCACCGGCACCGCCACGCTGCGCGTGCCGTCTTCCACCTCGCTGTCCGAGACGGCATAGCCACGCTGATGGATCACAGCCAACTCGCCACGCAGCGCATCCGCCACGATGGGACGGCCCTGGCCGTCGGACAGCGGCGTCTGCGCGAGGATGGCGTCGATCACGTGCGCGCTCTGGAAGGCCAGCAGCACCTTGCCGAACGACCCCCGGTGCAGCGGCTGGTTGTCCGCCGCCTGCACCGAGACCCGCAGCATCTGCCGGCTGTCGATGCCCACCAGCAGTGCCACGCGGGCGCCCGCACGGCGGCACAGCACCACGCTTTCGCCGGTGAGGTCGGCCAGCACACCCATCTGCACGCGCCCGATGCCGGCCAGGTGGTTCGAATAGCCCGGCGACGTGGCCAGGCGCTCTACCGCCAGCCCCAGGTGGTAGGTACCGGGCGCGCCCGACTCCTCGATGAAGCCGCGGCTCTTCAAGAAGCCGAGGTCGCGGTAGGTGGAGCTGCGCGACGAGCCGAAGCGCTCCGAGATCTGCTGGATGGTGATCTGCGATTCGGTCTCGAACAGCAAGAGGATGTCGAGCAGCCGCTCGGGAGACGACGCGCCGCGAGGGCTTGAAACCTTGGAGGTTGGCATGGGGCAAAGTCCGCTTCAGGCTTGATTGACCAACATTGTGGGACGATTATCCATCAATACAGGAATCTATTGACGATAGAACAAT
The DNA here is from genome assembly GCA_964493285.1 of uncultured Rhizobacter sp. Taxonomy (GTDB): domain Bacteria; phylum Pseudomonadota; class Gammaproteobacteria; order Burkholderiales; family Burkholderiaceae_C; genus Rhizobacter. The sequence goes on along the minus strand of CAZBOF010000077.1, from coordinate 17,232 downwards.
TTCAACACACACTTTGTTCCACTTCATTGGATTTGACTGGAGTTTCACATGTTTGACACACAGATGGCGAAACGCGTTTTGGGCACTGGGTTGAGCGCGATCGTGCTCGCCGCGGGTCTGGCCGGCGGCGCGGCGGCGCAAGTGACAACCATCACCGTGGCGTCCTGGGCGGGTCCCAACCACGCCATCAACTCGGCGGCCTGGAAACGCCTCGGCGACACGATCAACGAACGCAGCAAAGGCACGCTCAAGCTCGACATCACCTTCCCGCCGGTGAACCCGCGCGTCATGTTCGACCGGGTGGAAGAAGGCATCAGCGACATGGCCTGGGGCTTCAACGGCTACACGCCGGGCCGCTTCACCTCGTACGAAATCGTGGAGTTGCCGAACCTGGGGGCGACCGCCGAGGCCGCTTCCGTCGCCTACTGGCGCACCCACGTGAAGTACATGCAAAAGCTCGACGAGTACAAGGGCGTGAAGCTGCTGGCGCTGTTCGCGCAGCCCCCCAGCGTGCTGCACACCGCCAAGCAGATCCATTCGCTCGACGACATCAAGGGCAAGAAGATCCGCGTGGGCGGCGGCGTGCAGGCCGAAGTGGCCAAACGCCTGGGCATCGTCGGCGTGCAGGCGCCGGTATCCGAGGCCTACCAGATGATCAAGGATGGCGTGGTGGACGGCACCTTCTTCCCCACCGAAACCGCCATCAGCTTCAAGCTCAACGAAGTGGCCAAGCACCAGTTCGCGTTGAAGAACGGCCTGTTCGGCGCCGCCTATTTCGTGGTGATGAACCCGGCCAAATACAACCGCCTCTCGGCTGAGCACAAGAAGATCATCGACGACCTCGCGGGCGAACCCATGTCGGCCTCGTTCGGCCGCGCCTGGGACGAAGCCGAGGTGGCCGCCATCAAGGCCTCGCCGGCCACGGCCGAGAGCGGCTACCGCGTCGCGCCGGCCGCGCTGGACAAGCAGATCTCCGACCTGCTGGCCCCCATCGACGGCATCTTCCTGGACGCCATTGCGAAGAAGGGCGTCGACGGGAAAGCCGCGCTGGAGTTCCTGCGCAGCGAAGCGCGCAAGGCACCGCCCGCCCGCTGAGCGAGTGTCCATGCCGCCCATCGCCACCCGCGCCGCCGACGCGCTGAGCGCCATCTCCGCCATGGCCATCGTGGCCATCGGCGTCATCACCTGCACGGACGTGGCGGGGCGCTACCTCTTCAGCGCCCCGCTGCGCGGGGCGCACGAGGTGCTGGACATGCTCACCTGCCTGTCCATCTTCCCCGCGCTGGCGCGGCTGAGCCTGCAACGCACGCACATCAGCGTCGACCTGATCGACGGCTACGTCACCCCCACCTTCCGCTCGCGCCTGCTGAAGGTGATCGACCTGCTGTGCGCCGCCGCGCTCGCGGTGGTGGCCTATCGCATGTTCGTGTACGCCGGAAAGATCCACGACTACGGCGACCAGACCCTCTTCCTGAAGATTCCGCTCTACCCCTACGCCTACATGGTGAGCGCCATGTCGGCGCTGGCGGCGCTGGCTTGCATCGTCGTCTTCTTCAGCCCCTCCGCAAAGCCCCCGACCGACACCCCATGAGCACCACCTTGCTGTCTATTGGCGCCCTGGTGGGCATGCTGGTGCTGATTGCGCTGCGCGTGCCGCTGGCCTTTGCCATGGGGATCGCCGGCACGGTCGGCATTGCGCTGTACCAGGGCCTGGCGCCCGCCCTGGCGCTGCTCGGACAGGTCGTTGGAGAAGTCGGCACCTCGTCGGCATTGGCCTTGCTGCCGCTGTTCATCCTCATGGGCAACCTGGTCACGCGCGCGGGCCTGTCGGAAGACCTGTACAAAGCGGCGCACTCGCTGGTCGGCCACCTCAAGGGCGGCCTGGCCATGGCCACCGTCATGGCCTGTGGCGGCTTCAGTGCGATCTGCGGCTCCAGCCTCGCAACAGCCGCCACGATGACCAAGGTGGCAATGCCCCCGATGAAGAAGTTCGGCTACAAGGATTCGCTCGCCGCCGGCTCGGTGGCCGCGGGCGGCACGCTGGGCATCCTGATCCCACCCAGCATCATCCTGGTGTTCTACGGCACGCTCACCGAAACCAGCATCGGCAAGCTGTTCTTCGCCGCCATCATCCCGGGCATCCTGGGCCTGCTGATGTACTTGCTGGCCGTCGTGGCCATCACGGCCTTCGACCCCAGCAGCGGCCCGCGTGGGCCGAGGACCACGTGGCCGGTGCGCCTGAAAGCGCTCTCGCGCGTGACCGGCGTGCTGGTGCTGTTCGTGGTCGTGATGGGCGGCATCTACACGGGCGTGTTCACCCCCACCGAATCGGCCAGCATCGGCGCGCTCGGCGCGGCCATCCTGGCCATGAAACGCGGCTCGCTCACGTGGTCGAACGTCAAGGTCGTGCTGCGCGAAACGACCGATGTCTCGGCCATGATGTTCGCCGTGCTGATCGGCGCGCTGGTGTTCGCGAACTTCGTCAACAGCGTCGGCCTGCCGCAAGCCATGTCGCAATTCGTGCTGGGCTTCGGCGCCGAACCGCTGACGGTGATGCTGGTCATCATCGCCATCTACATCGTGCTGGGCACCGTGCTCGAAAGCATCTCGATGGTGATGCTGACAGTGCCGATCTTCTTCCCGATCGTGATGGCCCTCGGCTTCGACCCCCTGTGGTTCGGGATCATCGTGGTGGTGGTGACCGAGATCGGGCTGATCACGCCGCCGCTCGGCATGAACCTGTTCGTCATCAAATCGGTGATGCCCAACGTGCCCACGGGCAGCATCGTGCGCGGCGCCCTGCCGTTCGTCGGCGCGGATTTCATCCGCCTGGCCCTGCTGCTTTCCATCCCGGCCATCACCTTGTACCTGCCGTCGCTGATGAAGTAGGCGGCCCCGTTCCGAAGGACTCTCCATGCGCCAAGCGATTGCCAACCTGAACGACCGTGCGACCGTGGTCCATGGCGGCCCCGTGCTGGTCATGGACGGCGTGACGCCGCCGCAAGAAGCGATGGTGGTGCGTGACGGCCGCGTGGCCGGCGTCGGCACCAAGAACGACATGCTCGCGCTTGCCGGCCCGCAAGCCCGCCGCGTCGACGTGCAAGGCGCCACCGTCATGCCCGGCCTGATCGACACGCATCCGCACCTGCTGCACTTTGCCGCCCGCGCATCGCAGTTGGTGGACATCACGGATGCGCGCAACCACGGCGAGATCATCGAGCGCATCCGCAAGCAAGCGGCCATCACCCCCGAGGGCGAATGGATCCGCACCACGCCGGTGGGCGAGCCGCACTATTTCATCCGCCGCTCGTACCGCGACCTCGAAGAGCGCTGCCTGCCCGACCGCTTCGTGCTCGACCGCGCCACCACCAAGCACCCGGTCTTCATCGAAGCCTGGGGGCCCACCACGCCCAACATCTGCGCCTTCAACTCGCTGGGGCTGGAGCGCGTGGGCATCTCCGACTTCATCCCCGACCGCGTGTGCGACGTCTGGATCGAGAAGGACGACCGGAACCGCGTCAACGGCATCCTGCGCGGCGCGGTGAACAACTACTACAGCTTCGACCCGTTCTGGACCCAGATCCAGCTCAAGCTGCCCGGCCCGGCGAACTGGGAGCTGCACGACAGCACGCGTGCCGCGATGGCGCTGGCCAACCGCCAGGGCATCACCGCGATCTACGAAGCCCACAACATGCGGGCCGATCACATCGATGCCTACCGCCGCCTGCGCAACGAAGACCTCCTCACGCTGCGCGTCATGGCGGCCATGGAATCCGAAAGCTACGCCTACCCGCCGTTCCGCCCGCTGACGATGGACGCGTTCTCACGCAACCTGGAGGTCGGGCTGTCGCTGATCGACCTGGACGACCCGCTGTTCAAGGTGACCGGCGTGAGCTTCTCGCCCGGCGGCCCGCTCGGCCCGGGCACCATCCGCATGAGCGAGCCCTACAAGGGCCCGTTCGGCGAGCCCACGCGCGGCATCACTTTTCTCAGCCGCGAGAAGCAAGACTTTTTCATCGCCTTCTGCGCCAGCAAGAACGTGCGGGCGAACTTCATCGTCGCGGGCTTTCGCGACACCGATGACGTGATCGCCGGTATCGATGCGATCGCCGACCAGTACGACATCCGCGACCGCCGCTGGCTGATCCAGCACGCGCTGGTGATCAACGAACACCAGATCAAGCGGCTCGTGGAGTACGGCTTCCAGGGCACCACCTCGATGAGCTTCTCATGGGGCAAGGGCGACCTCTACGGCGAGCGCGCCGGGCGCCACATCTGGCGCGACCAGGTGCCGCTGGCGCGCCTGCTGCGCATGGGCATGACGGTCGGCTGCGGCTCCGACTGGGGCCCGAAGAACCCGTGGGAGCAGATCCAGCTCGCCGAGACGCACGAGTTCGCCGGCAGCGGACACCGCAACGACACCCCCGACCACAAGATCACGCGCGAACAGTCGCTGATCACCTGGACGCGCGACGCCGCGCGCGTGCTGCACTGGGACGACATCGGCACCCTCGCCACCGGCCAGCAAGCCGACTTCATCGTCGTCGACCGCAATCCGCTCGACTGCCCGCTGGACGACGTGCCACACACGCAAACACTGCTCACGGCGGTGGGCGGGCAGGTGGTTCACCGGGACTCCGGCGGGCCCAAACTCGACTGAGTGGGCGCCTCGCCCCTCGCACGCTGACGTTCGCGCCGGCCTGGATTAGGGCCTATTCTGTGCACCTCGCCACGGCGAATTGCCAGGAAACCAGACCATGCCCTACCTGCTGCTGATCGTCGAACCCCAGGGACAACGCCTGTCGCGCACCGATGCCGAAGGCCGGGAAGCCTTTGCGCAGATGGTCGAGTTCGGACACAGCCTGCGAGACCGCGGTGTGTTGCTCGCCAGCGAATCGCTCGCCTCGCCCGACACCGGAACGCTCGTGAAGGTGCGTGGCGGCCAACCCCAGCTCTCCGATGGCCCCTTCGCCGAAGCGAAGGAATTCATCGGCGGCTTCTTCCTGCTGGACTGCGCCACCCAGGCCGAAGCGGTGGCCATTGCGGCGCAATGCCCGGCCGCAGGCTGGTGCTCCATCGAAGTCCGCGCCGTGGGCCCTTGCTTTGGTTGATCGGATGTAACTATATGTAATTCAGTGGCCGGCCGCGTCGAATTCCAACGAGTTCGTTCGTCGTGGAGATGAAGACAGCGTGTTCTCAACGCGTTTCACACCACAAGGAGATGGCCATGCGATTCATGATTCTGGTCAAGGCGACACCGGATTCGGAGGCGGGCGCGCAACCCGACCCCCAGATCTTCGCGGCGATGGCGGACTACCACGAGCAACTCATCAAGGCCGGCGTTCTGCTCGATGCGTCCGGCCTGCAACCCAGCGCGAAAGGCTGGCGCATCCGCTACCACGGCAGCCGGCGCGAACTGATCGACGGCCCGTTCACCGAAAGCAAGGAGCTGGTGGCGGGCTACACGACGATCCAGGTGCGCGACCGCGAAGAAGCCCTCGAATGGGCGCGCCGGTTCCCTGCGCCGATGGGCAACGGCGAATCCGGCGAAATCGAGGTGCGCCAGCTGTACGAGCTGGACGACTTCGAGCCCCATCCAGCCATCGATCGCTTCCGGGCGATGGGCACCGGCGAGGGCCCCAAGCCATGATGGCCGGCTTGGCCATCGCAGCCGCCATCGCGCTGGGCGCCGTGCTCGTCTACGCGGCGACGCGGCCCGACACGATGCACATCGAACGCGCCATCGTGATCGAGGCCAGCCCGCAGCAGGTGCAACCGCTCATCGACTCGCTGCGCCAGATGAACCGCTGGAACCCCTTCACGCAAAAGGACCCGGCGATCCGGCTCGTCTACAGCGGCCCGGAGCGCGGCCCCGGCGCGGCGCTGGCGTTCGCCGGCGACAAGAACGTGGGCGAAGGCCGCATCGAAATCGTCACCCCATCCGCACCGGGCCAGGTGACGATGAAGCTCGACATGCTCAAGCCCTTCGAAGGCCACAGCACGATCGACTTCACCGTGACACCGGACGGCAGCCGCACGCGCGTGCGATGGGCCATGCGCAGCGCCATGACCTATCCCGCGAAGCTGATGCACCTCGTCTTCCGCGTCGAAACCATGATCCGCCGCGACTTCGATCGCGGGCTCATGCAACTGAAAAAACTGGCCGAACTGGCCTGAACCCCCTCAAGGAGCCGCCATGCACAAGCAGATCTTCGTCAACCTGCCCATCAAGAACGTGGAGCGAACACGCGCCTTCTTCACCGCGCTCGGGTACCGCTTCAATCCACAGTTCAGCGACGACAACGCGCTCTGCCTCATCCTCGGAGACAACCTGTTCGCCATGCTGCTGCAGGAAGCGTACTTCCAGACCTTCACGAACAAGAAGGTCGCCGACGGCACCCAGACCGCCGAAGTGCTGATTGCGCTGTCGTGCGACAGCCGTCAACATGTGGACGATCTGATTGCCAAGGCCGTCGCCGCAGGCGGTCACACCCCCCACGCCCCCAAGGACTACGGCTTCATGTACTACCACGAATTCCAGGATCTCGATGGCCATGTCTGGGAACTGACCTACATGGACCCGAACGCCGCGCCGCCGAACGCATGACGCGGGACCGCGCGATGGCCACTGGCGCGCACGGTGCGGTCGAGGCGGCCTGGCGCCTCGAATCGGCCAAGATCGTCGCCGTCGTCGCACGCATGGTCCGCGATGTCGGCGTGGCCGAAGAGCTGGCGCAAGACACCTTGATCGCCGCGCTCGAGCACTGGCCCAGGCGCGGCGTGCCGGACAACCCCGCAGCCTGGTTGATGGCGGCCGCGAAGAACCGCGCGCTCGATCACCTGCGGCGGCTGAAAGTGCAGGAAGACAAGCATGCCGCCATCGGCCGCGACCTCGAAGCCCAGGAGGCGCTGATCGTGCCCGACTTCACCGACACGCTGGACGCCACCCGCGCCGACGAGATCGGCGACGACCTGCTGCGCCTCATCTTCACCGCCTGCCACCCCGTCCTCACCACCGAGGCGCGGGTCGCGCTGACCCTCAAGCTGCTCGGTGGCCTCACCACCGCCGAGATCGCGCGCGCCTTTCTCGTGTCGGAGCCCACCGTGGCCCAGCGCATCGTGCGCGCCAAGCGCGCACTGTCCAGCGCCCAAGTGCCCTATGAGCTGCCCGGTGGCGAAGCGCTCGCGCCGCGGCTGGCCTCGGTGCTCGAAGTGATCTACCTCATCTTCAACGAGGGCTACACCGCCACCGCAGGCCAGGACTGGATGCGCCCCGCACTGTGCGACGAAGCCATCCGCCTCGGCCGCGTGCTGGCGGAACTGGCCCCGAACGAGCCCGAGGTGCATGGGCTGGCCGCACTGATGGAGCTGCAAGCCTCGCGCAGTGCAGCGCGCACCGACGCGCAAGGCCGGCCGGTGCTGCTGCGCGACCAGGACCGCGGCCGCTGGGACCGGCTGCTGATCCGGCGCGGCCTGGCCGCCCTGGCACGCGCGCAGGTCCTGTACCGCGGCGACGAACTGCCCGGCCCCTATGCGCTCCAGGCCGCCATCGCGGCATGCCACGCACAGGCCCGCACCGCGGACGAAACCGACTGGCACCGCATCGTTTCGCTGTACGACACGCTGGCCGACGTTGCCGCGTCACCGGTGGTGTCGCTGAACCGCGCGGTGGCCGTGAGCATGGCAGAGGGCCCGGCCGCGGGCCTGGCCCTCGTGGATGCACTGAGCGACGAACCATCGTTGCAGCGCTATCAATGGCTGCCCAGCGTGCGCGGCGATCTGCTCGCCAAGCTCGGCCGCGTCGGCGAGGCGCGCGCCGAGTTCGAACGCGCCGCCTCGCTGGCCGGGAACGAGCGGGAACGCATGCTGCTGCAAGAGCGCGCGAAGTCGCTCGCGCACTGAAGGCGACGCTGAACTCACATCGGCGGCACGCCCGTCAACCAGACATGAGCGCGCCAGACAAAGAGCGCGTACAGCGCCAGGCCGCCCACCACGGCGACTGCATCGTTCGCGCCGGATGGCGGCGCACCCGGGACGGGGCGCGGCGCCCGGCGCTTGAGCGAGATCCGCACCGCCACCGCCCACAGCAAAAAACTGCCGAACAGCAGCACATCGGCCAGCGTGCCGTTCACCAGCAAATGCGAGAGCGCCCACAACTTGGTGGCAGCCAGCATCGGGTGTTTCGTGACGGCCTGGATGCGGCCGGGCAGATAGGCCGCCAGCAGCAGCGGAAACACCGGCAGCATCAGCAGCATCACCAGATGGCGCATGGCGAACGGCGTGTTGTAGAGCATCACGGGAGACTGGCGCGCCACGCCATAGCCGTGGATCAACAGCACGAGGCCCACGATGGCCACCGCGGTGTACACGCCTTTCCAGGCCAAGGGGCCGCGGGCCGCCTGCGCATCGCGCCAGCCCGGCGCCACGACAGACACCGAATGAATGCCGAAGAACAAGATCAAGCCAAGAATCAAGGGGGTCATGGGCGGCTCCATTCACCAAGTGGGCGCAGTCTACGGGAGACGATGCCCCGCGGTCACGCGGTGGATCGCGCCGCCCTTTGTCCGCACCGCAGCCTCAGGCGGCACCATCGAAGTAGAGTGGCACGCTGCCAGCCCGCTCCGGAGATGCCCATGCCGCACGCCACGAGATCCTGCACGCGACGCCGCATCCTGCGCGATCTCGCCGCCCTGGGCGCCAGCGGCGCGTGGCTGCCACATGCCGCGGCGCAGGCCGCGGCACCGGGTTCCGTCGCCACCCGCCCCATTCCGTCGACCGGGGAGCAGATTCCGGTGGTGGGTCTGGGCAGCTGGATCACGTTCAACGTCGGCCGAGACCCCGCCGCGCGCGCGGCCTGCACGCAAGTGATGCGCGCGTTCTTCGCCGAAGGCGGGCGCATGATCGATTCGTCTCCGATGTACGGGTCGGCGCAGAGCGTCATCGGCCACGGGTTGGCACAGATCGGTTCGGGCGTGCCGCTGTTTGCCGCCGACAAGGTCTGGACCTCTCCCGGATCGCGCGGCCCGGCCCAGATCGAAGCCTCGCGCGCGCACTGGAACATTCCGCGCTTCGATCTGCTGCAGATCCACAACCTGCTGGCCTGGGAAGAACATCTGCCCGCGCTGATGCAGATGAAGGCCGACGGGCGCCTGCGCTACGTGGGCATCACCACCTCCGAAGGCCGGCGCCACCGCGACATCGAAGCCATCCTGCGCAGCCACCGCCTCGACTTCGTGCAGATCAGCTACAACCTGCTCGATCGCGACGTGGAGCAACGCATTCTTCCGCTCGCACGCGAGCGCGGCATCGCGGTCATCGCGAACCGCCCGTTTCGCCAGGGGCGCCTGCTGCACGACCTCCGGCGCCACCCGCTGCCCGGTTGGGCGCGCGAGATCGGCTGCGACAACTGGGCCCAGGCCGCGCTCAAGTTCATCGTCTCCCACCCGGCGGTGACCTGCGCCATCCCCGCCACCAGCCAGCCCGTGCACTTGCACCAGAACATGGGCGCGGCACGCGGCGCGCAACCCGATGCCGCGTTGCGCCGGCGCATGGCGGCAGACGTGGAAAGGCTGCTGTGATGTCGGAGTGGTGGACATACCGCCTGTCCGATTTCCTGATGTTCTCGCCTCGCACCTACTACGGCCTGTTCGAGCAGGCGAGCGGCAGCGTGTGGCCTGCGCAGTGGGCGGCATTCGCACTGGGCTTGGCGATGCTGGTGCTGGCAAGGGCACGCCCGGCCTGGACCCGCCGGGCGGCATGGCTGATTCTCGCTGCGGCCTGGGCCTTCGTCGCCTGGGCCTACTTTGCGCGCCACTTCGCCACCGTTCACACGGCGGGCGATCTGCTCGCGGGCGTGTTCGCCGTTCAAGCCTCGCTGCTGGTCGCGGCGGGCGCCGCCGCGCCACCCGCGCCCGTTGCCCGGCCACCCAGCGGGCCGCAATGGGCGGGCGCCTGCCTGTCGCTCTATGCGGTCTGCGTGCATCCCGCGGCCGGCCTGGCATGGGGGCGCCCCTGGGCGCAGGCTGAAACCTTCGGCCTCGCCCCCGACCCCACGGCCATCGCCACACTGGGCATGCTGTTGTGGCTGCAACCCGCCTTCCGGCGGCCGCGCGTCGCCTGGATGCTGTGGCCCGTGCCGCTGGCCTGGTGCCTGGCCAGCGCCGCCACGCTCTGGACATTGCAGGCGCCAGACGCCTGGGTGCCCGCCGCCGCCGCCATGCTGGCCGCCGGCGCCACCCTCTGGCGACCATTGAAACCGCCGCAGCGTCCTTGAAATGAGGGGGTCGACCCGGCTTTTTCGCACGATGCGCAGCTTGCGCTCCCAAGAGGCCGGGACGAGAATCTTTCACAGCACCTGCCGCTCTCGCGCGCCCCAAGGGCCGCCCTGCGGGCGTGGACTCAGATTCATGACACCCGCCCATGCAACACAACCCTCTGCAGGGCATCCCCAACATGTCGTCGCTGCCTCGCCCGAGACCCTCCCCGTGCCCTCCTCCGACGCCCATGTCCCGGCCGCCAATCTGAGCGTCCTGACCGACCTCGTGGGCTTCGACCCCCAAGTCGTCGAAGAGATCCTGCAGGCCTTCCGGACCAACGCGCTGAAATCGCGCGAACTCCTGCATCGGCACGCGGCGGCAGGCGACTTTGCGCCGGTCGCAGCCTGTGCCCACGCGCTGAAGGCAGGCGCACGCGCCATTGGCGCTGCGCGGCTGGGCGATTTGTGCGAACAGCTTGAAGCATCCGCCGTGGGCGCGCGCGCCCGCGAGGTCGACACCCTGCTGCCGCAGTTCGATGCCGAACTCGACACCGTGCTGCTGTACCTCACCGCGCGCCAGAACCCGTCCGCCGAATGACTGCCATGCCGGGCCACAGCGACCCGCCGAAGATCCTGCTGGTCGATGACGACCCTTTCATGCTGAACCTGCAGTCGCACATGCTGCGGCGCATGGGCTATGAACGGCTGACGGCGGTGAGCAGCGCGCTGACCGCCATGGACCTGCTGCGCCAGGGCGGCGTCGACCCCGACATCGTGGTCTGCGACCTCAACATGCCCGGCATGGATGGCGTCGAGTTCCTGCAAGCGCTGAACGCGGGGCTGTTCAGCGGCGCGGTCATCCTGCTCAGCGGCGAAGGCGTGCGCATCATGCACACGGTTCAGAAGCTGTTGGGCGGCGGGCGGCTGAAAGTGCTCGGTGCACTCGAAAAGCCCGCACGCGCCGACGACCTGCGCACGCTGCTCTCGCACTGGAGGCCGCCCGCGGGCCCGGCCCGGCCCCCCGCAGATGCAATCTCCATCGGGCCCGAAGCACTCGTGCGCGCCGCCCAGGAAGCGCAATGGGTGCTGCATTACCAGCCCAAGGTCAACCTCCAATCCGGCGCGGTGACCGGCGTGGAATCCCTGGTGCGCTGGCAGCACCCGACCCACGGCCTCGTCTACCCGGACGCGTTCATCCACGTGGCCGAGGAGCACGGCATCATCGGTGCGCTCACCGACTGGGTCTTCCGCGAGGCGCTGCGCCAGCTCGCGCTGTGGCACACGATGAATCTACCGCTCCAGATGGCGATCAACGTCTCCATGGAGAGCCTGCGCACAACCGGATTCGCGGCGCACGTGGGCGCCCTCGTGCGCGACGCCGGCGTGTCGCCGCAAGACGTGACGCTGGAGATCACCGAAAGCCGGCTGATGTCGCCATCGCCCGAGCCGCTCGAGAACCTGGTGCGCCTGCGCATGCAGCGGCTCGGCCTGTCGATCGACGACTTCGGCACCGGCCATTCGTCACTGGCGCAATTGCGCGACGTGCCCTTCAACGAACTCAAGATCGACCGCGGCTTCGTGCACGGGGCGCGCAGCAACCAGATCATCCGCCCCATGCTCGAAGGCAGCATCGGCATCGGCAAGCGCTTGGGCATGCTTTGCGTGGCCGAAGGTGTTGAAAGCGAGGAGGACTGGCACCTGCTGCGCGCGATCGACTGCGATCTCGCGCAGGGCTACTTCATCGGGCAGCCCATGCCCGCGGCACAGTTGCCGGCATGGGTGGCGCAATGGGAAGCCCGCCGCCCGGCCCTGACGCAGCCCCGGACCGACTCACGCCCTAATCAGAGCCCTTGATCAAGCGCCCGCTCGCCGCTTGCGTGGGCCGCGCATTCATCGGGTAGAGGCGCGAGAAGATCCCGATCTGCTCCGGCGACACTGCCACCGGCGTCTTCATCACCATCCACAGCACGCCCTCGGTGCATGGCGGGTGGGTCAACGAGCCCATGTAGGTGTAATAGCCGCGCTCGCCGGGCAGCAACAGGTTCATGTCGATCGGCGCCCGCGCAGCCAGCTCCTCGCCTTTTTCCAGCGGGAGGTTGTTCCACACCATCTGCACGGCCGGATGGGCCCCGCCGCGTTCGAGCAAGACGGCCACGATCGCCATGCGCCCCTGCAGATCGCGATGCACCAGGTGTGCCGACATGTCGAACTGCCGGCTGTTCACCCGTTCTTCCGAGGGTCGGTGGAAATGGAACTGCTCCAACTCGTAGCGCCGCCCCATCACCTCGATCGCATTGCCACGCTCCACATTCACCTGCACCGTGTGGCCGTTGTCGACGACACGGAAGGCACTCGGCTTGTAATCGAACTGCACCGGGTCCATCTGTACCGCGATCTCGTCGCGGATGTCGATCGGGCTTTGCCGCTTGCCGTTCAGGCAAGCCGCAAACTCGGGATGCAGCTGCCCCCATTCGTGCGGACCCGCAGTCCCCTGGTAGCTCCAGCGCGGCACCGCAGCCGAGGCCGCGCCGGCAGGCGCGCGCGCCGCGCGGCGCTTCGACGGCGGCGGGCTGGGCGAATCAGCGCCTGGCCTGGCCACCACCCGCAGCACATGTCCGGACGCGGTCTCGGTGAGGCCGCGCGAGCCCAGCCGCTCGGCCAGTTTCTCGCGCAATCGGTCGATCGAATCGGATGGCACGTCGCCATGGGCGAGGGGTGGCAGCGAAGGCGGCTTGGCCAGGCGCCCAAGGCCCTCCTGGGCGTGCGGGTCCACGTTCCGGCTCAATGGCGCGCGCGCCGGCGACGTGTTGGCCGACGGCAGGCCGTCCGCGTGAACCGCGAGCGACACCCCCAGGCAGGTGGCGCCGGCCATGGCAGCGGCCCAGGCCGCCCCCGCAGTGCGAGGCATGAGTCGCATGGTGAAGCAATCTCCAGCTACGCCCTGCAAGCCGGACGTTTCAGACTCATATCGGCCCCGAGCGCCTCAGCTTGAGGCCTCAGGTCACGCGCGGCTTGACCCAGATCCAGGCCACCAGGCCGATGCCCAGCATGCCCAGCGAAACCGCCGCCAGCTGCACAGGCGAATGCATCACCAGCGGGGCGATCGCGCCAGCCACGAAGGCATTGGCCAAGCTGCCCACGAACGCCTGGAACGACGATGCCATGCCCCGGCGTTCGGGCACCAGGTCCAGCACCATCAGCGTGACCACCGGCACCATCAGCGCCCAGCCGAACGAGAAGAACGCGATCGGAAACAGCGACCACATCGGCGACGGCTCGAACAACAGATTGAGCACCAGGTTGACCACCCCCACCACAAGCATGATGAGAAAGCCGTGGCGGATCTGGTGGTGCGGCTTGATGCGCCCGGCCAGGCGCCCCGACCACCAGGCGCCGCCCATGATGCCCCCGATGGTGAGCACGAAGAACCAGAAGAACTCGTCCGGCTCGAGATGCAAGTGCTCGCCCAGAAATTCCGGCGCGGCCATCACGTACAGAAACATGCCGTTGAACGGAATGCCGCTGGCCAGCACCAGCATCAGGAAACGCGGGCTGCTGCCCAGCTGCCAATAGCCCTTGAGCAAATGCCGCGCATTGAACGGCTGCTTCTGGCTCGTGTGCAGCGTTTCCGGGAGCATGCGGTAGTTGACGGCGAACAGAATCGCCCCCACCGCCGTGAGGAACCAGAAGATCGCATGCCAGTCGGCGTGCACGAACAGGAACCCGCCCACCATCGGCGCGACCGCCGGCGCGACCCCGAAGTAGATGGTCACCTGCGACATGACGCGCTGTGCATCGGCGGGCGGGAACATGTCGCGAATCACCGCTCGCGAGACCACCACCCCCGCGCCAGCCGACATGCCTTGCACCGCGCGCCAGAACACCAGCGCGCCAATGTGATCGGCCATGGCGCAACCCGCGGAAGCCAGCGTGAACAGAGCAATGCCGGCGAGCACCACGGGCCGCCGCCCGAAGCTGTCCGACAGTGCACCGTGGAACAGGTTCATCACCGCGAACCCGAACAGATAGGCAGACAGCGTCTGCTGCATCTCCACCGGCGTCGCACCGATCGTGCGCGCAATGCCGGTGAATGCCGGCAGGTAGGTGTCGATGGAGAATGGCCCGAGCATGCCCATGCATGCCAGCAATACAGCCAATGCCCAGCGAGGCGCGCGCCAAAGAGTGTGGGCTTCGGGATTCATGAAGACCCGCAGTCTAACGACGCGCAGGAAAGCCCGTCCGCACCGGCGCAGGCGACCCGCTGCCGCACGCGTGTATGACGGTGCGGAAATCAATGTGAAGCAAGCCGATAGGCCGGATTCTGTGCGTGCGGTTTCCCGCACGTGACCGCCATTCCTCTGGGCCATGCATCGCTGCATGGCTCGATGCCACCTACCCGCCAGCTCCGCGGAGCCACATCAACGCTGGCCTATTTGGTGTTGCTGCGCGTAGAGATTGCCCGTTTCACCTGCCGCCTTCCTTGCGGAAAGCGGCAACTCGTCTCTGTTGCTCTGATCCTCACCTCACGGTGGACAGCCGTTAGCTGCTACGCTGCCCTGTGCAGTCCGGACCTTCCTCCCGTGCCGTGTCTCCACGCTCGCACCGGCGGCGGTCTGGCTTGCTTCACCGCGGCATTATCCCAGCAACCGGGTGATCAGCTTGAACAGCCGGATCGCGGCGCTGAGCGGCTGGAAGTAGTCGCTGACGTGGTCGGCCTCGACGTTGCGCATCACCGGCCCGCGGTCCAGCGTGCTGTCGACCACCGGCGACAGGTCGGCGATGCCGACCTCCTCGATGCCGGTGCCGGAGAAGTCGACGATGGTCAGGCAGTGCGACTGGTTGAAATTGCGGAAGAACGGCAGGTGGTAGGCCACGTTGCCGTAGAGCTGCAGATCGGCGACCCAGTTCGACAGGTCGGGCTGCCAGCGCGCCAGCAGCCGCTGGCGCTTGACGGCGTCGTTCGGCGCGCCCGAGATGTCGGGGTAGAACTTCTCGTAGCTGAAGGCCGAGAAGTTGGTGTCGGACTGGAAGGCCAGGAAGGAGAAGCGGTCGTCCGGATAACGCTGCGCCAGCGCGCCGCTGACCGTGCCGAGGTTGTTCGGGTCGAAGGCCGGCAGCGTGCCGGCATAGAGGGTGATCAGGCCTTCGGGCTCGTCCAGGCCCCAGGCGCTGCGGATCCTCTCGTGCAGCAGCAGCGACGGATACTGCTCGGTCGAGCTGCCGCGCGGCGCCTGCATCAGCGGCCCCGAGTCGGCCAGCAGCGACGAGCGGCCGGTCGGCTGCAGCGTGTCGCGCACCAGGCCGTAGGTCACCGTCGAGCCGGCGCCGCCGGCCGAGAAGCCGGTCAGCAGCAAGTCCTTGGGCTGGCCCAGGTTGGCGCGCAGCCACTGTGCAGCACCGCGGATGTTGGCCTGGCCGCGGTGGTATTCGACCCGCGGGTTCGCGGGGTCGGCATCGGCGTAGACCGCGAGCTTGCTGCCCGAATGCACGTCGCCGGTGCAATACGGCAGGTAGACGATGTTCCAGGACTGCGTCTGCACCTTCTGGAACGGGTCGTTGCGCGAGCTGAACGGCGTCACCAGGCCGCCGGCCGCGGTGTTGAACTGCTGCATGTAGTCGGCCGGAATGCCGTCCGGGTTGGCCGCCGACAAGGCGCCTATGCCCAGGCAGGCGTTCTGGTCCCAGCAGGCGCCGCCGCCTTCGTAGACGATGACGGTGTTCTTCGACAAGGGCGTGCGGTTGACGAAGAAGCGGTACGGCGAGCCGTCGCCGCAGGCCGCACCGCTGTCGGCCGGCAGCTCGACCATGTCCCACTGGAAGTAGCCGGCCGCGGCCCACGGGGCGGTCAAGGCGAGCACGCTGCCGGCGAGCCAGCGGCAGGCGGTTTGGCGCTTGGACATGTCGCAGTCCTCCCGAGGGTTTGCGTCAGCGGGGTGGGTCGAAACTCGCGCGGCGCAGCGCGTCGAGCTCGTTTTCGAGCGCACGCGGGTCGCGCTGCGCCGGCGGGCGCGCCGACCAGGCAGCGACGACATCGGCCTGGCGGCGCTGGAAATCGGCGTCGCGCGCCGCTGTCGGTGCCGCGGCGGCCGTGCTGCGCTGCGCGTCTTCCCATTGCGACAAGGCTGCCTGGCGGCTGGCTTCGTCGGCCAGCAGCACCTCGAGCACGGCGATCTTGACGAGGCGGGCCTCGCCGGCGCTCATTTCCCGGCGGCGCAGCCTGTCGTCCAGGCCGGCGTCGACAGCCTGGGCCAGCGGCAGCAGTTCGGCTGCGGCGGTCTGGCCGCGCCGGTCGAGAAAGCGCTGCAACTGGTCGGCATGGACGAAGTAGTCGGCCAGGCGGCGCAACTCGTCGGGCCGTCCGGCCAGTTCGCTGCGCAAGGCCTGCCACTGCGCTGCGCTGACGCCGGGCGGCACGGCCTCCGCAGCGACCGCCGTGGCCGGCGCGGCCGCCAGCACCGGCGGCGCCGGCATCGGCGCCGGCAGCGACTCGGGTCTGGGGCTGCTGCCGACCGGCAGATAGACCGTGTCAGGCGCCCGCCACAGCGCGATGCCGACGCCGGCAACAACCGCCAGCACCACGCCCGCGACCCAGAGGCGACCCGACCCGACCATGGCGCCGAGTATGCGACCGCGGAGCCGGGCTGCCAAGGCCGCGGCCCCTGCGGCTTCACTGCGCCTGCTGCAGCGCGCGGATGCGGTCTTCGATCGGCGGGTGGCTGGAGAACAGCGCCATCACGCCGCTGGGCTTGCCGCTGATGCCCATCGTCGCCACCGACTGCGGCAGCTCGCCGGGGGCCAGCCCGCCCAGCCGCGCCAGCGCGTTGATCATCGGCTGCTTGCGCCCCATCAGCGACGCCGAGCCGGCGTCGGCGCGGTACTCGCGCTGGCGCGAGAACCAGGCCACGATGATGGCGGCGAGCAGGCCCAGCACGATGTCGAGAACGATCGTCGTGATGTAGTAACCGATGCCCGGGCCC
>CAZBOF010000076.1:0-19732 GCA_964493285.1 uncultured Rhizobacter sp. | reverse complement strand
CGCCCCCGGTGGAGATGTAGCCGACGTCCTTCTCGATGCCGTACTTGGCGATGGCCGCCAGCGTGTCGCCGCCACCGGCGATGCTGAACGCGCTGGACTGCGCAATCGCACGTGCCAGCGTTTCGGTGCCATTGGCGAACGCATCGAACTCGAACACACCCACCGGGCCGTTCCAGACGATCGTGCCCGCCGCCTTGAGCTGCGCGGCCAGTTGCGCCGCCGTCTGCGGGCCGATGTCGAGGATCAGATCGTCCGCCGCCACCTCGGTCGCGGCCTTCGTGGTGGCCGGCGCATCGGCGGCAAAGGTCTTGGCCGTGACGACATCGACCGGAATCGGCACCGCCGCGCCGCGCGCCTTCATGGCGTCGATCACGGCGCGGGCCTCGCTCACCAGATCCGGCTCGGCAAGCGACTTGCCGATGGGCAGGCCCGCAGCCAGCAAGAACGTGTTCGCGATGCCACCACCGACGATGAGCTGGTCCACGTTCTTGGCCAGCGATTGCAGGATCGTCAACTTGGTGCTCACCTTGCTGCCCGCGACGATGGCCACCAGCGGATGCTTGGGATTGGCCAGCGCCTTGGAGATCGCATCGATCTCCGCAGCCAGCAGCGGCCCGGCACAGGCCACCTTGGCGAACTGCGCAATGCCGTAAGTGGAAGCTTCGGCTCGGTGCGCCGTGCCGAAGGCATCGTGCACGAAGATGTCGCACAGCGCGGCCATCTTGCGGCTCAACTCCTCGCTGTTCTTCTTCTCGCCCTTGTTGACACGGCAGTTCTCCAGCATCACCAGCTCACCGGGCCTCACGGCCACGCCGTCCACCCAACCGGCCGCGACCTGGACCTCACGTCCCATCAGTTCGCCCATGCGCCGGGCCACCGGCGCCAACGAATCCTGCGGCTTGAACTCGCCCTCGGTGGGACGGCCCAGATGCGAGGTGACCATGACGGCGGCGCCGGCCTTCAGCGCCAGCTCGATGCAGGGAATGGAGGCGCGGATCCGCGTGTCTTCGGCCACGTTGCCCGACGCGTCCAGAGGCACGTTCAGATCCGCGCGGATGAACACGCGCTTGCCGGCAGCGTCGCCGCGGGCGGCGATGTCTTCAAATCGGAGAATGTTCATGGCATGAGCGAAAAAAGAAGGGAATTCTAGGGACGCAACCGGCCATTGGACACCATGGCGGCTACCAGCCGAGTACGAGCTTGAGCGGGATCAGCACCGCCATGCCGCTCACGATGGTGCCCAGAATGCCGCGACGCCAGAAAAAGTAGGCCGTGGCCGCGGCCGTGGCGTACAGCCGCGCGTCGCGCAGGTTGAAGACAAACTCGCCATGCGTCATCAGCACTTCGGGCGCCACCACGGCGGCCAGCGCGGCCAGCGGCGCGTAGCGCAATCCGCGCTGCAACCAGGACGGCATGACCCATTCGCGTTCCGAGATCACAAAGAGCGAGCGCGTGAGGATGTTGACGACCATCAGGCCAAGAATCGCCATCAGGATCTCGGCGTAGCTCATGCTCATGCCGGCCTCGCCCATCGACGTTCCATCAGCAGCCCGACGCAGACCGCCGCCGCGATGGCGGCCACGATGTTCAGGCGCAGCGGCAAGGAAAATGCAGCCACTGCCGCAGCACCAGCCACCGCCGCGGAGATGGCCGACGCGCGATCGGACATCAGCGAATACGACATGCCGAGCAGGGCCAGCACCCCCGCGAAGCCGAGCCCCCATTCGGTGGGGATGACATCGGCGAGCAAGATGCCGATGACCGACGGAATCTGCCAGGCGAACCAACTCACCGCGGAGCCTCCCGCGTGGTATTCGATCTGCCCTTCGTCATCGCGCGGCGTCTTGAACCGCTTCATGAAGAGCACGTAGTTCAAATCGCCGCAGAAATAGCTCAGCACCAAGCGCTGTCGCAGCGGGTAGCGCATGAAGTACGGCCGCCACTGGGCGCCAAAGATGACGAAACGCAGGTTGACGCACGCGCCCGTGACCAGCGTCACCCAAAGCGGGGCGCCGATCGAAATCAACGGAAGGACGGCAAGCTGCATGCTGCCGGCAAACACGGTCAACGTCATCAAAAGCGCAAGCGAGACCGGTATGCCGCCTTTGACCATTGCAACGCCGGTCACCAGACCCCAAGCTGCAATTCCCAGTGACACCGTGCCCATGTCGCGCGCGCCCTCGCGAAACTGCGAATGGCGCAAGGTATCCCGGAGCAAAGTCATGGCGGATTCTCGCCGCTGGCGTGCGCTCATGCAGCACCAGGGCTGTCCACGCCGGCCGGCTCAGGAATCGAGCGCGCGAGTCTTCGAAGGCGCGGGGCGGATCGCCCCTTTGTCGATACCCGGGACGACGCCCGGCACGGCCGGCACCGCGGACTCCACGGAGCCGCTGTCGGCACGGGGCTCGGGCGAGCGGGCATCAGCGCGCGACGCGGTCAGCTCCGGCGCCACCGAGTCGATCTTGTTCTCGCGCATGTAGTCGTTCATGTCGCGCCAGCCGGCAAACACCGCGGCCTTGTCGGCACGGCGGTTGAGCACGTAGCAGTCTTCAATGGCGCGCCCGGCATGGCGGCATGCGCCGCCGATCGCGCGGCCGTCGGCCTCGCGCAGCGCAGCGATCTTCTCCGGCGAGTCGCCGAACATGTCACAGCCCGACAGCGCGGCGGCTGCCAGCATGAGGGGGATGAGATGCGTGCGGAATGGCATGACAAGGCGCAACAGAGTTCTGCGCCATTGTCAGCACCCCCGCCTTTGCGCACCCAAGAAAAAACGGGGCGAATGCCCCGTTTTTCCGGTGTTTCAACCGCCTCCCATCGCGAGCAGGCGCTGCACGCGCTCCTCGGTCGGCGGGTGGGTGGAGAACAGGCCGCGCAAGCCGCCGCCCGACAGCGGATTCATGATCATCATCTGGGCGGTCTCGGGGTGACGCTCCGCCACCTCCAGCGGCATGCCTTGCGCATAACGCTGGATCTTCTGCAAGGCGCTGGCAAGCGCTCGCGGGTCGCCGGAGATTTCGGCGCCACCCCGGTCCGCCTCGAATTCGCGCGCCCGGCTGATGGCCATCTGGATCAGGCTCGCCGCCAGCGGCGCCAGGATCATCACGAGGATACCGACCATCGGGTTGGCAGGCCGCCCGTCGCTGCCACGGCCACCAAAGAACATGGCGAAGTTCGCAAGCATCGAAATCGCACCCGCCATCGTGGCACTGATGGTGCTGATGAGGATGTCGCGGTGCCGCACGTGGTCGAGTTCATGCGCCATCACGCCGCGCAACTCGCGCTCGCTCAGCACACGCAAGATGCCGGTGGTGGCAGCGACGGCCGCATTCTGCGGGTTGCGCCCCGTGGCAAAGGCATTGGGCGCGTCTTCGTTGATCAAGTACACGCGGGGCATCGGCAACTGGGCGCGCTGGGCAAGGTCGCGCACCATGCTGTAGAACTGAGGTGCGCTGGACTCGTCCACCTCTTTCGCGTTGTACATCTTCAGCACGAGCTTGTCGGAGAACCAGTAGCTGAAGAAATTCATGCCCACCGCCACGGCCATCGCCACCATCATCCCCGAGCGCCCCCCCATCATGGCGCCAATGACCATGAACAGCGCCGTGATGGCGGCCATCAGGATGGCAGTCTTCATGAGATTGAACATGGATGGGGGCTCCTTCAGTTGACCGTTGCAGAGATTCAGATGCGGGCGGGCGAAGAGAGTTCAACCGGCACGTCGAAGGTCTCGCCCACCGGCAGCGGGTGGGCCCGCAAAAACTGGTCGGCCGGCTGACGCTTGCCCCCGGCGCGCTGAAGCGTCTCGAGCCGCAAGGCCTCGCTGCCGCACGCGACGACCACGCCTTCGTCGGACAGGGCGAGCACGGTGCCGGGCCGCCCAGCACCGGGCACGACATGTGCGCGCCACACCTTCACCGGCTCGCCGCGCCACATGGCGACCGAGCCGGGAAACGGGTCGAACGCCCGGATGCGCCTCGCCCACACCTCGGCTGGCGCCCGCCAGTCGATCTGGCCCTCGGACTTGTCGATCTTGTGCGCGTAGGTCACGCCGTCGACCGGTTGGGGCTGTCGCGCAGGCCCCTCGCCACGCCCCATCAATGTGAGCACGCGCACCGCCAGACGCCCGCCCAAAGCCGCCAATCGATCGTGCAGGCTGGCGGTGGTGTCGTCGGCCCGGATCGGCATGGCCTCCATCATCAGCATGTCGCCCGTGTCCAGGCCCGCATCCATTTGCATGAGGGTGATACCGGTCCGCTCATCCCCCGCCTCGATGGCCCGGTGGATGGGCGCCGCGCCACGCCATCTCGGCAGCAGGGAAGCATGGATGTTCAGGCAGCCCAGGCGTGGCACGTCAAGCGCCCACTGCGGCAGGATCAGCCCGTAAGCGGCCACCACCATCGCATCGACGTCCGCCGCCTGCAGCGCAGCACACGCCTGCGCGGCGTCGTCGGGATACTTGCCGTCCAGGCGCAAGCTGCGGGGCTGGATCAGCGGCAACTCGTGCGCCAGCGCGAACGCCTTGACCGGCGAAGGCTGGACCTTCATTCCGCGCCCCGCCGGGCGGTCGGGCTGCGTCAGCACCAGCGGCAACTCGAATCCGGCCGCATGCAGGTCCGCCAGCGCCACCGCCGCGAATTCCGGCGTTCCCGCGAACGCCAGCCTCATGCAGGCGACTCGTCGCGCGTCTTCTTCAGCATCTTCATCTTGATGCGACTGCGCTTGAGGGGGCTGAGGTACTCGACGAACACCTTGCCCATCAGGTGGTCCATCTCGTGCTGGACGCAAACGGCCAGCAGGCCTTCGGCCTCAAATTCGTACGGTTCGCCGTCCCGCCCGAGCGCACGCACGCGCACGCGCGCGTGGCGCGGCACCTTGTCATAGATCGTCGGCACCGACAGGCAACCTTCGTCGCCCCAGGACATTTCCTCGCTTTGATCGAGCAACTCCGGGTTGATCAGCACCATCGGCTGGTTGCGCGCCTCGGAGGTGTCCATCACGATCAGACGCTCATGCACATTCACCTGCGTCGCCGCCAGACCGACACCTTCGGCGCCGTACATCGTCTCCAGCATGTCGTCGGCCAACTGGCGAATGCGCTCGTCGACCACCGCGACAGGCTTGGCCACGGTGTGCAAACGAGGGTCTGGATAGCGAAGAATGGCAAGCTTGGACATGGGGATCGGCAAAGGGTCGGCAAAGCGGCAAGCGACTGCCGTTCAGCCTTGTGGGCAGCGCACAACGGCGCTGGGTGTGACACGCAGCACAACAAAGGTATCGGTGAGTGACTTTCGTTGCGATATCAAGGGTTTAGAGGCAGAATCTGCGAAACTGAATGAAGATTTTGGCCGAAACTGTGGGCAGTTTGCCGCGATCGGCAAAGCCCAATGCACAGCCCAATATTGTGGCGCCTGCGAGCCCGGAGACCAACGTTCATGACCCGAAGCACCCGCCCCGCCATGTCATTTCGCCGAGCGTCTGCGATCTCCATAGCGCTCGGCATCTGCCTCGGCGTCTCCGCGGCCGGCGCAACCAATTTTCCGATCACGTCGCAACAACGCAGCACCGCGCAGCAGGTGGCATCCGCGGGCGTTCCGCTCTCCGAACTGGCCGACAACGCGCCGGATTCCTATACCGTCAAAACCGGCGACACCCTCTGGGACATCTCTCGGATGTACCTGAAGAGCCCGTGGCGCTGGCCCGAGCTGTGGGGCATGAACCTGGAGCAGATCCGCAATCCGCACCTCATTTTCCCCGGGCAGACACTCTACCTCGTCAAAGCCGATGGGCGCGCCACGCTGCGCCTCGGGCAAGGCGACGCAGGCGGCACGGTTCGGCTCTCCCCCCGCGTCCGCAGCAGTGACCTCAATGCGACGGGCATCCCGTCCATCCCGCTGCATCTCATCGAGCCGTTCCTGAACGAAGCGGTCATCTTTGACGACGATCAGTTGTCCACGGCACCTCGCATCGTCGCAGCGCAGGAAGGCCGTGTTCTGCTCTCGCGGGGCGACCTCGCGTATGTCCGCGGTGAATTGCAGCAAAGCCGCAACTTCCGGTTGTTCCGCGAGCCGCGGCCCCTGCGCGACCCCTCCACCCGCGAGATCCTCGGCTACGAGGCGGTGTATCTCGGCACCGCGGAGTACCTGCGCAAAGGCGGCACGGCGAATGGCGAAATCGTTCCCGACACCTTCTCGCTGACCAGCATCCGCCAGGAGGTCCGCGTGGGCGATCGACTGGCTCCGGTGCCCCCGCGCGAGTTCATCAACTACTCGCCGCGCGCGCCCAAAGATCCCATAGCGGGACAGATCGTCTCCATCTACGGCGAAAGCGCGACGGCCGGGCAGAACCAGATCGTGGCGCTGAACAAGGGTTCGCGCGACGGCATGGAAAGCGGCCATGTCCTCGCCCTGTGGCGAGATGGCGCCCGCATCGTCGACAAGACCGACGGCGCCAACACCCGCATCAAGTTGCCCGATGAACGCCACGGCAACCTGCTGGTCTTCCGGGTGTTCAATCGCATGTCCTATGCGCTGATCCTCACCGTCAACGAGCCCGTCAGCCCGGGCGATCGCTTCACGCAGCCCTGAGTCCTGCAGCCGGGCCGCGCTGGCCCGGCACCACTGCGCACCGGCATGGATCCCGACGACCTCAGCGCTTGGCTCCGCCTTCTTGAGACGGCGCACGTCGGTCGCGACTCGGCACGCAAGCTGCTCGCAGCGTTTGGGTCGCCGCAGGCCGCGATCGCGGCCACCACCCCGGCACGACGCGAAGTGGTGCCGAAGGCAGCCGCTGAAGCACTGGCAGAGCTGCCCGATGCACTCCCCGCCCTGATCGAAGCCACGCGCGCGTGGGTGGCCGACGCCACGGAACACGCGCCCCGCCGCATTGTCGCGCTGGGTGATCCGCTGTACCCCTCGTCGCTGCTGGAAACGGCAGATCCGCCGCTGCTGCTGTACCTGATCGGCAACCCCACACTGCTTCGAGAACCGGCGATCGCCATCGTGGGCAGCCGTCATCCAACCCCGCAAGGCGAGGAAAACGCGCGCGCCTTTGCCAAACATCTCAGCCAGGCCGGGCTGACCATCGTCTCCGGCATGGCCTTGGGCATTGACGGTGCAGCGCACGAAGGCGGCTTGTCCGGCCCCGGCCGCACCGTGGCCGTGGTGGGCACCGGCCTCGACCGAATCTATCCGAGCCGCCACGCAGCGCTGGCCCGCCGGATCGCCCAGGAGGGGCTGATCGTCAGCGAATACGCCATCGGCACCCCGCCTCTGCCCGCCAACTTTCCACTTCGCAATCGCATCATTGCGGGCCTCGCCCGAGGCACCCTGGTGGTCGAGGCCGCCTTGCAGTCGGGATCGCTGATCACCGCCCGGCTGGCCAACGAAGCCGGACGGGACGTCTTCGCCATTCCGGGATCGATCCATTCACCGCAATCCCGCGGCTGCCATGCGCTGATCAAGGACGGTGCCAAGCTGGTCGACGGCGCTCAAGATATCCTGGAGGAAATGAACTGGCTGGCCGCTGCACCACCCCCCATCGAGACCCCATCCGCGTCAGCGGACCCTGTTCTCGACAGCCTGGGCTTCGACCCGGTCGGCCTCGATGCGCTTTCGGCGCGCACGGGCCTGCCTGCGGCGCAACTCAATGCGCGTTTGCTTGA
The DNA here is from genome assembly GCA_964493285.1 of uncultured Rhizobacter sp. Lineage (GTDB taxonomy): Bacteria > Pseudomonadota > Gammaproteobacteria > Burkholderiales > Burkholderiaceae_C > Rhizobacter. The sequence goes on along the minus strand of CAZBOF010000076.1, from coordinate 12,072 downwards.
GCTGGAACTCGCTGGCCAGGTGGCTCGCCTGCCGGGCCAGCTATTCCAGCGTGTAAGCGCTTGCTGACAATACGAACCGAAGATCTGCTTCAGAATTACTTCGGCGTCGCTGAGCGGGTCGGGGTATAGTGAATCCATGTTTGACGTGCTCGTGTACCTGTACGAAAACTACTGGCGGCCCGATGCCTGCCCCGATCACGCGCAGCTCACCCGCAAGCTCTCAGCCCTGGGGTTCGAGTCGGACGAGATCGAAGAAGCCTTGACCTGGCTGGACGGCATGGCGAGTGCCGCCGAGTCTTATTCGGGTGAGCAACAGGCGGACAGCCTGCGGGTTTATTCCCCGGCCGAGCAAGAGCATCTTGGCGAGCATTCCATCGGTTTCGTGAGTTTTCTCGAATCCGCCGGCGTGCTGCCGCCGCCCATGCGAGAAATGGTCATTGACCGCGCGACCGCCATCCCCGGCGGCCCGGTCGATCTGGAAGACCTCAAGATCATCGTGCTGATGGTCTTCTGGAGTCTCGGTGAAGAGCCCGATGCGCTGATTCTCGATGAACTGTTCGTCGACGAAGAAGATCGGCTGATTCACTGAACTGCGCCACCTGGCCGTAGCTTCGGCCGGCATGCCGGCGCCAGCATCTACTGCTCAGTTGAGCAAACGTCCCGGATCGACGTCGAGCTTGGCCAGCGCACTGCGCGTGGCGCGCACGGTGAGCGACTCGTCTTGCGCCGGGACCAGCAATCCTGCTTGCAGGAACGCTGCCAGGCGGCTCTGCTGGAACAGGATGCCCCGGCCATGCGGTGAGACGAACAAGGTGAGTTGACGCTTCATGCCTTGCCACACCAGTTGCACCGCCTCGTTGCGGCTGCGGTAGTCAAGCATGTACCAACCGCCGACTTGCAGTTCGCGCGCCCACGCCAGCATGGCGGGGGTCGGCATCGATCCGCCTTCGCCCACCACCTCGAGTTCCGAGGTCTCATGGCCCGACAGGTCCAGCACCAGCGACTCGTCGATTTCCATGTCATCCGTGTCGGGCAACAGCTCTTCCAGCGTTTCCAGCTTGCCCATCAGCTCTTCAAGGCGAGCAGGCGCAATGGCCGCGGTCTTGGCGGTGAACGCCGCCGCCAGCGAATTGTTGAGCTTCTGGATGTGATCGTCTTGCTTCTGCGCGGTGATGCCCGCCTGGTCCATGCCATCGCGCAGCGTTTTGAGCAGCGGCGGCAAGCGGCGAATCACTTCGGCGCGCTCTTCGCGCGACACCTTGGCGCTGGCTGACCAGATGAGATCGGCCGCGACACGCTTCATGAGCTTGGTTTCCGGGCCCTGAATGCCATGCTTGACAGCTGTCATCGCCATCACGTCGGCCCAGACATGGAACAGGAACTCGCGCACGCCCTCCTGGACCGGCACTTCATTGAGCATCTTCCGCAATTCGATCGTGTACTGGATCGCCAACGTCTCGCGCTGTTCCACCTGCTGCGCCAGGGAAATGCCTTTGCGCGTGGTTTCGTTCTCGTTGCGGAAATAGTGCTCCAGGAACTTCTCGAACTCGGTGAGCACGGTTTGGAACACGCGGCGGCCGGTGTCCGGGTAGGCCTCCACGACCTGCACGATGCGCTTGATCTCGGCCTCCAGCGTGTCGGCGACGGCGCGGCTGGTTGCATCGAACCCCATCACGCAGGCACCCATGCGGTCGATCAGGCGGCGCGCCGGGTGATCGACCGTGGCAAAGAAATCAGGCTCGCTGACGGCCACCCGCAGCACCGGCATCTGCAGGCGCGCAAACCATACGCGCACCACAGCGGGGATGCGCTCTTCCATCAGGATGCTCTGAAACAGCAACGCCACGATTTCAATCGTGGCGCGCTCAACCGGCGACGTCGCCGCCTTTTTCAGGGCGGCCTTGCGCTGGTGAAGTTCTTCAAGCAGCGCAGGCGTGCCCCCGGAGTCGATGCCCACACGCGCACCGCTGGCAGTGCTCAGGCGCCGCTGGATGCCGCTTTGCGCTTCGTTGATCGCCGCCTTGAGTTCGGCTGAGGCGGCCGGCATCGGCGCAGTGCCGGCGAAGTCAGGCACCTGCCGTCCAATGAGGCGGTTGAGGCGGCCCAGGACGGCTTCTGCGTGGTCCGACCCTCTGGCGAAGCCGCCAGCACGGGTCATCATGCGGGTTTCGTCGCCCACGGCACCCAAACGCCCGAACCCGCTTGGGCTGGCGCCCATCTGGGGCGGCGGCGTGGGAGCGGTTGCAGGCGGCAAGGCATAGGCGCTGCGCGCCCGGCGAATGAAGGGCCGCAGATCGATCTCGGGCAGCACCCGTTGCTGGATCAACCAGCGATTGGTCTCGTGGTAGGCCTCTTCGGCAAAATGAGCAAACTCCTCGTGCAAGACGGCCTGCAGGGTGCGCCAGGCGTCTTGGCTCAGCGATGCCGCACGCCAGGCGCCGGTGAGGATGCGCGCCAGGACGTGCGGGCGCAGCACATCGTTCGCATCCAGCTCATCGCGGTTCTCCAGGGCAGACATGCGCGAACGCAGGTCGGTGAACTCCCAGGACGCGCGATCCATCATGGCCAGCGCGAGACGCGAGCTGAGGATCTCGGTTTCGATGGTGTCGTCGTCCACCAAGGCCATGCCCGGCTGGGTGCGGCCCGGGCGAGGCAGATCCTCGGGCCGGGTGGCTGATGCCACGCCAGAAACCAGCGCGCTGCGCAACGCCGAGACGATGCCGTTGATCCAGGCCGGCGCGGCTTTGCGCAGGTCGGTGGCGACATCGCGCCGCTTGTACTGGGTGGCATGCTCCGCCGTCTGGCTGGCGAGCTGCTTGGCACCTTCTTCGACGGCGCGCACGATGCCCGGAACACCACTGAGCAACCGCTCTACGTAAGAGCGCCGGGCCTGGGCGGCCAGGGCCAACGAATCGGCGGCGGTCGCCATGTGAAGTTGTGCTTGGAAAGTTCTCGGAAAAAGTTACCCTTACTCTACACCACGGCACCCGCGTTAGGGTCATCCGGATCGCCATCCTTGGGTGCCGACGCCTTGATCAGGTCTTCACGGGTCACCCCCAGGCGCAAGGCGATGGCCGCGGCCACGAACACCGAAGAGTAGATCCCGAAGCAGATGCCGATGGTCAGAGCCAGCGAGAAGTAATGCAGCGTGGGCCCGCCGAAGATCAGCATCGACAGCACGACCAGCTGGGTACTGCCATGCGTGATGACGGTGCGGCTCATCGTGCGCGTGATGGCGTGGTTGATGGTTTCTTCCGGGGTCATCTTGCGGAACCTGCGGAATGCCTCCCGGATCCGGTCGAAGATCACCACCGATTCGTTGACGGAATACCCCAGCACGGCCAGGACGGCTGCGAGCACCGACAACGAGAACTCCCACTGAAAGAACGCGAAGAAGCCCAGGATGATGACGACGTCGTGCAGGTTCGCAAGGATGGCCGCGATCGAAAACTTCCACTCGAAGCGGAAGGCGAGGTACACCATGATGCCGATCACCACGAACGCCAGGGCCTTGGCGCCGTCTTGCGCGAGTTCTTTGCCGACCTGCGGCCCCACAAACGCGCTGCTGTGGAATTCGAGCGGCTGAGTTCCCGCGACATCGCAGATCGGCCGGTCGATCACTTCGCCTTTGTCCGTGGTGACTTGCTGTACGGACACGGTGCCCGATTCGGCCCGGCAAAGCTCACCGAAGACACGGCTGACCACTCCGCCTTCCTTGCCGTCATCGGCCAAGGGCAGCCGGATCAGCACGGTGCGCGAGCTTCCGAAGTTCTGCACCTGCGCTTCGCCGAGCTGCATGCCCTCGACCACGCCGCGAACCTTGGCGAGGTCAGCACTTTGCTGGTAGCCCACTTCGATCGAGGTGCCGCCGGTGAACTCAACCGACAGGTGCAACCCGCGCGTGGCCAGAAAGAACACGGCCAGCAAGAACGTCACCACCGAGATGGTATTGAGCACGGTCGCATACCGCATGAACGGTATGTCGCGCTTGATCCGGAAGAACTCCATGTGTGGTTTCCTGTTCGGGTTCTTGAAGCCGCTTAGGCAGTCGGTGCCGTGTCGGGCTGGGGCTTCCAGACCTGGCCGATCGAGAGGCTCTTGAGCTTCTTCTTCCGGCCGTACCAGAGGTTCACGAGGCCTCGCGAGAACACGACGGTGGAGAACATGGAGGTCAGGATGCCGAGGCAGTGCACGACCGCGAAGCCCTTCACCGGCCCGGTTCCGAAAGCGAACAGCGCCAAGCCGGCGATCAGCGTCGTGACGTTCGAGTCGAGAATCGTGGCCCAGGCGCGCTCGTATCCCAGGCTGATCGCGGTTTGCGGTGAAGCGCCTGCGCGCAGTTCCTCGCGGATGCGTTCGTTGACCAGCACGTTGGCATCGATCGCCATGCCCAGGGTCAGCGCGATCGCCGCGATGCCGGGCAAGGTGAGCGTGGCCTGCAGCATCGACAGCAGGGCCACCAGCAGCAGCAGGTTGAATGAGAGCGCCAGCGTCGAGATGACACCGAAGAACATGTAGTAAGCGCACATGAACAGCGCAATCGCGGCAAAGCCGAAGATCACGCTGTTAAAGCCCTTGGAGATGTTGTCCGCCCCCAGGCTGGGGCCGATGGTGCTTTCCTCGATGATTTCCATGGGCGCGGCCAGCGAGCCCGCGCGCAGCAACAGGGCGGTGTCGTTGGCTTCGGTGGACGTCATCGAGCCTGAAATCTGCACGCGGCCGCCGCCGATCTCGGTGCGGATGACGGGGGCCGTGACCACCTCGCCCTTGCCTTTCTCGAACAGGATGATCGCCATGCGCTTGCCCACGTTCTCACGCGTGACGTCACGGAAGATGCGCGAGCCGCGCGCATCCAGCGTCAGGTTCACGGTGGGCTCCTGGGTCTGGCTGTCGAAGCCCGGTTGCGCGTCGGTGAGGTTCTCGCCGGTCAGCACCACTTGGCGCTTGACGATGATGGGCCGGCCGCCACGTTCAAGGTAACGCTCGGTTCCGAAAGGCACCGGGCCGGCGCCTTGCGCCGCCGCCATCGCCTCGGCGCCGTCGTCCACCATGCGGACCTCCAGGGTCGCGGTGCGCCCGATGATGTCTTTGGCCTTGGTGGTGTCCTGGACGCCGGGCAGTTGCACGACGACACGGTCTACGCCCTGTTGCTGGATCACCGGCTCGGCCACGCCCAGCTCATTGACCCGGTTGTGCAGGGTGGTGATGTTTTGCTTCAGCGCAGCATCCTGCACCTGACGCGCGGCCTCGGGCTTGAGCACCCCCGTCAGCTTGAAGTCGGTGCCGGCCCCGCTGGGCGTCCATTGCAAGTCGGACAACTGGTCGCCGAGCAGGCGCGCGGCCGCGGCCTGCGTGTCACGGTCGCGAAACAGCACCTCGACGTCGTTGCCATTGCGCGTCACGCCCGCGTGACGCAGGTTGCGGTCGCGCAGCAAGGTGCGGATGTCACCCGTCACCGACTCCGCCTTCTTGGTCAGCGCCGCCCGCATGTCGACCTGCATCAGGAAGTGCACGCCGCCGCGAAGGTCGAGCCCCAGGTACATGGGCAAGGCGCCCAGTGACGTGAGCCACTGCGGGGAGCGGGACAGCAGATTCAGCGCGACGATGTAGTTTTCATCCGCCGGGTTGGGATTGAGCCCACGCGCCAGCGCGTCCTTGGCCTTGAGCTGGTCGTCGCCATCGGAGAACCGCGCCTTGACGGTGTTGCTCTCGAAAACGACGAAATCCGGCTGCAGCCCGGACTCCTTCAGGATCGCCTCGACATGCTGCACGGTCGATTCGTCGAGCTTGAACGTGGACTTGCCACTGCTCACCTGCACCGCCGGCGCTTCGCCGAAAAAGTTGGGGAGGGTATAGATGAGCCCCAGCACCAGAGCGATCCCCAGGATCGTGTACTTCCACCACGGGTAGCGATTCATGAGACCTCGTTGACAGAGACGCGCCACATCGCGTGGCGCGCGCGAGCCCGTGGGGGCCGCGCGGGCAGTGCCCGGATTTACTTGAAGGTGCCCTTGGGCAGAACTTGCACGACGGCGCCGCGCTGCACCTGGATTTCCACACCGTTGGCCACCTCGACGTGGAGATAGCTTTCGCCCAGCTTCGAAACCTTGCCCAGCAAGCCGCCGGCGACGACGACTTCATCGCCCTTGGCCAGCGCCTCGACCAGTTTCTTGTGTTCTTTCTGGCGCTTCATTTGCGGGCGAATCATCACGAAATAAAGCACCACGAACATCAACAGGATCGGCAACATGCCGGCAAATCCGCTCATCGGCGATTCGGCGGCGCCCGTCGCCGCGGGTGCGGTTTGCGCAATAGCTTCGGAGATAAACACGGGGTGGTTCCTCTGTAAGACCGGCCTCGCCCATTCGGGGCGCCAGCGGGGGTGAAAGCCTGGAATTGTAAGCTGCCGTCCCCGCGCGCCGTCAGGTGACCATCCGGTGAGTGGCAAAGGCGCCAGAGGTTCCGGCGAGTGCGAATGAGCAGGGGAAAACCGGCCCCGCGCCGCATCGCGCGAATCGGCTTAGGTGTTTCTTGAATAAAGAAAGCACCAATCAGTCGTTCCGCATTGAAAGGAGCCTCGGGAGAATCCCGAGGCTTCACTTCATCTTCGAGCACGCCTTGCCCGAGATCGCCACCCCATGAATTTTCAACAGCTGCGCTCCGTGCGGGAAGCCGTACGGTGCGGGTTCAACCTGACCGAAGTCTCCAAAGTCCTGCACACCTCGCAGCCAGGCGTCAGCCGGCAAATCCGGGAACTGGAAGAAGAACTCGGCGTCGACCTGTTCGTGCGCGCCGGCAAGCGGCTGACCGAGTTGACGGAAGTCGGCACGCTGATCGTGCCCATCGTCGAGCGCATGCTCAATGACGCCGAGAACCTGCGCCGGGCGGGTGAAGAGTTCACGCAGCAGGCGAATGGACGGTTGTCGATCGCCGCGACGCACTCGCAAGCCCGCTACGCGTTGCCGGGCGCCGTGCGGGATTTCCGCGAACGCTACCCACAGGTCACGCTCAACCTGCACCAGGGCTCGCCCAAACAGGTCGCCGAGATGCTGATCTCGGGCGAGGCCGACATCGGCATTGCGACCGAGGCGCTCACACAGTACGACACCCTGGTCACGCTGCCTTGCTACCGCTGGACGCACAGTGCCATCGTGCCGCCGGGCCACCCCTTGCTGGACGGACAACCCCTTACCTTGCAGCGGCTCGCGCAGTTCCCCATCATCACCTACGGTGCGGGCTACACCGGGCGGCTGCACATCGACGAAGCCTTCGAGCGCGCCGGCATCACGTTCAACCTCGTCCTGACTGCGATGGATGCCGACGTGATCAAGACCTACGTCGAACTGGGGCTGGGCGTGGGCATCGTGGCGTCAATCGCCTTCGACGAAGACCGCGATCGCAACCTGCGCGCCATCGATGCGCGCGCGCTGTTTGCGGTCAACCTCACCAAACTGGCGGTGCGCCGTGGCAGTTTCCTGCGCGGCTACATGTACGACTTCATCGAAACTTTCGCTTCACCACTGAAGCGCGACGTGGTGGAGCAGGCCATGGCCCTGCCGCCGAGCGAACGCATCGCGATCGACGCCTGATCCGCCGAAGCCCGGCGAGGCGGTGAGCGGCGTCGGCCGCGCCAGGTTTGCCGCCGCGGGATTTGCCGGTGCGCTGGAGGGCCCGGGCCTTCGGCTCACCGCCCCACTGGCACGACGCACCTGGTGGCGCACGTCAACAGCCGGCGGCACGCGACGAATGCGCTGCACCTGCCTTGCTGGCGATGTATTGCGCAGCCGCCCGCGATCATCCCCAGACTTTGCCGATCATTCGCCCGGCCATCTCGCGGCCGGTGGCGGCTGGTCTTTGCGGCGATGGCATTGGCGTCGGGCCAACCCAGCCAGCGGGGTACCCGTCCCAAGCTGCCGTGCGGGGCACGCGGTTGTCGTCCTGACGCCGAGCAGCAATCCTTGATCGGGACCTGCGCCCATGGCTCGCACCAGCGCGCATGCAGGCACTTGGCCACCGGGTCGCGCCCGACCCGCGGGGCCGAGTCTTGACGCCGAAGACTGCCGATCGCATCGATTGGTGCGGCTGGAAGAAGGGAGCCGACCCGAAGGCCGCTGCATTCAAGATAAGAGGTTTAGGGCACTTCAGAAGCAATTTGCTAAGGAGCTGCGACCGCTGGGATCCAGAATCACAAGGCTTTGTTTGTGGCTGCCTTGTTAAGGAATCTATGAGCACGTTTCCTCTGAACGCTTGGTACGTCGCCTGCGCAGCAAAGGAGATCGACGGCGACAAGCCGTTGGGGCGCAAGATATGCAACCAATCGGTCGTTGTGTACCGTGGCCCCGAGGGCCAAGCTGCTGCCGTTGACAATTTCTGTCCGCACCGCGGGGCGGCGCTGTCCTTAGGCAAGGTCGTCGAAGGCCGCCTGATCTGCGGCTATCACGGTCTCGAGGTTGGATGCGACGGCAAGACGATTGCCATGCCGGGGCAGCGCGTCCGAGGCTTCCCGGCGATTCGCAGCTTTCCAGTCACAGAGCGCTATGGCTTCATCTGGTTGTGGCCGGGCGACCCGGCGCTCGCCGATCCGGCGAAGATCCATCGCCTCGACTGGGCCGACGATCCGAACTGGGTCTATGCGGGAGGCTTGTTCCACATCAAGGCCGACTATCGCCTCATGATCGACAACCTGATGGACTTGACGCATGAAACCTACGTGCATGCGACGAGCATTGGGCAGAAAGAAATCGACGAGGCGCCGGTCAAGACCGAAGTCCGCGGCGACGAGGTCGTCACGAGCCGGTTCATGGAGCGTGTCTACGCGCCCCCGATGTGGCGTACGGCCCTGCGCGGGAACAACCTTCCCGATGACGGACTGGTCGACCGCTGGCAGATTTGCCGCTTCTCTCCGCCAAGCCACGTGATGATCGAAGTGGGCGTTGCGCTTGAAGGCAAGGGGGGCTACCACGCGGACCCGTCGGTACGCGCTGGCAGTACCGTGGTCGATTTCATCACGCCTGAGACCGAGACGACCATGTGGTATTTCTGGGGCATGGCCCGCAACTTCAATGTCGCAGACGAGGCGCTGACCGAGCGCATCCGCCAGATCCAGTCTGAAGTCTTCACCGAGGACCTGGAGGTTCTCGAGAGACAACAGGAGAACCTTGGCGAGCAACCAGACCGCAAGCTGTTGATGCTGGACATCGATGCAGGCGGCGTGCAATCGCGTCGCGTCATCGCCCGCCTGATCCAGGCCGAGATCGCCGAACAAGCGGGCGCTCGACACCAAGAAAGCCGGGAGCGGTAGGCACCAACCGCTCGCGTCGGCCCCGGCGTCGGGCTTCTCGCACCAGCATCAAGCATCCGCCGCGCACGGTCTTGAGGCAAAACCATCACGCGGGCCAAAGCGAACTGGCAGCGCGGTTTGCCGTGCCGCGCGCCAGGCGCACGACGCCATAAGTACTTTAGACGGACGAAGAACTGCTTTGGATGCTCGATCGATCGCCGCATCCCTAACATTTGACGCTTGCGAGGCCGCTCGTCCAAAGCGACAGAGGCCACGTCAACATCTCTTAGGAGATCCCAGCATGTCAAAGGCCTTCATTCAGAGTGCTGACGCAGCGTCCGACACCGTGGACCGCACTCGCCGGCTCCTGCTCGCCGCGCTCGGAGGGCTGCCTTTTGCAGCCACTGCCGCGGATGCCTACCCTTCAAAACCCATCCGGCTCATCGTGCCGGTGCCGCCCGGTGGGCCAACCGACTCGCTGGCGCGCATGCTGGGAGAAGGGATGATCAGTACGCTCAATCAGCAGGTCATCGTGGACAACCGCAGCGGAGCCGGCGGCCTCATCGGGGCCGCTCAGGCCGCGAATTCACCCCCCGACGGCTACACCATGCTCATGGCCTTTGGCGGCATCGTCACCATCGCGCCGAGCCTCTACAAGAAGCTGCCGCTCGATCCACTGCGCGAACTGACGCCGGTCACAATGCTGACCACCGCACCCTTGGTCCTGGTGGCGCGGGAAGGCGGACGATTCAAGTCGCTGGCTGACGTCCTCGCCGCGGCCGGAAGCGGCGGGCCGCCGTCCTTCGGCAGTTCGGGCAACGGCTCGTCGATGCACTTGACCGGAGAACTGTTCTCGCGCTCGGCCAACGTGCGCCTGACCCACGTGCCTTATCGCGGCAGCGCTCCAGCGCTGCAGGACCTGTTGGCAGGTTCCGTCGACTTGGCCATCAGCGATGCGGCGTTTTACCTGCCTCAGCTGAAGGCCGGCCGCGTCAGGGGTCTGGCCATCACGGGCCCCCGCCGACATCCGCTCTTGCAGGACGTCATGACTTTCCAAGAGGGAGGCGTGCGCGGGCTCGAGAGCGTGACAAGCTGGCAGGGCCTGTTCGTGCCGAGGGGCACGCCTGAGCGCATCCTCGACCGCATCAGGCTCGCTGCGCTCGGCGCCATCCGCTCACCCGCACTGCGTGCGAATCTCGTGGGACAAGGCTACGTGGTCGACACGACGAGCGGCGAGGATTTCCGCCGGTTCATTTCCGAAGACGCTGCGCGCTGGGGTGGTGTGATCCGCGCCGCGGGCATCGAGCTGGAACAGTGAGGCCGTGGGTGGCCGCCACAGCCGCGCGGGCGGTTGACATGCGAAGGCATGGCATTCGCATCAGCAATCGAATGTGACGCGATCCACATTTATCTGCCCCACGCCTGCTTTCGCAAGGTCGAAGCATCACTGCGCTCAGATCATCGCGGCTGGGTCGACCTGTTCGGTCTGGGCTCCGTTCGTCCCGGCCGTAAAGCGGGTCACGCGACGCGGCTTCAGAAACACCCGGCTGCCATTGCTCAAGCCCAGCCTGTCGCGCAACGCGGTGTAGTCGCTGCGGGCCATCTCGACGTCAACGTAGCTGCCGTCGTCCACTCGCTTGAACTCGATGCGTGTTTGCGGCCCGACGGTGAGCGCTTGCGACAAGGTCACGGCCAGGGTGCCCTCGCTCGCCTCGGCCACGATGTCCAGTTCGTGCGGGCGCACGTAGCTCACATCCGCCGGGTCGGTGGTGCCGCCGGGCGCATGGCCGAAGCGCCCGTGGAACAGGTTCACGTCACCCAGGAACTGCAGCACGAACGGCGTGGCGGGACGGTCGTAGACCTCGTCCGGTGAACCGTCTTGCTCGATGCGGCCGAGATTCATGACGACCACGCGGTCGGCCACTTCCATGGCTTCGTCCTGATCGTGCGTCACGAACACGCTGGTGACATGCATCTCGTCGTGCAGGCGGCGCAGCCAGCGGCGCAGCTCTTTGCGTACCTTCGCGTCCAGTGCGCCGAAGGGCTCGTCGAGCAGCAACACCTTGGGCTCGACAGCCAATGCACGGGCCAAGGCGATGCGCTGGCGCTGGCCGCCCGAGAGCTGATGCGGATAGCGATCGGCCAGCCAATCCAGCTGCACCAGCTTGAGCAACTCGGTGACCTTCTTGCGGATCTGCTCTTCGCTTGGGCGCGTGGCGCGCGGACGCACACGCAGGCCGAAGGCCACGTTCTCGAAGATGCTCATGTGCCCGAAGAGGGCGTAGTGCTGGAATACGAAACCGACGTTGCGGTCGCGCACATCGTCGAACGTGGCATCGGCGCCGTGGAAGATCACCGAGCCGGAATCGGGTCGCTCCAAACCGGCGATGATGCGCAGCAAGGAGGTCTTTCCCGAGCCCGACGGACCCAGCAGCGCGACCAGTTCACCGGAGGGGATGTCCAGGTTGAGGTTGTCGCAAACGACGGTGTTGCCGAATCGCTTGTTGAGGTTGCGGATCTCGATACTCATTCGTTTCTTCCTCCGGCATCGCGCTTTTGGTGCTTCACCCGCTGCTCGACCAGGTACTTCAGCACCAGTGACACCAGCGCCAGCCCGGCCAGCAGAGAAGCCACCGCGAATGCGGCCGCGAACTGGTACTCGTTGTAGAGAATTTCAATGTGCAGCGGCATGGTGTTGGTCTGCCCGCGGATGTGGCCCGACACCACCGACACCGCACCGAACTCGCCCATCGCACGCGCATTGCACAGGATCACGCCGTACAGCAGCGCCC
>CAZBOF010000075.1:14138-19941 GCA_964493285.1 uncultured Rhizobacter sp. | reverse complement strand
CCCCGACTTCTTGAAAGTGGACGACCATCACCACCATGGGCACGATCACGGCCATGACCACCACGGCCATGATCACGAGCACGGCGAACACTGCGACCACCCGCACCACCACGCGCACGACGACGACGTGAAATCGTTTGTCTTCCGCTCGGACAAGCCCTTCAACCCGGCCAAGCTCGAAGATTTCCTCGGCGCCATCGTTCAGGTGTACGGCCCGAAACTGCTGCGCTACAAGGGCGTTCTCTATATGAAAGGCTCCGCCAAGAAGGTGATCTTCCAGGGCGTGCACCAGCTCATGGGCAGTGACCTGGGGCCCCTGTGGGCCAAGGGCGAGAAGAAATCCAGCAAGATGGTGTTCATCGGCATCGACCTGCCCCAGGAGATCCTTGAACAGGGCTTGACCCAATGCCTGGCTTGATGGATCGTCGGGTGTCAAGCCCGGTTCGCACAACTTGTTCGGCAATAGGCAGGCGCAATGCAGCAACGTGGCTACAATCCGCGGCGCCAAACCGGCCCGCGAGGCGACTGAGCTGCCAGAGGTCTTGTGAAAACCAATGAAGCGCCTGCCTCACTTTGTGTGAAGTGGCCCTAACGGGCCTCATCGCTGTTGCGAGGAGACTTCCATGAGCAAGACACCGGCCAAACGCCCGGCTCCCGTCAAGACAGCGGCCAAGAAGATCGCCACCCCCGCCAAGAAAGTGGCGGTCAAGGCAGCTAGCAAGCCAGCCGTCAAACCCGCGGCGAAAACTGCGAAAAAAGCCACCGCAAAGCCGATCGCCAAGGTGGCTGTCAAGAAGCCGGCGGCCAAGCCCGCCATCAAAATGACGCCCAAGACCGCCGGCCAAGCCAAGGCGGCATCTCCGAAACCCGTTCCCAGCCCACGGACGGCTCCACCCGTCCCCGTTCCCGCCAAGACTGCGCCCGTGACCAAACCTGTCGTTCCCGCCCCTCCGCCGCCAGCCCCCAAGCCCGCAAAAACAGCGCAACCGAGGCTGTCCGCCGCCGCCCGCGCCTCCGCCGCCGCGTCGACGCCCGCCCCGATCCCGCCGCCCACCTCGCGGTTTGCCGATCGGTTCGCGCCGCCGCGCCCGCCCACCCGCCAGATGAATTCCCTCCTGGTCGACATCGAGCGCACGGAGCGCAAGTCCGACCCCCGGCTGGCCAATGCCTGGAAAACCAAGACAGGCCGCGACCTGACCGAAGACGAAGTGCTCGCCATGCCTGACAGCGAGTACATGAACGAAAAGCAGTTGGAGTTCTTCCGGCTCAAGTTGCAAACGCTCAAGGATGATTTGCTCAGCAATGCCGGTGAAACCACCGAGCACCTGCGGGAAGACACTTCCATCGTCCCCGATCCGGCCGACCGCGCCACCATCGAGGAAGAACACGCGCTCGAATTGCGCACCCGCGACCGTGAACGGAAGCTTTTGAAGAAGATTTCTCAGTCTCTGGTTCGGATCGACACAGGCGACTACGGTTTCTGCGACGAAACTGGCGAACCCATCGGCCTGGGCCGGCTGATCGCCCGGCCGACCGCTACACTGTCTCTCGAAGCGCAACAGCGGCGCGAGCTGAAGCAGAAAATGTTCGGCGACTGACGCGTCCCGCACGATTTCTCCCCCCAATGGCCGACCCGAAAGACAGCAATAGCTTCTTCCGAAAGGTAGTCAAGTTTGTGGCCAACCCGGCCACCGACTGGGCGCAACTGGGTGCGCCTGCCGACGAGGCACGCGAAAGCGAGTACGCCAAGTCCGAGCTGAAGGCGATGATCGAGCGCAAGCGGCGCAACGACTTCGTGCGCAAGCGCGAGTTCGACATGCTGCGCAAGGTGCGCCGGGAAGGTCTGACCGGTGATCAATTGGCGGCATTGGGCGGGTCCTCGCGCATCGATGACTCCGAGGCCCGCATGCAGGAAAGCGGCGCCAAGCAAGACAGCAGCGTCAAAGCCAAGATCGACGAAATCGAGCAGCAGATGGTGGGCGACGGCCTCGCCTCACCGTCGCCGCGGCGCACGCCGGCTTTCTACGAAGCACCCACGCAACCTGCGGCGATGCCGTACGCGCGTACGGCCACCACCGACACCACCGTATCGCCGCCCGATGCGGCGCGCCGCCCCCTCAATGGCTTCGCCGCACCCACCGCCCAGCCCGCGCCCGCCCCTCTGGCGCAAAGCGCGGGGCTGCCTGCACTGGAGCTGGATGCGGCCGCCGGCGGTGGCATGTCGAGCGATTTCGCCGAGTTGACCGAGGCCGCCCACGACCCCGATCTCGATGAAGCCGTCATTGCATTCGCAAATGCCGACTTTGAATTATGTGAGCAATCACTATCAACGATGACTGGAAGCGGCGGCGCCCGCGCCCAGCATGCAGAAACCTGGCTGGCGCTGTTCGACCTCTACCGCGCCATCGGCCAGCAGCACAAGTTCGAAAGCCTGGCGATCGACTACGCGCAGCAGTTCGGCTGGTCGGCGCCGCAATGGTTCTCGATGCCCCGGATGGTGGCCGAGGCCGCCAGCGAAGAACGCCAACCCCGCGCACGCGTGGAAGGCCAAGTGGGCTGGGTGTGCCCGGCCACCCTCGACGCCGACGCCGTGGCCAAGCTGCGTTCTCAGACCCTGCAAATGCCGCTGCCTTGGGTCTTTGACTGGGAAGCGCTCAAGGTCATCGAAGCCGAGGGTGCCGCCCGCCTGAGCGAGCTGTTCCGCAGCTGGATTTCACAGACGCTCGACATGCGCTGGCTCAGTGGTGAGCGGTTGCTGGAGGTGCTGCAAGAAGCCGCGCCCACCGGGGTGCGCGACGCTGACCCCGTGTTCTGGCAGTTGCGGCTGGACGTGCTGCGCATGGTCAACCGGGCGGACCAGTTCGACGAAGCCGCCATCGACTATTGCGTGACCTACGAGGTCTCCCCGCCGTCGTGGGAGCCGGCCACCTGCCACGCCCGCATCAGCAACGCGAGCGTGAGCACGCAGTCGCCGCCGATGTCGGTGGTGAGCGACGTGTCCACCACCTTCCAGGAGTCACAGATCTCCGACGAACCCGGCATGGTGGAAGTGGCCAAGGTGGAACTCTCGGGCCAGCTCGTTGGCGACATCAGCGACACGCTGACCAAGATGAACAACGAACTGGGCACGGCGACCATCGTGAACGTCTCGTGCGCACGCCTGATTCGCGTCGATTTCATCGCCGCGGGCGATCTGCTCAACTGGGTCTTGGCGCGCCGCAGCGAAAGCCGCACCGTGAGCTTCATCGACTCGCACCGGCTGGTGGCCCTGTTTTTCGGCGCCATGGGCATCAACGAGCACGCGAAGGTCAAAGTGCGCGTGGTCTAGTGTACTGAGTTATAAGTTCGATGAACTAAATTCACTGCTCGAAGTCAATCCGAGTACCGTAGGTATCCGGAGGCTGCGATGACACGACGAGCAAGAGGAGAGCTGGTGCTCAGTGAGGTTGAGCGCGAGGAACTTGTGGCGCTGACACTCAGACGCAAGACATCGCAAGCCTTGGCGCTGAGAGCGCGCATTGTTCTGGCCTGCGCTGCGGGGTTGGAGAACAAGGTGGTGGCTGCACGGCAGCGGGTGACGCAGCAGACGGTGGGCAGGTGGAGAGCGCGCTACATCGAGCAGCGGCTGGACGGTCTTCTGGACGCGCCGCGCTCGGGCGCACCGCGCACGATTGACGACAGTCGTGTGGACGCGGTGATCGCCAAGACCTTGGAGAGCACCCCTGCCGGGGCGACACACTGGAGCACGCGCACGATGGCGCGTGAGATGGGCCTGACGCAGACGGCGGTCTCTCGCATTTGGCGTGCCTTCGGATTGCAGCCTCATCGCCAGGAGACCTTCAAGCTGTCCAGCGATCCCATGTTCGTGGACAAGGTGCGCGACATCGTCGGGCTGTACCTGAACCCGCCGATCAAGGCTTTGGTGCTGTGTGTGGACGAGAAGAGTCAGATCCAAGCACTGGACCGCACGCAGCCGCTGCTGCCGCTGGCGCCTGGCATTCCGGAGCGACGCACGCACGACTACGCGCGCCACGGCACCACCACGTTGTTCGCCGCCTTGGACATCGCCACCGGGCATGTGATCGGGGAACTTCATCGGCGTCACCGCAGCACCGAGTTCTTGCAGTTCCTGCGCACCATCGAGACCAACGTGCCGGCCGGCTTGGAGGTGCATCTGGTGATGGACAACTACGGCACGCACAAGACGTCGACCATCAAGGCATGGTTCGCACGTCATCCGCGATTCCAGGTCCACTTCACGCCGACTTCGGCCTCTTGGCTCAATCAGGTCGAGCGCTGGTTCGCCACACTCACCGAGAAGTACATCCGCCGAGGCACCCATCGCTCCACCAGGCAACTCGAGCAGGCCATTCGCGAGTACCTCCACATCAACAACGCTCAGCCAAAACCCTTCTGCTGGACCAAAACAGCCGATGACATCCTCTCCAGCATCGAACGGTTTTGTTTGCGAACTTCTAACTCACGACACTAGCGTCTCTTTCACAAGACCCTTGCCGCCGTCGTTTCGCTGCTGGCGCCTGCGCACCGCACCGCGCGCAGTTCAGACGCCGCCCGCCGCGCCAGCAGTGCCTCGACGCAAAGACACACATTCCCCTTGAATCTTTTGGGCACCGCCCGAATCTGACCCCCATGGAAAATTATCACGGCACGACCATCCTGAGCGTGCGCCGAGGCAATCTGGTTGCCCTGGGCGGCGACGGCCAGGTGACATTGGGCAACATCGTCGTCAAAGCAACCGCACGCAAGGTGCGCAGGCTCTACAAAGACCAAGTCCTTGCCGGCTTTGCCGGCGCCACAGCAGACGCGTTCACGCTGTTCGAGCGCTTCGAGGCCAAGCTCGAGAAGCACCAAGGCAATCTGGCCCGTGCCGCCATCGACCTCACCAAGGACTGGCGCACCGACCGCGTGCTGCGACGCCTCGAAGCCATGCTCGCCGTGGCCGACAAGGACACCTCGCTGATCATCACCGGCAATGGCGACGTGCTGGAGCCCGAGCTGGGGATCGTCGCCATCGGATCGGGCGGCGCATTTGCCCAATCCGCCGCGCGTGCACTGCTGCAGCACACCGACATGGCACCCCAGGACATCGTGAAACGCTCGCTGGAGATCGCGGGGGATTTGTGCATCTACACCAACCAGCAGCACACGATCGAGACGCTGGAGGGATGAACCCCGGGGATGGGCCGGCCTGCCGCAAAGCCCCCTGGGCTCCCGCTACACCCGACATCAAGCACCACCCTGTGCCACGAGTCGATTCCCTATTGCGCAAGCCGGCACGCCCGGCGGCCCACGCCACGCGCCTGAGCGACAAACACACACGGAAAACACCATGACCGCCATGACACCCCAGGAGATCGTCTCCGAACTGGACCGCCACATCGTCGGCCAGGCCGCGGCCAAGCGCGCGGTCGCGATCGCGCTGCGCAACCGCTGGCGCCGCCAGCAGGTCGAAGACAACCTGCGCGCAGAGATCACGCCGAAGAACATCCTGATGATCGGCCCCACCGGCGTCGGCAAAACCGAGATCGCGCGCCGCCTGGCCAAGCTCGCCGACGCCCCCTTCATCAAGGTGGAGGCCACCAAGTTCACCGAAGTCGGGTATGTGGGCAAGGATGTCGATTCGATCATCCGCGACCTGATCGACATGGCCGTCAAGCAGGAACGCGAGCGCGACATGGTGCGCCAGCGGGCCCGCGCGGAAGACGCGGCCGAAGACCGCGTGCTCGACATCCTCGTGCCCCCCCCGCGCGGCGACTTCAATGCCCCCGCCACCCCGGCGCCC
>CAZBOF010000075.1:13470-14128 GCA_964493285.1 uncultured Rhizobacter sp. | reverse complement strand
GCGCGAAGGCGCGCTCGACGACAAGGAGATCGAGGTCGACGTTGCAGACGCGAAGCCCACGCTGGAAATCATGGGGCCTCCGGGCATGGACGAGATGACCGAACAGCTCAAGGGCTTGTTCGCCAACCTGGGCGCGACCAAGCGCAAACAGCGCAAGCTGAAGATCGCCGAAGCGCTGAAGCTGCTGACTGAAGAAGAAGCGGCCAAGCTGGTCAACGAAGACGAGATCAAGGCGCGCGCGCTGGCCAACACGGAACAGAACGGCATCGTGTTCCTCGACGAGATCGACAAGGTCGCATCGCGCTCCGAAACCACCGGCGCCGACGTATCGCGCCAGGGCGTCCAGCGCGATCTGCTCCCGCTCGTCGAAGGCACCACGGTCAACACCAAGTACGGCATGGTGAAGACGGACCACATTCTCTTCATCGCCTCCGGGGCATTCCACCTCAGCAAGCCCAGCGACCTGATCCCCGAGCTGCAAGGCCGTTTCCCGATCCGGGTGGAGCTGGGCTCGCTGAGCGTCGATGACTTCGAAGCCATCCTGACGCAAACGCACGCCAGCCTGGTGAAGCAGTATCAGGCGCTGATGGCCACCGAAGGCGTGACGCTGCAGTTCTCGCCGGACGGCATCCGCCGGCTCGCGCAGATTGCCTGCGAC
>CAZBOF010000075.1:0-13460 GCA_964493285.1 uncultured Rhizobacter sp. | reverse complement strand
ACCGAAAACATCGGTGCACGGCGCCTGTCGACCGTGATGGAACGGCTGCTGGACGAAGTGAGCTTCGATGCCCCCAATCTGTCGGGCCAAACCGTCAGCCTGGGCGCCTCCGAAGTCGACGCCAAGCTCGGCGAGCTGTCGCGCGACGAAGACCTCTCGCGCTACATCCTGTAGGGCAAGGGCGGCCCGGTCAGAGGGCCAGCCGGTGCGCCTGCAACGCGAGCAGCCCGTCGAAAATCAGGCGGTCGACCGTCTCGAAACGCAGGTCGGTGATGGCGGTCAGCTTGGACGACGCGCCACCGGACATCAACAGCATCGGCTCCTGGCCGGTGCGGTCGCGCAGCTTGCGGTACATGCGTTCGACGGCGCCCGCCATCGCATTGGCGCCACCGCTCATCAGTGCATCGCTCGTGTTGGTGGGGAAATCGACCACTTCGCCGGTCGGTACCTTGAGCCCGGCCGTACCCATCTCGAGGGCTCGCTGCATCACGCCAAACCCAGGCAAGATCAATCCACCGAGGAAGTGACCACTGGCATCGAGCGCGTCGACAGTCACCGCCGTGCCCACCATCACCACGAGGGCCGGACGCAGCGGGCCGCGCGCTCGCACGTGGTGCCACGCCCCGATGAGGGCGACCCAGCGGTCGGTCCCCAGGCGATGCGGGTGGTCGTAGCCGTTGGTCACGCCATCGGCGTGGGCCGATGAAACGACCCAGCGCGGGTCGATGTCCCACAGTTCGAGCTGCTCTTCCACCCGGCGCTTGATGCCTTCGCCAGCCACCACGCAGCCCAGCATGCTGCCGGGCGCCGGCAGGTCGCGCCAGTCGGTTTCGGCCAACTGATCGATGGTTTCGAGAAAAACCGCGCCGTGGGCCAGCACCGCGGCGCCCGGCTGGGGAGAAGCGTAAAGCGCCCACTTCAAGCGGGTGTTGCCGATGTCGATGGCCAGAAAACTCATTGGCCGAGTATGTCAGGACTGAGCGAGTTTTCACGCTGCCGCTCGGCGGCCCGCAGCCCTGGAGGTTCGATCAATCCGAATAGACCCGCGACAGCAATTCGCGCACACGGGCCATGGTTTGCGACGCCCACAGGCCCTTGAACGGCTTGAAGATGCGCGCCTCGACCTCTTCGAGCAGGCTTTCCAGGTCTTCTCGCGTGCGGGCACGGCGCAGCCGCAACACGGTGATCGAGCCCGCCACCGGCGCTTCGGCGCGCACCGCGCGCAGCAAGATCGCGCGAGCCTCTTCCAGCGCCTCGTCGCGCCCGCTCCTCGGCACGTCGTCGAAATCGGAGGATTCGGACACCGGCCCTTCGGGCCCGTGCGCTGAATCCAGTTGCGACTCGGGCAGCAGGGTGAGCGATGGCGGCAGCATGCTGCTCACCACCGAATCGGGCCCGAGCGCCGCGGGCAACTCGAAATGCATCGGCGCCACCACCGGCCCGGGGGCATCGGGAAGCTCGGGCCGAGGCGCAGGCTCGGGTTCCGGCGACATCGGCCGCGAGATCATGCCAAGCTCGATCAGCTCATCAAAACAAGACGCCGGCGAGCCGGCCGCGCGGGCCAGCGCCCGCACCTCCTCTTCATCGCGGCGCCCGTCGACGAGCAACAGCACGGTGCGGTGGCGCTGGCTCAGCTTGCGTTGGCGGCTGGCGAGTTCCACCATGGCATGGGGCGTCTTGACGGGGGCTTGGATCGTGGCCACGGGGTTGCTCCTTGCTGTGCGTGCGCTGCACGCGGCCGGAGGCGATTGTGCCGGCAACGACCGCCTGTGCGATGGGGAAACCGCACCTGCCGCCAGCGACCTGCCATCCCGCCAGCCAACGAAATCATCATTCCGGTATGCAGAATGCAGGATCAATACCTAGGGTGACTCCTGTTCAGTAGAAACATCGGTATGCCATAGGATGGCCTCGCTGTCCTCGCAGCGCTTGTCCTCCCGCAAAGGCGTCACCATGTCTGACCTGCATTTCGCCCACTGGCCCGAGCACGCTCCGAGGCATCTGCATCTGCCCGAGACGTCGCTGTCGTACAACCTGGAGGTTTCGGCGGCGCGCTACCCGAACAAACCGCTGCTGATCTTCTACGACTCGGCACTGAGCTATGCCGAGTTCAAGCGCCAGACCGAGCAGATCGCCGGCTACTTGCAGCAGGCCTGCGGCGTGCAGCGCGGTGACCGGGTCCTGCTGTACATGCAGAACAGCCCCCAGTTCATGATCGGCTACTACGCCATCCTGCGGGCCGATGCAGTGGTGGTGCCCGTCAACCCGATGAACCTCACGCAGGAGCTGGCGCACTATGTCACCGACAGCGATGCGCGCGTGGCACTGACGGCGCAGGAGCTGGCGCCCCGCATCGCGCCGCTGCTCGGCCAAGGGCTCGACCGCCTGGTGGTGGCGGCCTACAGCGACGCCCTGCGCGAGCCCACCGACATGGCGATCCCGGATTTCGTGGCCGCTCCCCGTGCGCCGATCCCCTGGCCTGGCGCGATCGCCTGGGCAGACGTGCTCGCGCAAGACCTGCACCCCCGTCCCGCCGCCAATGGGCCGGACGACCTGTGCGTGATGCCCTACACCTCGGGCACGACCGGCCACCCCAAGGGGTGCATGCACACCCATCGCAGCACGATGTTCAACGCAGTGTCGGGCGGCGTATGGGGACACGCGAACCAGGGCACGGTGTCGATCGCGGTACTGCCGCTGTTCCACGTCACCGGCATGCAAAGCGGCATGAACGCCGTGATCTACGGTGGCTCCACCGTCGTCGTCCTGCCGCGCTGGGACCGCGATGCCGTCGCGCAGATCATCCAGCGCCACCGGGTCACGGCACTCGGCCTCATCACCGCGATGGTGGTGGATTTCATCTCCAACCCGCGCCTCGAGACCTACGACCTCTCCAGCCTGCGCCGCATCGGCGGGGGTGGTGCGGCGATGCCGTCGGCCGTGGCCGACATCCTGGAGAACAAGCTCAAGCTGAAGTACAGCGAGGGCTACGGCATGACCGAGACGAATGCCGCCACGCACATGAATCCGCCCGAGCGCGGCAAGAAACAGTGCCTGGGCATTCCCGTCTTCGATGTGACCGCCCGGGTGGTGGACCCGCAGACGCTGGCGCCACTGCCGCCCGGCGAGACGGGTGAAATCATCGTCAACGGACCACAGTTGATGCAGGGGTACTGGAAGAACCCGGATGCCACGCGCAACGCTTTCGTCGAGATCGACGGGCAGCGCTTTCTGCGCACTGGCGACCTGGGCCAAGTCGACGCGGAAGGCTATTTCTTCTTCGTCGACCGCCTCAAGCGGATGATCAATGCGGCGGGCTTCAAGGTGTGGCCGGCCGAGGTGGAAGCCATGCTCTACCAGCACCCCGCGATCCAGGAGGCTTGCATCATCGCGGCCCGCGATGCGCGCCGCGGCGAGACGGTCAAGGCGGTGATCGTCCTGCGTGCCGGCTTTGCGGGCCGTGTGACCGAACAAGACATCATCGATTGGTCGCACGACCACATGGCCGCCTACAAGATCCCGCGCCAAGTGACATTCACCGAAACACTGCCACGATCGGCCACCGGCAAAGTGCAATGGCGGGTGCTGCAGGAACAAGAAGACGCCGGCTCGACGTGACGCGCATCGGGCCGCACACGCATGCGGCTATGCTTGCGACCCCACAGCCGCATGCTCCCCATGTCGAGATTCGACCCGCGCGCCATCATCGTCGCCATGCTCATCTCCCTGGCCCTTGACGTCGTGGGGGGCGTGGTGCTCATCGGCGCGATGGG
Organism: uncultured Rhizobacter sp.; assembly: GCA_964493285.1. Lineage (GTDB taxonomy): Bacteria > Pseudomonadota > Gammaproteobacteria > Burkholderiales > Burkholderiaceae_C > Rhizobacter. Next base: position 9,687 of record CAZBOF010000075.1, on the reverse strand, counting down.
CACCGGCATCGAAGAAGGCATGACGCAGGCGCAGGTGGCCGAGGCGATCCAGGTCACGTTGCAAAGCAGCAGCTTCCTGGCCGCGTCCTTGGCTTTCGGCCTCATCACCACCGGGGTCGGCGGCTTCGCAGCAGCCCGCCTGGCTCGGGGATATCCCTACTTCAATGCGCTGGCCATCGGGGTGCTGGGCATCGTGCTCGGCTTGTGGCTTTCCGATGACCTCCCAGCGTGGTTCCACGCGCTCGCTTACACATTGAGCATTCCTGCGGCACTTTTAGGCGGCCATTTGGCAAAACGCCGGCGCTGAGGGGCGCGCCTTGGCCCTAGACTGCGTGATGCCGTTTTCCTGATCTCCCACGGAGTTGCGTCATGACCGCCAATCGCCACATCACGCTCTTCCATGCCCCCCACACCCGTTCGGCGGGCGCACGCATCCTGCTCGAAGAATTGGGGGCCGACTACTCGTTGCACCCGATCAACGTCAAGGGCAACGAACAACGCGGCGCGCGCTACCTCGCCATCAACCCCATGGGCAAGGTGCCGGCGATCCGGCACGGCGAGGCCCTGATCACCGAGCAAGCCGCGATCTACATGTACCTGGCCGACCTGTACCCTGAAGCCGGCCTGGCGCCCGCCATCGGCGACCCGCTTCGCGGCCCGTACCTGCGCTGGATGGTGTTCTATGGCTCGTGCTTTGAACCCGCCGTGGTCGATCGCGCGCTCAAGCGGGACCCGGCACCGCTGTCGACCTCGCCGTATGGTGATTTCGACACCATGCTGAGCACCCTGACACAGCAGCTGACACAAGGCCCGTACCTGCTGGGCGAACGCTTCAGCGCCGCCGACGTGCTGTGGGGCTCCGCCCTGACGTGGACGACCCGCTTCAACCTGCTGCCGTTGCTGCCCGAGATCGGCGCCTACATCGAACGCACCGGGTCGCGCCCGGCAGTGGCCAAGGTCCGCGAGCTGGACACGGCATTGGCGACGCAACAAAGCCAATGAATCGAAGAATCCGCCGATATCACGCGGGCCGAAAGGGAGCAGCCGCTCCCCGGCCGTGGCTCGCAGTTTGATACGTCCTGGAGATTCCATGGGTCTGTTCCCGCAGAACGCGCTCAACGACGGCGTGCGCAAGCGCGAAGTCTTCGGCTGGGCGATGTACGACTTCGCCAACTCGGGCTATGCCACGGTGGTGCTCACCGCAGTGTTCAACGCCTACTTCGTGGGCGTGGTCGCGGGCGGCGCGCCGTGGGCCACGCTGGCATGGACGCTGACCATCGCCACCTCCAGCCTGCTCGTGATGATCGTCATGCCCGCCTTGGGTGCCTACGCCGACTTGCGGGCCAGGAAGAAGGTGCTGCTGGCGATCGCCACCGCAGTCTGCGTGATGAGCACTGCCGCGCTCGCCTTCATCGACCAAGGCGATGTCGCCTGGGCGATCGCCGCCGTGGTGCTGTCGAATGCGTTCTGGTGCATCGGCGAATCGCTCAATTCGGCGTTCTTGCCCGAACTGGCGAAACGCGAGGCGCTGGGCCGGGTGTCGGGCTGGGGCTGGAGTTTCGGCTACTTCGGCGGCATGTTGTCGCTGGGATTGAGCCTGCTGTATGTCCTGGCAGCGCAGGCGCGCGGCGAGCCGGCGACATCGTTCGTCCCCGTCACCATGCTGATCACCGCCGCGGTGTACGGCCTGGCGTCGCTGGCGACGTTTTTCCTGCTGCGCGAGCGCGCTGTCCCGAGCCCTCAGATCGCCGCTGGCGCGAGCGTGGGCCGGGCGTTGCCGCGCCTGATCGCGTCATGGAAGCGGGCGCGCCCCTACCGCGATTTCTCTTGGCTGCTCGCGTGCGGCGTGTTCTATCAGGCCGGCATCTGGGTCGTGGTCTCGTTGGCCGCCGTCTATGCCGAACAGGTGCTGGCGTTCGAGCCTTCACAGACCATGCTGCTGGTGTTCCTGGTCAACATCGCCGCGGCGCTGGGCGCGTTCTGCTTCGGGTATTGGCAAGACCGCATCGGCCACAAGCGGGCGTTGTCGATCACGCTGGTCGGCTGGGTGGTGATGACACTCATGGTCGCCGTCGCCACCGGCCCCGGCCTGTTCTGGGTGGCGTCGGTGATCGCGGGGCTGTGCATGGGCTCCAGCCAGTCGGCTGGGCGCGCGATGGCCGGGCTGTTCGCGCCGGCCCCGCAACGTGCGGAGTTCTACGCCTTGTGGACCTTCGCGGTACGCCTGTCGGCGATCTTCGGACCGGTGACCTACGGCATGGTGACCCTGCTGACCGACGGCAACCACCGGCTGGCGATTCTGTCCACCGGGATGTTCTTCCTGGCAGGGCTGCTGATGCTGATCCCGATCAATATCCAGCGCGGCGCGGCGGCCGCCCGAGGCAGCGCCGACTCGGCCTACCCGCCATCCGCCGCACCCGCGACGCGCCCCGCGTCAAGCTGACACCGCAGGGCCCTGCGCCGCCCACCGATCGCCGTCCTGCCGCGCCATGCCGTCGCCGCGCAGCTTGTCGAGGTGCGCCAGCAACGACCGCGCAGCCACCGGCAGCATGCGCGGGTCGACGTCGTCGTACACCGCCGGCAGCAGCGCCTCGAGCGCGGCCGGACCTCGCGCGCGCAAGGCGTTCACCACCTTCGCCTCCCGCCTGAGCCGGTGCGCGATGATGGCTTGCAACGCGCTTTGCGGCTGGGCCATCAGGAACCCATGCCCGGGGGCGAGCCATTCGATGTCCTCCGCCAGCAAGGCGCGCAACGAGTCCAGATAGGCGGCCATGTCGCCATCGGGCGGATTGATGACCACGGTGGACGCCTGCATCACATGGTCGCCGGTGAACAGCAGCTTCTCCTCCTCGAGCAAATAACACAGGTGATTGGACGCATGCCCGGGCGTGTGTACCACGCGCAGCGTGACGTCGCCGCAGTGCAGCCGTTCGCCGTGCGCGAGTTCGCGCACCGGCGCGAAGGTGTCGTCTTGCCGGTCGGGGTGCCGCGCCACGCGGCCCAGCACGCTGGCGTGCGTATGCTGGTGCAAGGCGTTCGCCGCGGGCGAGTGGTCGATGTGCGTGTGCGTGGCCAGGATCCAGCGGATCGGCCCGGGTGCCGCGGCGAGCACCGCATCGACATGCTCCGGCATGGCGGGCCCGGGGTCGATGACCGCCCATTCGTTGCGCCGGCCACCGCCGACGAGGTAGGTGTTGGTGCCGGGACCGGTCATCACGCCGGCATTGGGCGCGGTGACACGGATGACATGCGGCGACAGCTTCACCGCACGGCCGGGCAGGATCTCATACGACGCGGTGCCATGGCCCAGCGGATCGAGCCGACCCAGCTCGGCCCAGGCGTACTCGGTGGGCAGCACGGGACGCGTGCCCTGGCGCCCGGAGCCGATGCGCGGATTGATGAGCTGCACGTCGCGCGGCTGCCGCGCCCAGTGCATCAACGCATGCGCCGTGTCGAAATGCGTCAATGCGTTCAAGGTGGCCCGCGTGGGGCCCATCAGCTTGAGCGCGTCGCTCATCGCCAGCGCCTCGGCCGGACGCAGCCAGGCCGAGCCGATCATTTCGGACCCGTCATGCACGGCGTTCTGGTGCGGCGGCGCGAGAGCGACGAAGAAGCGGGTGTCGAAACGCTTCGCCCGGCCCGTCGGGGTGAGCCAGTGGCTGTAGTAGACGAGTTCGTCCACCGCCAGACGCAAACCCTCGGCCGCGCAGAAGGCATCCAGGGAAGCTTCGCCGCGATGCAACGGCTCCCGCCATGCGTTCAGGCGCGCACCCGATGCGCCGTCGAGATCGGCCAAAGCGCCGCCGGCCCCGCGGGCGTAGAGCAGGCCGCACTCTTCGAAGCACTCGCGGATCGCGGCCACGCAATAGTCGAGCCCGCCCGGCGGCAAACCGAGCCGCGCGCTGACCTCGGCATCGGCACCCTCGGCGCAATGCGGGTGGCAAAGCCGGTCGCGCCGGTCGATGGCGCCGCCCGGGAAAACCCAGGCGCCGCCGCGGTAGTCGCCGCGTTCGGCCCGCTGCAGCAGCAGCACCTGCATGCCCTGCGGCGACTCGCGCACCACCACGAGCGTGGCGGCCAGGCGAGGCGGCTGATGGGGGGCGTTCAGATCCAGCGGCGGGGTGTCTTCTGCATTCATGCTCATACCATCCACTGTGCGCCGGGTGGGCCGGATTGCCCAGCGGGAATCCACCGAAAGCCTGGGCCCGGCACGGACAATTCAGAACCCATTTGCGCAAACGCCATCGGCATGCCATGACACTTATCCTGATCCGCCACGGCGAGACACCGCTCAACGCCACCCGCACATTGCAGCCGCCCGGCACCCCGCTGAGCGAGCGGGGCATCCGGCAGGCCGATGCGGTGGCGCGGCGACTGGCCGGCCTGGGCCTCGCCGGCATCGTCAGCAGCGACTTGCCGCGCGCACGCCTGACCGCGCAGGCCATCTCGCGCGCCTGCGGGCTGACGATGCAATCGACCCCGTTGCTGCAAGAGCGCAACTTCGGCGACTGGCGAGGCCGGCCGTACGACGCGCTGGCGGTGGACCCGCTCACGATGGACGGTGCGCCACCCGGCGGGGAGTCGGCGGCCGCCTTCCACGACCGCGTGGCGCAGGCGTTCGCGCATGCCCTGTCGCTGCGCTCGGCACTGGGAGGCGACCTGGCCGTCGTCACGCACGGGCTCGTGATTCGCGCGATGCTCACCCGCCTGGCACGGCTGCCCGAAGGCGCGGCCGATGCGATGCGCTGCGGCAACACCTCGGTGAGCATCGTCGACGCCGAACCGCCCCACGAGGTGGTGCTGCTCGATTGCACGCGCCACCTCGACGCCCTGACACAGCACGACGCAGGGAGCCTGTCAGGCGGATGAATCGGCGCCGAGCGCCGCGATCAATGCCATCGCGGCAGCCGGATTGCGCTCCTTGGCGCCGCTGATGAAAAACAGGAAGACATCGCGCGGCGCGGTACTCGCCGGCGCCGTTTCGACGCGGGGCAAGGCATCGGGCTCATCGCCGCGCGCCCAGCAGCGCGCGCAGCCGGCCAACGAAGCGATCACGCCGGGCGCCAGCCCCTGCGCGAGTTCGGGTTGCGTGCGCATGACGCGTGCGTAGACGAAGTCGGAGGTGATGTCCGCAAACGAAGGGTAGTCGTCGGATTCGGTGAACACCGTGCCCACGCCATGCCGGCGAGCGAGTGCCAGGTACTCGGAGGTCTTGAAGCTGTCGTGCCGCACATCCATCACGTGCCGCAGGGCAAGGCCGCCGGCCTGGGCGGGCAGCAGCTTGAGAAACGCCTCGAAGTCGTCCGGGTCGAACCGCTTGCCCGGCGCAAACTGCCACAGCACGGGGCCGAGCTTGTCGCCCAGTTCGGCGATGCCACTGCCGACAAAGCGCGTCACCGACTCCCCCGCTTCGGCCAGCACGCGGCGGTTGGTGGCAAAGCGCGAGGCCTTCAACGAGAACACGAAGCCCTCGGGGGTTTCGTCACGCCACCGGGCGTACGTGGCGGGCTTCTGTGCAGCGTAGTAGGTGCCGTTGACCTCGATCGCCGTGAGGCGTTCGCTGGCATAGGCCAGTTCGCGGCCGTGCGGCCAACCCGCCGGATAGAAGTTGTCGCGCCAAGGCTCGAAGGTCCAGCCGCCCACGCCGACATGCATGCGCCCCGCCATGCTACCGGCCCCAGATCAACACGCCGGCCAGCACCATCACGGCCACCGCCAAGACGGCCGTGGACACAAACAGCATGCGGGTGCGCACGCGCAGGATGTCGATGGCCTGAACCACCTTGGCGTTCTGCTCTGCCAGCGATTCGATCAGTTGGACCGAGGCCTGGTGCTGTTCTTGCATCTGCGCCAGCGCCGCTTCGAGGCGGCCCACCTGGCCCTGCCAGGGCGCCTGCGGGTCGCTCGCGGCCACGTCCTGCGTGGTCGGCGGCGAAGGCGCGAACATCTTGCGGGCCCCCTTGACGATGCCGGGGGCGGCTTCGATCACGTCGCCCCAGGGTATGACTTTGAGGGCGGTCATCCATCCAATGGCCATGGTGCTGTCCTGGCGGGCATTGGGCACGCGAGGAGCAAAGAGTGTCGCACCACGGGGCTTCCGCACGCCAATCGAGGGTCGGGGAAAACACCGCCAGGCATGGGTGGTTGGCACGCCACACCGGGTGACAGGGGCAATGGCTCGCTAGAGTGCGACGCGATCACACACAACATGGAGCATGTGGCAATGGCGTGGACTCTCTTGTTCGTCGCGGGGCTGTTTGAAGTGGGTTGGGCGATCGGGCTGAAATACACCGAAGGCTTCACGCGCTGGGTGCCCAGCGTACTCACGGCGGGGGCGATGGTCGTCAGCGTGGTGCTGCTGGGCCTGGCCATGAAGCACCTGCCGGTGGGTACGGCCTACGCGGTATGGACCGGCATCGGCACAGTGGGCACCGTCATCCTCGGCATGGTCTTGATGGGCGACCCCGTGACGGCAGTGCGCGTCGTGTGCGTCATGCTGATCGTCGCCGGCATCGCCGGGCTCAAGTTCATCGGCTGACGGGTCAGGACGGCCGTATACGCGACCCTTCGATGCGCACCCGGTCACCCACGCGCACGCCGGCCAGTTCGTCTTGCTGGAAGGTGCGGACGTCGCCGTTGTCGAACTGCACGTGCACCCGGTAAGCCGGCGCCGCATCAGGCTGGAGCGCCTCGATGCCGCTGACTTCACCAACGCGTCCGGCCATCAAGGCGCGGGAGACATCCTGCGGGTGAACATCCACAGGGCTGCTTTGCATGGGGAATACGGGGTCGCATCCGCCCAGAACGGCCAACGACAGGCTGCAGACAATGGCCACCCCGCCCATGCACGCCGTGGCGTAATCGAACGACTTTTTCATGACAGCCTGCTCCTGTACGGCGAAGTTCAACACGGACATGAGGCCGACAGCCGGGCCCTCGGCATCTGTTGACATCGTCTTTTTGCCGACCCGGACGGTCTGTCCGCCAAGGGCGAGTGTTCGCGTAGGAGGTTGACTCTTCGCGCCAAGGCCCGTCCGTCATGCAGGTAGGTTCTCGCCTACAACGATTTACCGCCTCGCCTGATGGAGGGGGCGCACCAATTGCCGGACGATGGCGTCACCGCGCCCAGGCTGTCCGGGCGAGCCTCTGAGAATCGAAGGAGCACCCCATGGCGAACGACGCAGACTGGGTGGAAGACGTTCGACGTTGGTACTACGGCGGAAAACAGCCGGCGGCCGACCAAGACGGTTCGGTGAATGCGCCGGAGGACGACGTCGGCCTCCTCGGCTACGAGACCGCCCATCCCGCGCTGCAAGCGCGCCATTGGCCGGACACCCCCAAAGACGGCCCCAAGGGCGCTTGACGGCCCTCACCAGGAATCGATGGGGGAAGACACCCGGGGCTGGACGCGGGTGGAAGCCAGGCCCTGGACGAGCCAATGCCGTGTCTCGGCGGGATCGATCACCGCGTCGATCTCCAGCGCCGCGGCCATGTTGACGGCCTTGCCGCGCTCGTACTGCTGAGTCACCAGCGACTGATACAGCGCCTGGCGCTGCGCGCCTTCAGGCACCGCCTCCAGTTCTTTTCGAAACCCCAGGCGCACCGCGCCTTCGAGCCCCATGCCGCCGAACTCCCCGCTCGGCCACGCCGCGGTGAGCGCGGGCACATGGAAACCACCTCCGGCCATCGCCATCGCACCCAAGCCATAGCCTTTGCGCAGCACGACGGCGAGCAGCGGCACCCGCAGGTGCGCGGCCGTCACGAACATGCGGCTCACATGCCGCACCTGGGCCCGGCTTTCGATGTCGGGGCCCACCATGAACCCCGGCGTGTCGATCAGCGACACCAGCGGCAGCCCATGCGCATTGCACAGTTGCATGAAGCGCGCGGCCTTGTCGGCCGCATCGGCGTCGATGGCCCCGCCCAGATGCGACGGATTGCTGGCGATGATGCCCACCGGACGGCCTTCGATGCGGGCAAGTGCGGTGTGGATGCCCACGCCGAACCCCGCGCGCAATGCCAGGAGCGTGCCTTCGTCGGCCAGCCCGCACATCACCTGGCGGACATCGTAGACGCGCACGCGGTTCTCCGGCACCGCCTCGCGCAGCGGCATCGGGTCGGGCTCGCGCCAGCCATCGGTGCGCCCCTGAAAGAATCCCAGGTACTGGCGCGCCAGGGCGACCGCCTGCGCCTCGTCGTCAGCCAGCAGATCGATGACGCCGTTGCGGTGCTGCGCCTCGCTGGGGCCGATCTGCTCGGGTGTGAACACGCCGAGGCCACCGCCCTCGACCATCGCCGGCCCGCTCATGCCGATCGTGCTGTCGCGGGTGGCGATGATGACGTCGCTGCAACCCAGCAGCGCGGCGTTGCCTGCAAAGCAGCGGCCCGCGGCCACCCCGACCACGGGCACCTGGCCACTCAGCCGGGCGTAGCTTGCGAAGGTGTGCAGATGCAGCCCCGCCACGGTGGCGGAGTCGGTGTCGCCGGGACGCCCGCCGCCGCCTTCGGCAAACAGCACCACGGGCAGGCCCTGCGACAGCGCCACGCCAAGCAGGCGATCGGTCTTCTGGTGATTGCGCATGCCCTGCGTCCCCGCGAGCACGGTGGCGTCGTACGCCATGACCACACAACGCGATCTCTCGGGGCCGAACAACGCGCCATTCACGCTGCCGATGCCGGTCACCATCCCATCGGCAGGCGTGTTCTCGATGAGGTCTTCCAGCGAGCGCCGCGTGCGCTGCGCCGCCAAGGCGAGCGCACCGTATTCGATGAAGCTGTCGTCATCGCACAGATCGGCAATGTTCTCGCGCGCCATGCGCTGGCCCCGGCCATGCCGCTTGGCCACCGCTTCGGGGCGATTGGCATCAAGCGTGAAGGCAAGGCGGGCCCGGACCTCTGCGAGATCGGCGCGCTCGCTGCCGCGGGACCCGGGAGGTGCCGCCACCGCTTCGGCAGGCGCAGCCTGTGCCGGGGAGGCCACCGCGTCGATCGTCAGCAGCAGGTCGTCCTCGGCGAGCGATTCACCCACCTGCGCGACGATGCGCAGCACCCGCCCCGCCAATGGAGCCCGCACTTCGTGCTCCATCTTCATCGCCTCGAGCACCAGCAGCAATTGACCCGCCTGCACGGCATCGCCCTCGGCGACCGTCACGTGAACCACGGTCGAGGCCAAAGGCGAGGTGATCGTCTCGTGTGTCATGCGCACCTCCTTCGCAGACTGTAGCCGCGAGTTCGCCGCGGCCGCGACACGCAGGCGACACGTCGGCTCGCGGCCCTACCACGGAGCGCCTGTGTCGCGACAAGAAAACCACCACGGAAAACCGTGCGCCGCGCGGATGCAACACGTGTGCAAGCACATCTTCATGCGCAATGGAAAGCAGGGTTCACATGTGTAAGTAAACCGTTATCCATGAGGCCAGATCGCATGACCTTGTTGCATGCCGACAGGTTCGTCGCGCTACAACGCCACAACTGGCCGTCCCCCAAGAATCTGGAGTTATCGATGTCCCCCACGCCACCGCCACCGCGCTCGATGCGCACACCCATTCACCTGGCTTCCCTGGCCATGATGTTCTCTCTCGTCGCGTGTGGCGGTTCATCCGACGGAACACCGCCTTCACCGACGAGTCCTGCACCTGCACCTGCACCTGCACCTGCACCTGCACCTGCACCTGCACCTGCACCTGC
>CAZBOF010000074.1:0-20214 GCA_964493285.1 uncultured Rhizobacter sp. | reverse complement strand
TGTTGGGCATGGCGCGCACGACACGCTGCGTGCCGAGGGCACCCGCCATGTCGCTGCTGCGAATGCCCAACACGCCCGCGCTCATCGGCCAGGGCATGGCCGGCTTGTATGCGCGCGACGCGGTCACGCCGGCCGAGCGCAAGCAGGTCGAGCGCCTGCTCGCGCCGACCGGGCAGACCCTGTGGGTGGCGGCCGAAGCCGATCTCGATGCGGTGACGGCGCTGTCGGGTTCCGGGCCCGCCTACGTGTTCTATTTCGTCGAGGCGATGATGCAGGCGGCGCAAGACATGGGCTTGAGCGCTGACCAAGGCAAGCAACTGGCGTTGGCCACGTTCTCCGGCTCGGCCGCATTGGCGCAGCGGGCGAGCGAGCCGCCGTCGGTGTTGCGCGAGCGCGTCACTTCGAAGGGTGGAACCACCCATGCGGCGCTCACCTCGATGGAGGCCAGCGGCATCAAGGCCGCTTTCGTGAAAGCCTTGAAGGCCGCCCAGCATCGCGCCACGGAACTGGGAGATGAGTTCGGCCGCTGACGCCTGCGCGTCGTGACGGGTCATGCGCACGGCCATGCAAAGGTGGCATGACCGCGTTCTGCCAATCTTCTCCGGGCGCGCCTACAGTCGCCATCAGGCCCAACCCAGCGGCTGCCGGAGACCCCCCCATGAGCTACTTGTCCTACCTGTCCCCCACGGCCGACAGCCCGTGGCACACCTACCTGTCGCAGGTCGACCGCGTGGTGCCCTATCTCGGGCCGCTGGCGCGCTGGGTCGAGACGCTGAAGCGCCCGAAGCGGGCGCTCATCGTCGACGTGCCGATCGAGATGGACGACGGCAGCGTCGCGCATTTCGAAGGGTTCCGCGTGCAGCACAACCTCTCGCGCGGGCCGGGCAAGGGCGGCGTGCGCTTCCACCCCGACGTCACGCTGGAAGAGGTGATGGCGCTCAGCGCCTGGATGACGGTGAAATGCGCCGCGGTGAACCTGCCCTACGGCGGCGCCAAGGGCGGTATCCGGCTCGACCCGAAGCAGTTGTCGCGCAAGGAGCTGGAGCGGGTAACGCGCCGCTACACCAGCGAGATCGGCATCATCATCGGTCCGCAGCGCGACATCCCAGCGCCGGACGTCAACACCAATGGCCAGATCATGGCGTGGATGATGGACACCTACTCGATGAACACCGGCACCACCGCCACGGGCGTGGTCACCGGCAAGCCGCTGCACCTGGGCGGCTCGCTCGGCCGCGTGAAAGCCACCGGGCGGGGCGTGTTCGTCACGGGGCGCGAGGCGGCGCGGCGCATCGGGCTCAAGCTCGATGGCGCGCGCATCGCGGTGCAGGGCATGGGCAACGTGGGCAGCGCCGCGGCCGAGCTGTTCATCGGTGCCGGTGCCACCCTGGTGGCGGTGCAAGATCACACCGGCACGCTGGTCAACCCCAAGGGCTTCGACATGGCCACCGCGATGGATGTGCTCAAACGCGATGGCGGCATCGCCAGCTACCAGGACGCCGAGCGGGTGGACAACGAAGCCTTCTGGGACGTGGACTGCGACATCCTCATCCCCGCCGCGCTCGAAGGCCAGATCACCGTGGCGCGCGCGAACCGCATCAAGGCGAAGCTGGTGCTCGAGGGTGCCAACGGCCCGACCCTGCCGGAGGCCGACGACGTGCTGCATGACCGCGGCGTGCTGGTGGTGCCTGACGTCATCTGCAACGCCGGTGGCGTGACTGTCAGCTATTTCGAGTGGGTGCAGGACTTCAGCAGTTTCTTCTGGAGCGAAGACGAGATCAACGTGCGGCTCGACAAGATCATGGTGGACGCGTTGCGCCACATCTGGGACACGGCCGATTTCCACAAGATCACGTTGCGCACGGCCACCTTTGCGGTGGCCTGCGAGCGCATCCTGATCGCGCGCGAGGAGCGCGGGCTTTACCCTTAGTCCCCCAGTCGCTGTCGCTCCGCCTTGCAGGCCGCGATGGGCCTTGCGGCCCATCCCCTCGCCAGGCATGGCCAGCCCACCGGACTGGCCATGTCCGGGGCTCGGCCCCCAAGGGGCGCTACCCATGGGCCCGTAAAGCCGGATCCCAGGGGGTTGCTGGATCGGGGGCGTGTCAACCGACGAGGTAGTCCGCAGCGACGCCCACGAACACCGCGAACCCAAGCCAGTGGTTGCGGCTGAATGCGCGGAAGCAGCCGTCCCGCGTGCGGCCGCGGATCCAGGTGTAGTGCAGCAACGCAATGCCGGCGGCGGCGGCCAGGCCCACGAAATAGAGAATGCCCAGGCCGAGATGGGCGCCGATCGCAGCCCACACGCCGAGGTGCAGGGCGTAGCACAGCATCACGCCCGCCACGTCGAAGCGGCCCATCGTGATTGCCGACGTCTTGATGCCGATCTTCAGGTCGTCTTCGCGGTCCACCATCGCGTACTCGGTGTCGTACGCGATCACCCAGAACAGGTTGCCGAGCAGCAGCCACCAGGCCACGGCCGGCACCTGCCTTTGCACAGCGGCGAATGCCATCGGAATGCCGAAGCTGAACGCCACGCCCAGCACCGCCTGCGGCATGGAGAAGAAGCGCTTGGTGTAGGGATAGAAAAGGGTCACGGCGAGCGCCGCCACGCTCCAGGCGACGGCAGCGGCATTGGTGGTGAGCACCAGTGCGAATGCCAACAGCGCCAGCACGGCGCCCAATGCCAGTGCTTCGCGTGAGCTGATTCGCCCACTGGTCACCGGGCGGTTGCGAGTGCGCTCGACATGGCGGTCGAACTCGCGGTCGGCCACATCGTTCACCGCGCAGCCGGCACTGCGCATCAGGAAGGTTCCGACCACGAACACCGCCACCAGATGCCAGCCGGGAAAGCCGTTGGCAGCCATCCACAGCGCAGAGAGCGTCGGCCACAGCAGCAGGTAGCTGCCGGCCGGGCGGTCCCAGCGGATCAGGTCGAGATAGAGCGCGAATCGGGAGGGGGTGGGCGAGGCGGTGGAGGTCATCCCGAAAGTCTAGGGCCTCTATTCACGGGATGGCCGCCCTCGCCGCGGGAAGGCCGTTCAGGCCGAAGGCTTGATCGCCATGCAGACGTACTTCATCTCCATGTACTCCTCGAGCCCGTACTTCGAGCCCTCGCGGCCGATGCCCGACTCCTTCATGCCGCCGAAAGGCGCCACCGCGTTCGAGATGGCGCCGGTGTTCACGCCAATGGCGCCGAATTCGAGCGCGCCGGTCATGCGCCAGACACGCGACAGGTCGTTCGAGTAGAGGTAGGCGGCCAGGCCGTAGTCGCAGTCGTTGGCCATCGAGATCACGTCGGCCTCGGTGTCGAACTTGAACAGCGGGGCCACCGGGCCGAAGGTTTCTTCGCGGAACAGGCGCATGGAGGTCTGCGCATGGGTGATCACGGTGGGTTCGACGAAGCGCGCGTCGCCGCGGATCCGCTTGCCGCCCACGGCCACCGTGCCGCCCTTGCCCGCGGCGTCTGCGATGTGCTCCAGCACCTTCAGAACCGTGGGCTCGTCGATCAGCGGGCCGATCTGCACATCGGGGCTGGAGGGGCCGACCTTCAGCGTGCGCACCGCGGCGGTGAGCTTTTCAGCGAAGCGGTCGTAGATGCCGGCCTGCACGAAGATGCGGTTCGCGCACAGACAGGTCTGGCCCGAGTTGCGGAACTTGGCGGCCATGGCACCGGCGACGGCTTGTTCGAGGTCGGCGTCGTCGAACACGATGAACGGCGAATTGCCGCCCAGTTCGAGCGACACCTTCTTCACCGTGCTGGCCGCCTGGCGCATGAGGATCTTGCCGACCTCGGTGGAGCCGGTGAAGGTGACCTTGCGCACCAGCGGGTGCGTGGTCAGCACCTGGCCCACCTCGCGCAGGTGCTCGCAGCTCGGCACCACCTGCAGCACGCCCGCCGGAATGCCGGCGCGTTCGGCCAGCGCCGCCATCGCCAGCGCCGACAGCGGCGTTTGCTCGGCGGGCTTGATGATCATGGTGCAGCCTGCGGCCAGGGCCGGCGCCACTTTGCGGGCGACCATCGCGAACGGCAGGTTCCAGGGCGTGATCGCGGCGCATACGCCGATGGATTCGCGCGTGACCAGCAACTGCTCGTTCGGATTCGGCGACGGAATGATGTCGCCGTAGGCGCGCTTGCCTTCTTCGGCATACCACTCGATGAACGAGGCGGCGTGGCCGATCTCGTAGCGCGCGTCGGCCGTCGGCTTGCCTTGCTCGGCGCAGATGATCTGCACGATCTCGTCGGCGTGGGCCAGGATGAGGCGGCGCCATTCGAGCAGCAGCTCCGCGCGTTTGCCGGTGCTGACCTGGCGCCAGCTGCGCCAGGCCTTGTCGGCCGCGATCACGGCACGCTCGGCATCGGCGGCGTTCAGATCCGCGACGTGAGCGATCGGCTGTAATGTCGCGGGGTCGTCCACCGCGAAGGTGAGGCCGTCGGCGGCCGGAATCCATTGGCCGTCGACGAAGGCCTGGGTTTTGACGAGATCGGAAGTGAGTGAGGTCATGAAGGGATGCATCCGGTTCAGAACGGGGCGACCTTGGCGTGCAGCACGGCCGCCTGGCCTCGGCGGGTGGCTTCCAGGCAGCGTGCGATCGCGCCTTCGAGTTCGGCCGGGTCGGCCACGCACTCGCCGTGCGCGCCGGTGGCCTTCGCCACCGCCGCGAAGTCGGTCTGGCCGGGCAGGCGGGCCTGGAATTCGTCTTGCTCGAGCGCGTGTCCCTGCGGGTACACGCTGACCGTGGCGTCGCGCACGGCCGCCCACCCGAGGTTGTCGAAGACCACCGTGAAGATCGGCAGTCGGTAGGCCTGCGCGGTCGAGAGCACGGAGGACGGCGCGTTGAAGTACATGCTGCCGTCACCCACGCATTGCAGGACCGTGCGGCCGGGATGGGCCAGCTGCGCGCCCAAGGCGGTGCCGCCCGAGAAGCCGAGGCCGCCGCCGCCGTTGCCCAGCCAGGTGCCGCTTTGCGTTCGGGGCATCTGGGCCAGCACCGGGCCGGTGTTGCGAATGGCTTCGTTGACGACGATGGCATCCGCGCCGAGCTGCTTCGACAGCAGCGCGCACAGGTGGTGCGGGTTGATGGCGCCGGGCGTGCCGGTGTCGCGGGCAGCGTCCGCCGCCTTGAGTTGGCGGGCCTGGAGGGCTTGCCGGCCCTGTGCGATGCGGCGGGCGGCACGTTCTTGCAAGGCGGCATCGTTGCGGCGCTTCAGCGCGGCGATGAGCTGTTCGAGCACGCGTGCGCTGTCGGCCTGGAGGCGCTCGTGGGCAGGAAAGGGCCACAGCGGCAGGTCGCGCTTCACCGGGTCGACGTCGATCTGCACCCAATGCGTGGCCGGGTTGAGCGTGACGTCGCGCGGGATCCATGGCACGTCGACGTCGAGCAGCAGGCCCAGGTCGGCGCGCGACACCAGCGGACCCGGCATGAAGCCGCCGTGGCACGGGTGGTCGTGGGCGAGGTTCAGGTGCAGCGGATAAAACTCCGCGACGGCGATGCCGGTCAGGTCGGCCAGTTCGGCCATCAGGCCCGGCACCTTGGGGTTGCGCCCCGCGTAGGAGGTCACGAGGACGGGATGCTCGGCCTCTTCGATCCGCACGGCCAAGGCCTCGATGAAGTCGGCGTCGGCGCCCGCCATCGTGGGCGCCACATGGGTGGTCGCATGCGCTGGCGCGAGGCCGGACTCCAATGTCTGCGCCAGCGTTTCCCGCGACACCGTCAGGTACACCGGGCCCTTGGGTTCGGTCGACATGAGGCTGTGCGCGCGCTGGAGCGCCTGCCTGGCGATCGTGCCCGAGGGCAGGTTGTATTCCCATTTCACGTAGGGCCGCACGATGCTGGCCTGGTCGTACGGCTCCTGGATGAAGTGGACGTAGTTGTCTCGGGTGCCCAGCAGTTCGCCATGCGAGCTGAACGGGGCACGCCCCGCGATCAGCATCAGCGGGACGCGCGTGCGCATCGCGTTGTGCGCACCCATCGCCGAGTTGGCCGTGCCGGCGTCCACGTGCACCAGTACGGCCTGGCCGCGCCCGGTGGCCATGGCATAGCCCATCGCCATGTGCATGGCCACGTTCTCATGCGGGCACAGGATGACCTTGGGGAAGGTCTTGCCCTCGCGTTGCCAGCGGGCCATCTCCTCGATCAGCGGGGCGTGATCGGTGCCGAAGTTGCCGAAGATGTACTCGACGCCCACCTCGTTGAGGCCGTCGAGGATTTCATGGGAACAGGTGTGTGCGCTCATGGGGCTTTGGCGCCTTTCGCGGGTTGGCCCCAGGCCGGGGGGCGGCGCTGCGCGATGGCGGTCAGCCCTTCTCTGGCGGCCGGGGAGAGCCGGGAGTCGACCATGGCGTCCAGGCACTCGGAAAACACCGGGCCGATCGCCCCCCAGTCGATGCGATCGAACACGGATTTGAACGTGGCGACGGCCTCGGGCGAGGTGGCCAGCATGGCTTGCTGCAGCGCGCTGAGCTTCGTGGCGAGATCGTCTTCGCTTTCGGCGATGGCGCTGACCAAGCCTGCACTCTGCATGGTCTGGGCGTCGTAGACCAGGCCCAGCGCGCCGATCTGGCGGGCCATGCCGTGGCCCAGGCGGCGCACCAGCAGCGGCAGCAACATGCCAGGGATCATGCCGATGCGGGTTTCCGAGGCGCTGAAAATGGACTCTTTCTGGGCCAGAACGTAATCGCAAGCGCAGGCGAGGCCGAGTCCGCCTGCCATCGCGGCACCTTGGATGACCGCAGCGGTGGGGCGCGGGAATTCGTAGACGGCCCGGTAGAGCGACTGGATGAGCACGCTGTCGGCCCGGATGTCTTCGCGCGTGGCGGCGAGCCCTTCTTGCATCCAGGCCAGATCGATCCCCGCGCAAAAGTGCTTGCCGGACCCGCGCAGGATGAGACCGCGGACATCGTGGCGTTGGGCGAGGTCGGCCAATTGTTGTGTCAACGTCACCACCATCGCCTTGTCGAGCGCATTGCGCGCATCGGGGCGATCCAGTGTCAGCATCACGATCCCATCCGGGCGCACATCCACTTTGATACTCATTGATTGCTCACTCACCTTGAAGAAAAGCGCGTCCTGCGGCCGCCGCGGGGCCTGCGCAAGCGATGCATTGTTTGCATACCATCTGGTTAGTATGCCGTTGTTGCGGTGATTGGCGCAAGGGCTGAGCGGCGATGCTGGAAAGTGATGCGATGAAGTGAATGGCTTTGTCGCGTTAGGGCCGATCTGGATTTGACAAGCCATTGGCATTAACATACCGTCTGGTTAGTATTAACAAATCAGGCGGGCATGGTCCCGTGTGACTTCCCAGGAGACCATCCATGAGCCAACGATCGAGTTTCGCAAAGCTGCTGCTTGCAGCGTCCATCAGCCTGGGCTGTGTCGCCGCATCGGCGCAAACCGCAGACACGAGCCCCATTCGCCTCGTGATCGGGTTCCCTCCGGGCGCGACGCTCGACGTTGTGTCGCGCATGATTGCCGAGAAGCTGCGCCCGCATCTCGGTGGGCGGATGGTCGTGGTGGAGAACAAGACCGGTGCGGGCGGTGCGATCGCCAACCAGCTGGTAAAGGAGTCGCCCGCGGACGGCGGCACGCTGCTGATCGCGCCGATCACCACGCTGACGATGTACCCGCACTCGCATCCGGGCCTGAAGTACGACTCGTTCAAGGACTTCACCCCGATCATCCACATCGGCCGCTTCCCGTACGGGTTTGGCGTCGGCAAGGGTGTTCAAGCGCGCACCCTCGCCGAGTACGCGCAGCTCACGAAGACAGATGCGAAGCAAGGCTTCTTTGGCTCGGCCGGCGTGGGCAGCGCAACGCATTACTTCGGCCTGATCTACGGCAAGGAGGCGGGCGCGAACATTTCCCATATCCCTTACCGCGGAACTTCGGCGGTCTTGCAGGCGGTACAAAGCGGCGAGTTGCCGGCAGGCTTCGTGCCGCTGGCCGACATGGCCATGCTGGTGCGCAGCGGCAATGCCAGCTTGCTGGGCATCGTGAGCAGCGAGCGCTCCAAGGCATTCCCGGACGTGCCCACCTTCAAAGAGGCGGGCTACAACGTGACCGATGAAGGCCAGTATGTGATGTACGCGCCGGCGAACCTGCCGGAGGCGATGGTCAAACGCATTGAGTCCGCCATGCGCACGGTGCTGGCCGACACGGAGATCCGGGCTCGCTTCCAGGCGTCCTACCTCACACCGACCGGCTATGACGGCAAGCGCGTGACGGAGATGATGCACGGCGGCTACAACACCTGGGGCCCGGTGATCCGTTCGAGCGGCTTCAACCTCGAGAAGTAAAGTCACCCAATCACATTCACCGACCGCATACCGACTATGGCATTCATGGACATGCGCGCATGGCTGGCGCGACTGGAAGAATCATCCCAACTGCGCCGCATCAAGGCGGAAGTGGACTGGGACCGCGAGATCGGTGCGATCAGCCGCCGGGTTCTCGGCGCGCAAGGCCCGGCCCTGCTTTTCGAGAACATCAAGGGGTATGGCAAGGATGCCCGCTGCACCCAGTTGTTCACCGGCGGGCTGGGAACGCGTGAGCGGATGATCATGGCGCTGGGCTTGCCGCCCGACATCTCCAATGCCGATCTCGTCCAGTACGTGCTGCGCAAGAACCAGGAGCGCATTCCGTTCGAGATGGTGGACACCGGGCCGGTGAAAGAGAACATCATCCTGGGCGATGACATCGACCAGAACGACTTCCCGGTGCCGCGCTGGCATTTCCGTGAGGGCGGGCGCTACATCCACACCTTCTCGGCCATCGTCACCAAGGATCCCGACACGGAGGTCATGAACGTCGGCGTCTACCGCGGCATGATCAGCCAGAAGAACACGGCGCCGATGATGCTCATCAAAGGCGGGCAGCACTGGGGGCAGCACTTTTCGAAGTACGGCGCGCGCGGCAAGGAAATGCCGGTGGCCTGCGTGATCGGCTGGGACCCGATCATGCCGTTCCTCGCCGGCTCGCCGCTGCCGCCGGGCGTGTGCGAGTGGGAGGTCATGGGCGCCTACCGCGGCGAAGCAGCGAAGCTGGTGAAGTGCGAGACCGTGGACCTTGCAGTGCCGGCCGACGCCGAGATCGTGGTGGAGGGCTACATCTCCGACGACCCCGAAACCTGGGAGTTGGAAGGCCCGTTCGGCGAGTTCACGGGCTATGTGTCGGACTTGCCGGCGCGCCGGCCCACGATGCGCGTGACCTGCATCACCTACCGCAACAACCCGATCTTCATGGGCACGCTGGAAGGCACGCTGCCGGGTTCGGCGAGCGAGAACAGCGTGATGTCATCGGTGCAGCGGTCGGCGATCGCGTGGAACATCCTGAAGAACGCCGGCATTCCCGGCATCCAGGACGTCTTCATCCACCCGATCACCAACGGCACCAACATCTGCGTGCAGATCAAGAAGCAGTACCAGGGGCAGCCCAAGCAGATTGCCTGCGCGCTGTGGGGTTCGAGCGCGGCGCAGTACCGCTACAAGAACGTGTTCGTCGCCGAGGAAGACATCGACATTTCTTCGTACTCGCAGCTGGACTGGGCGTTCGCCTACCGCATGAACGCGCTCGAAGGCGGCATCACCACCTTTCCCGGCACCTTCGGTTCGCCGATCGACCCGAGCACGCCGCTCGAGGACCGCGACGTGGGCCAGCTCGGCTCCGGCCTGTGGAACCGCGTGCTGTTCGACATGACGCGCAACTGGAAGTTCGAGCGGCAGGTCGAATGGGACAACGAACGCTTCCCGCCGACGGTGCGCCACGCGCCGGAGGACGAAGAACGGGTGGCACGCCGCTGGCAGGAGTACGGCCTGGGAGACCTGTGATGGCGCGTCCCCGCAGAATCATTGTGGGGATGTCGGGTGCATCGGGTGCCATCTACGGCATCCGGCTGCTGGAGTTGCTGCGCGGCTTCGATGGCGTCGAGTCGCACCTCGTGATGACGCCCGCGGCGGAGCGGACGGTCGTCGAAGAAACCGATTACAAGCCCGCCGACGTGCGGGCATTGGCGCACGTGAATCACCCGGTGCGCAACATCGGCGCCTCCATTGCCAGCGGCTCGTTCCGGGCCACCGGCATGGTGGTGGCGCCTTGTTCGGTGCACACCTTGTCGGCCATCGCGTACTGCCAGTCCGACAACCTGTTGTCGCGCAGCGCCGACGTGTCGTTGAAAGAAGGGCGTCCGTTGATCCTGCTGGTCAGGGAGACGCCGCTGCATCCGGGCCACATCAAGGCGATGGCGGCGGCCAGCGAGGCCGGCGCGGTGATCATGCCGCCGGTGCCTGCGTTCTACCACCGGCCCCAGACGGTGCAAGACATCGTCGATCACACGCTGTCCCGCGTGCTGGATCGCCTGGGTCTGGAGCACGAACTCTCGCCCCGCTGGGGCGAGTCGATCGCACCGAAAACGGAGTCAGGCCCCGCCGGTCTTGCTTGAGGGCTTGGCCGCGGCCGCTGGCCGTTTTTCCGCCGAGCGCGCCGCGGCTCCCTTGCCTGACGTCAGTCCGGCCAGCATCACGTGGCGCAACGCGCTGGTGACGAGCGAGCCGTCGAACTTGTCCGAGTGCCTCAGCCACTCGAGCAGCATGCCGTCGGTGATGGCGACCAGCACGGCCACGTGCGCATCGATCGGCCCCGTGTCGTTCAATTCGCCGGACGCTCGGCCTTGCGCGATGAGGTCGTGCAAAGTCGCGTAGATGCGGTCGTACATGCCGCGGATCTCGCGCTCGATCGGGTCGTTGGTGCCGAGGAACTCGAACGACATCAGGATCGGCAGGAACATCGTGTTGCGCTGCTCCAGCGCGACACGCGCCCAGCTGTGCAAGTACTCGACGATGCGGTCGGTGGGGCTGACGTCGTTGTTGCGCATCCGATTGAGAATCGGATAGAGCACCCGGTCTTCCGCGCGATGGAGCAGCGCCATCAGCACGTCGATCTTGTCGCGGAAGTGGAAGTAGACCGCGCCTTTGGTCAGGCCGGCGTCTTTCGCGATGTCATCGACGGTGGTGCGATGGAAGCCGTTCGTGACGAAGAGGCGCTCGGCGGACTCCAGAACCGCATCTTCCGTCTGGCGGCGGCGGACGTGGTGCGGTACGGGTGGCGCTTTGTCGGGACTGCTTGATTTTCGTGGACGTGGTCCCGCTTGCCGGGGCATGCAAAAACACTCCTCATGTGCCAGCAGAGGCTCCGTGCTGAAGCGGGGGATACTGGCCGGTACGCATTCTATCTACAAGCGGCCCGCCGATGATGCATCAGCTGTCGCGGCACTTGATCATGCGCAGCGGCGTGTAGGTCATCACCACCTTGCCATGCTGGTTGCGTACCACGTTGCGCGTGCGAACCAGGCCGCGGTTGGGGCGGTTGCGCGACGGGCGCGCCTCGGTGACTTCGACTTCGACGTGAATGGTGTCGCCGGCGAACACAGGGGCTTCGACATTCAGCTCCATGTTCAGGAACGCGAAGCCCGTGCCTTGCATGGCGAACTGCGCCAGCAAGCCTTCGGCGAACATGAAGACGAGGCCACCCGGCGCGAGGCGCCCCTTGATGTCGGACTCGTTCTTCAGGAACTCGATGTTGGTGAACAGCACTTCGACGAAGCCGGTGCAGTTGACGAAGTTGACGATGTCGGCTTCGGTCACCGTGCGGCCCACGGTGCGAAAACGGCGTCCGAGGGTGTGGTCTTCGAAGTGAAAACCGATCCCAACCAATTCAAAGGCTTCGTCGTTGGTACTCATCAGCGTTTCCATCCAGAGGTTTCAAAAAGGGTGGCGTAGGAAGCGGCCACGAGGTCGCGCTTCAACACTTTTCCGAAAGGGCTGCGGGGCAATGCATCGAGATAGGCCACGGTCTTCGGCACCTTGTAGCTGGCCAGCTTCTCGCGGCACAGTGCGATCACTTCCCGGCCGACGCGCTCGCGGTCGCCGTTCGTGTCGCGCAGCGCGATCACGATCGTCACTTTCTCGCCCCAGCGCTCGTCGGGCAGCCCCACGGCGGCGCATTCGCGCACCTGCGCGTGGCTGCTGACGACGCTTTCCACTTCCAGCGAGGCCACGTTCTCGCCGCCGGTGATGATGATGTCTTTTGCACGGTCGACGATGGTCAGGCGGCCTTCTTCGTCCAGTACGCCCACGTCGCCCGTCATCATCCACTCCAGGCCTTCGGCGTCGTCGGCCAGGTGCTGGAAGGACTTGCGGGTGTTGTCTTCGTCGTCGTGGTAGCCCATGGACATGCCCAGCGTGCGCCCGACGATGTGGCCGCGCGTGCCTTGCGGCACCGGGCGGCCTTCGTCGTCCACGATGCGGATGCGGCTGACGGCGCTGGGTTCACCCACCGACGTGGCCATCGACAGGAACTCGCCGGGCGTCTGGATCGCCATGGAGAAGGTTTCGGTCATGCCGTAGCCGGCGACGATGTTCGCTTCGGGGAACATCTTGGCCAGCTTGGCGCGCTGCGCCGGTGCGGTCGGGGCCGAGGTGACGCACACCAGGTCGGCGTGCAATGCCGCCTGGTCCCACACGTCGTGCAGGGGTTCGATGTGCGCCGGCACGACGAGCAGGTAGTGGATGTGCGTGGCGCGCAGCTCGGACTGGAGGAATGCCGGATTGAACGTGGCCGTCGGCGGCATGATGACCGTGCCCCCTTGCCACAGCACCGGCATGACGCCCCAGCCCAGGCCGGCTGCGTGGTAGGTGGGTGCCAGGCAGATCGATTTGCATCCGCGCGGCACGTTCATGTGAAGCGCCACGGACAAGATGTCCAGCAGGCAGCCGCCGTGCCCCCACACCGCTGCTTTCGGGGAGCCGGTTGTGCCGCCCGTCATCGCCATCATGTACGGGTCTTCCCAGCGGGCGACGGCCGGCAGGGGCTGCTCGGGCTCGGCGCCGAGCAGCGTTTCATAGTCCAGCGTGCCTGCCGGCGGCTGGCCTTCCGTGCTTCGGTGCACGATCAGGGGCGTGGTCTCGGCGCTGGCGAGGTGGGCCAGTTCGGCGCACACCAGCATGGTCTTGCATTGGTGCCGCTTCAGGTAGCCGGCGACCTCGCCAGGCGACAGGCGCCCATTGATCGGCACGGCCACCGCGCCGAGCAGCGTGCAGGCGAACAAGGCCTCCAGCGAGGCATGCTCGTTCAAGAACGCATAGGCGAGCAGGTCGCCGCGCTTCACCCCGAGGCGTGCCAACGCGCGGGCCAACTGGGTACTGCGGGCATACAGCTGCCCGTAGCTCAGCGAGCGGGCGCGCAAGCGGTCGTCGATGGCGATGCGAGCGGGGTAGAGATCGACTGCGCGGCGCAGCACGAAGTCGATCCCGGTGAGCTGCCGTTCTGGGTTGGTCAAGCTGGACATCATGGAGAGCGAGGCTAGGAGGCGTCGGGTTCGGGTTCAAAGGGCAGTTTGCCTTGCCACTTCACCCAGTTGAAGCAGGTCTTGCACGAGGGACATTGAAATAGCACTTCCGACGCGGCGCCCCCGAAGATCGACAACACCTTGCAAGGGCTTGTGGCGCAATGCGGGCATCCCACGGAGGTGAAATCCGGATCGTCGGACAGATCAACCGGTGAGGTGCGGCTCAAGCCCATGGGGGATCAATGCGCAAGCTCGGGGTGCTTGAAGCGAATCACTTCAAACAGGCCCGCCGGGAGTGCTCCATTGCGACGCGCGTCAGCCCGCCAGTTTGCGCCATAGCGAGGGGCCTCGGTTGCGACGGTTTCTCCGATCGGTAGAAGGGTTTTGTTCACTTCTTCGAGGAACTGGCTGCGCAGCGACTGGATGGAGACGAGTGTCTCGCCTTCGGCAAAAGCCGCGTCCTGGTCCGCATGGCCAAACCATTGCAGCGCCAGCGGGAGGCGGCGGGCCAGATGCTGCCGGAAGGTTTGGGACGATTCGGCGCTTTCGCTGAACACGCGCACCCAGCCGCTGGCGTACTTCAGGTGGAAGTAGGCTTCCTGCCCGATCTTGCGGGCGATGCCGGCGAGCGTGCGGTTCTCGTGCTGCAGATAGCGCGAGGCCAGCGTCCAGGTGGCCAGTTCGCCCAGCCAGGTGCCGGCCAGGAAGTCTTCCCAGGCCTGCGGTGCCTGATCCAGCAGTTCCGCCGAAAAGATGCCGTCGGCCTGCCGGCCGCGCTCGAGCTTT
Organism: uncultured Rhizobacter sp.; assembly: GCA_964493285.1. Classification (GTDB taxonomy): domain Bacteria; phylum Pseudomonadota; class Gammaproteobacteria; order Burkholderiales; family Burkholderiaceae_C; genus Rhizobacter. The sequence goes on along the minus strand of CAZBOF010000074.1, from coordinate 6,089 downwards.
TCGAACGAATCACCCAGGCCGGCCAGCAGTTGATAGATGGCACGGGTGTGGCCGTAGTTGGCCGCGCTCATGCCGAGCAAGGCAGCGAAGTCGGGCAGCGAGCGTGCGTTGATGACGCATTCCGCATACCAGTTGCCGAGAACCAGTTTGGTGTCTGCGAGGGCCAAGGCGTCCGAGCGGACGGCCGGGTGCAGGCCAGTGATCGTTGCGGTCATGTTCCGTCTTTCCTCAGGTAGCCTTGATCTTGGTCGCCTTGCCGTGCTCGGTCACCGTGATGATGGCGTCGAGCGGCACGAGGCACATCTCGGTCCATTTGTGCTGGTCATACACGTACCAGGCACGCACTTGCGCCAGATCGTCGTTGGGGGCTTCCACGCTGCCCACGTGGGCCAGGGCGTCCGCCGACGTGTGGCGTGCAAACACTTCGTAGTAGCGGGGCGGCGTGCCTCCGCGCTCGCGCTGTTGATCGATCCGCTTCTCGCCTTGGCTCATGTTCTCACCTCAAATCAGAATGCCGTTGTGCTTCATCAGTTGGCGCACGCCGGGTTCGACCATCTCGCGGCGCCATTCGCCCGACCAGCCCAGGTCCACATCGACCTGGGCCACGCCGGGAACGCCCGACAGCGCGGTCTTCACGTCGTCGACGATCTTGGATGCGCCCGGGCAGGCCATGCACGGCATGCGAACCGTGACGCGCACCTGGCCCTCGGCATCGCACGCCACCGACTGGAGCATGCCCATCGAACGCAGGCTGACGGGCACGTGCGGGTCATGCACGTCCTCCAGCGCCTGCATCAGCTGTTCGTGGCTGACGGGGCTCAGGACCACAACGCGTCCCCCCATTCCTCGACCTGCAGCCGGCGGATCGAGGTCAGCTTGTGCGGTGAGCCGCGCTTCCAGATGGCGAGCTGCTCGTCCCAGGTGATCTGGCGGCCGTAGTCCCATCGGCGGGTGTTCTCGTCCAGGTAGATGGGGGGGACGTAGTCGAGCACGTACTTGCCGGTTTCCTCGTCCCGGTGCGCCGGGACCTTGATGCCGACCTTCTCGGCAAACGGCACGATGCGCGACAGGTACTTCTGGCGCATCTCGTCATTGGAGGAGCCGCGGATCTTGAAATTCAGCTGGTCCATGCGCTTCTTGCGGCTGTCGGGCATGCCGAACCACGACACGCACAGCGGGAAGTAGAAGTCCACGGCTTCCTGCACGCGCCGGCGCGTTTCGGGCGAGTGGTTGCAGAAGAACTTCACCCAGCGTTCGCCGTGGGCGACGTGGAAGGTTTCTTCGAAGTTCACCTTGCGAAGCGAGCGCGCGAACGGGCCGTAGGAGCAGTGCTCTTCCAGGTCGACGGTGGTGATGTAGCCGGCGCGGTCGCCGAAGCACAGGGACACCACGAACTCGATGTAGTCCTGGTGCGGGTACTCGACCATCTGGAACGTGCGCCACTCCTTCGGATCGCGCTCCAGCAAGAAGGCGTGCGTGTCGTAGCCGAAGTCTTCCAGGATGCGGTACATCACCTGGGCGTGGCCCAGTTCGTCCTGGCAGGCCGCGGCCACGGCGATCTTGTCTTCCAGCGTGGGAGCGGTACGGATCGCGGGCAGGTAGGTCGGCAGCACCATCACTTCGAGGTCGGCTGCGATGTGGATGGTGTTGGTCAGCACCTCCCGGTAGCGGGGCGTCATCTCGGACAAGTCCTCGACGGTGTGGCCCGCACGGATGCGCTCCTGCAAGGCCTGCTCGCGGGCCTCCTCGGAGCTGGCTGAAGATGGCTGTCGTACTGCGGTCATGGCTCCCTCGGCATGAAAAATACCAACTAGATAGTATGTAAATAGCAAATGGAAGTCAAGCAGGCGCGTTGCCGGGTCTCGATTTCAGCGCCTTGGTGATCTTGAGCGAGGTCAGCAGCAGGCCCTGCTGGTTGTGAAGTTCGTAGTGGAAGGTGACGATGCCGCGGTCCGGCTGCGACCGCGATCGGCGGGCCTGCGCCACCGTGAAAGTGAGCGTCACCGTGTCGCCCGGGCGCATCGGGTGAGACCAGCGAAGTTCGTCCACGCCGAGTCCGGCGATGGAGCACTGGCTGAAGAGCTTCGTGTCCAGTGCCAGCCGCAGGCTGAGCGCCGCACTGTGAAAGCCGCCGGCCACCAAACCACCAAACACGGTGTGTTTGGCCGCCTCTGCATCGAGGTGGAACGGCTGCGGGTCGAACTCCCGGGCGAATGACAGCACCTCGGATTCGGTGACCGCGTGAGGCGCGCTTACATAGGTGTTGCCCACCCGGAAATCTTCGAAATAGGGGCCCATGAATGGAGTCCAGATGCAATGGTGCAAATATACATCCTGACTCGTCAGTATGTGATACGCTCGATGTAACGATCCATATGAGGAATTTGTGCCATGACTTCCTTGCTTCAGCTCCCCTTGTATATCGACGGGCAGTTCGTCCCGTCCGAAAGCGCGAAAACCTACGTCACCCGCAACCCGGCCAACGGTGAGCCGGTGGCTGACGTGGCCTTGGCCAGCCCGGCCGACGCCGTGCGGGCCATTGCCGCGGCCCGGCGCGCGTTTGACGGGGGCCCCTGGCGCCAGGAATGGACAGCGGCCGATCGCAAGGCTGCCATCGAGAAGATGGCCGAGCAGCTGAAGGCCCGTGCCGAGGAGTTCGCGCAGCTGGAAGCGCGCGATGCCGGCGCACTGATCAAGAAGACCCGCACCGACATCGCGTTGGCCGTCGGCCAGCTGAAGTACTTCGCCAAGATGGCCGAGAAGTACGACGGCGTGCCGCGGCCCATCGAGACGCAGCAGCGTGCAGGCCGCGCATTCCTGTCGACGGTGCGCGAGGCGCTGGGCGTGTGCGGGCAGATCATTCCCTGGAACTTCCCGTTGCCTATGGCCATCTGGAAGATCGGCTCCGCGCTGGCCACGGGCAACACCCTGGTGCTGAAGGTGGCGCCGGAAACCCCGGCGACGGGCCTGCTGTTCGCGCAGCTGTGCCACGCGGCCGGACTGCCTCCGGGCGTGGTGAACGTTCTCACCGGCGACGCCGAAGTGGGCGAAGCCATCGCCACCAGCCCGCTGGTGGACAAGGTCGCCTTCACCGGCTCGACCGAAATTGGCCGCCGTGTCATGACGCTGGCGGGCGCCACCCTCAAGCGCCTGACGCTGGAATGCGGCGGCAAGTCGGCGAACCTGGTGCTGGACGATGCCGACCCTGAACTCGCCATCGACGGCTCGCTGTACGCGACGTTCTTCCACGCCGGCCAGGTGTGCGAGTCCGGCACGCGCTTGCTGGTCAGCCGCAAGCAGCAGGACGAGTTCGTGGAGCGCCTGGTCGAGCGCACGCGCGGCCTGAAGGTCGGCGACCCGATGGATCCGGAAACCAATGTCGGCCCGGTGGTCTCGCAAAAGCAGATGGAGCGCGTGCTCGGCTACATCGACGTCGGCCAGACAGAAGGCGCGAAGCTGCGCATCGGCGGCAATCGCCTGACCTCCGGCGACCTGGGCAAGGGATTCTTCGTCGCGCCGACGATCTTCTCGGACGTGGGCAATGACATGCGCATTGCGCGCGAGGAAATCTTCGGCCCGGTGCTGTCGGTGCTGAGCTACGCCGACGAAGACGACGCGGTTCGCATCGCCAACGACTCGTTGTTCGGCCTGGCCGCAGGCGTCTGGAGTCGCGACACCGATCGCGCCGTGGCCCTCGGACGCCGCCTGCGCGCGGGCTGGGTGTGGATCAATGAGTGGCACGTGCTGAACTCCGACGCGCCGTTCGGCGGCTACAAGCAGTCCGGCGTGGGCCGTGAGTTCAGCGAAGAAGGGCTGAACGCCTACACCGAAGTCAAGACGCTGTACGTCGATGACGCACGCACGCGCGACGCGAAGTCCTGGTACGACGTGGTGGTGCCCCGCAAGGCGTAAAGAGCTGCCGGGGCCGCCGACCGGCCCCGCATGCAGCCGGCAGTTGGCATGAGTGAATATCCGCACAAGGCACCCCCTTCCTGGTGGGTGGGGCCGCTCTCGAACGCCTGGCGGCAAATGCGCCACCTCGCGCCTGGCACGGCGCTGTCCGTCGTGCTGGCCATGGCGGCGCTGTCGGTGTCTTCATTGCACGGCGGGCCGCTGTTGCTCTATGCCTTGCTGATCGGCATGGCGTTCAACTATCTCAGCGAGGAAGCCAAGACCCGGCCCGGGATCGACTTCTGCGGCCGGGCGATGCTGCGGCTGGGCGTCGGCTTGCTGGGCGCGCGCATCACCGCCGCACAGATCGTCGCCTTGGGCTGGCAGACCGCCTTGACCGTGGTGCTGGGCGTGGTGACCACCTTCCTGGTGGCCTTGGCCGTCGGGCGGTTCTTGAAGCTCACGCTCGCGCAACGCACGCTCTCGGGCGGTGCAGTCGCGATCTGCGGTGCATCCGCGGCGTTGGCCATCTCGGCCGTCCTGCCCAGAAACAAAGAGAGCGAACGCTTCACCTTGATGGTGGTGGTGGCCGTGACCTTGCTCTCCACGATGGCGATGCTGGTGTATCCGCTGGTGGCCACGGCGCTGCGCCTGCCGCCGGAGCTGGCCGGCATCTTCCTGGGGGGCTCCATCCACGATGTGGCGCAGGCCGTCGGCGCGGGCTACATGCTCGGCACGGAAACGGCGGAGGTGGCCACGATCGTCAAGCTGTTCCGGGTGGCGATGCTGATGGGGGTGGTGGTGATCGTGTCCGCCGCCTTCAAGAAGTCGCGTGAACAGGCACGGGCCGAATCGGGCGAGTCCCGGCCCGGCCAGCACGACACCTTGCCGTGGTTCCTGTGGCTGTTCATTGCCATGGTGGTCTTGAACTCTCTCGGCCAGTTCTCGGCGCCGGTGCAGAAAGGCCTGACCGACCTGTCCCTGGCGTGCCTGGTCACTGCGATCGCCGCCTTGGGCGTGAAGACGAGCTTTCTGCAGCTCGCGCGCACCGGATGGCGGCCGTTGGCGCTGATCCTGTGCGAGACCTTGTGGCTCGCCGGCTTTGTTCTGGCCGTCGTCTGGTGGCGCCAGTGAGCGCGCGCGACGCACTCAGCGGTTGAATACGCCCCGGCTCACGCGCCCACCCCGTTGGCCATCAGCGACGCCGACAGCAGCAGCACGGCGATCAGCATCATCTGCACATTCAGGCAGGCCGAGATCGCCCGGTGCTGTGCCTCGGTGACCGCCGGCGCGCGCCCGGCCCGGATGTCGGTACGCCAGCGCAGGAACCTCATCGTGGGGTAGATGGACAGCAGCCCCATCAGCAAGAACACGCCGAGCTTCAGGTGGAAGAACGGCATGAGGCGGTAGAACGCCCAACCCTTCTCGAAGTACACCAGGCGCACCGTGCCCGCGATGAGCACCAGCCCCGCGAACATCCCATACCAGCGGTCGACGGCGATCAGGCGTTTCGCGTCTTGCGCCGACGGGTTGCGGCTGTAGGTGAGCCATTCGAAAACGAGGGTGGCCACGACACCGAATGCAGCGACGAAATGCGCGTAGGCGACCAATGATTTGAGAAGCATGGGTCGGGCTCCTTGGTTGGGGCGATGGAGGCGGGCCGTGCCACTGTGCCAGGAGTTGCGCCCGGGTGCGCGTCCTGCAGGGCCCGCGCCGGCAGGCCGAACGGCGTCAGCCGTCGAGCTGCTTCTGGAACACCAGCCCCGCGTGCTCGCGCAGCGCGTGGAACTTGATCTTCGGCCAGTTGGATTCGATGGCGCGCAACTCGGGCGCGTACTCCACCAGCACCGTGGCCGCATTCACCGCGTCATACGCGACGCGGTGATCGTTCGCATCGATGAAGCGCTTCAGCTCCACCGGGTCGTCGCATGTCACCCAGCGTGCCACCTGGAAACGGCTCGGCTGGATGCGGGCTTTCACCCCGTACTCATGTTCCAGCCGGTGCGCGACCACCTCGAACTGCAGCTGTCCCACCGCGCCGAGCAGCAGCACCGAACCCGCCACGGGGCGGAACACCTGGATCGCGCCTTCTTCGCCCAGTTGCTGCAAGCCGGCCTTGAGCTGTTTGGTGCGCAGCGGGTCGGCCACCTCGACCGTGCGGAACATCTCGGGCGCGAAGAAGGGCAGCCCGGTGTACT